>CBHWEO010000016.1:0-37489 GCA_966112955.1 uncultured Duganella sp. | reverse complement strand
GATGTAGTTGCAGGCGATCATGCTCATCGACATCAGCATGCCCAGTACGATGGGCAGCTTGCGCGACACCGACAGCGAGCAGCCGGACCTGGCCAGGCGGTCCGACAGCCAGCCGCCCGTCACCCCGCCGAGGAAGCCCGCGACCGCCGGCAGCGATGCGACAAAGCCGGCTTTCAGGATCGTCATGTGGCGCTCCTGCACCAGGTAGACCGGGAACCAGGTGAGGAAGAAATACGTCAGCGTGGTAATGCAGTACTGGCCGACATACACGCCCAGCAGCATGCGGCTGGACAGCAATTCCCGGATGCAGGCGAGGGTGTTCACATGCTTCGGCTGGGCGTTGCGCCGCCCGCCCTCCAGGTCGACCAGCGCACCGCCTTCCCGGATATACTGCAGTTCGCCGGCGCTGATGGCTGGATGGTCCTTCGGGCCGTGGATGGCCTTCAGCCACAGGAAAGCCATCAGGATGCCCAGGCCGCCCATGACGTAGAACACGCTGTGCCAGCCGGCGTTGTGCACCAGCCAGCCCATGATGGGGGCGAACAGCACGGTGGCGAAATACTGCGCGGAATTGAAGATGGCGGCCGCCAGCCCCCGTTCATGGGTGGGGAACCAGGCCGACGCGATGCGGCTGTTGCCGGGGAAGGAGGGCGCTTCCGACGCCCCGACGAGCAGCCGCAGGGCGAACAGCACGCCGACCGCCGCGGCGCCGGTGAAAAAGCCTGCCGCGCCGGTCAGCATGGTGAAGGTCGACCACAGCAGGATGCTGAAGAAATAGGTGATCCTGGAACCGAAGCGGTCCAGCAGCCAGCCGCCCGGCAGCTGGGCCAGCACGTAAGACCAGGCAAAGGCAGAAAAGATGAAACCCATCTGCACGGCGGACAGGCCCAGTTCCTGTTGGATTGCCGGGCCGGCGATCGAGATCGTCGCACGGTCGGCGTAGTTGATCGTGGTAATCGCGAACAGCATCGCGAGGACCAGCCAGCGCGCATGCGTCCTGGCTGTGGCGGCGCTGGCCGCGTGCATGGTTGGTGCCCGGTCCACGGTGTCTCCTTGTTATCTGGTGAACCGATCATAGGCTGCGATTGATGCGCGTTCAAACCAAACAATGGATGGATTGATTCATGGATTGAATGGATCGGTTATGCCAGAAATTCATAGCTCGAGCGCTATTCCTCATAACTGCGGAATAGCCAACTGGTTAATCTAGGCGGTCAGGCAAAAAGAAGGGGACAGCATGAAAATTACAACACTCGATTCCATCGTTTTCCTGGTTTATTTCGCGGTGGTCGCCACCTACGGCATCTGGATTTACCGCCGCCGCAACAGCAGCTCCGGCTCGGCTTCGCGCGACTACTTCCTGGCGGAAGGCTCGCTCACCTGGTGGGCGATTGGCGCATCCCTGATCGCTTCCAACATCTCGGCTGAACAGTTCATCGGCATGAGCGGCTCGGGCTTCAAGATCGGCATGGCGATCGCGGTCTACGAATTGATGGCGGCTGCCACCCTGATCATCGTGGCGGTGTTCTTCATGCCGGTCTACCTGAAGAACCATATCTACACCATGCCGCAATTCCTCGAGCAGCGCTACGGCAAGGGTGTGGCGATGACCATGGCGCTGTTCTGGCTCGGCCTCTACATCGTGGTCAACCTGACTTCCATCCTTTACCTGGGCGCGATTGCCATCAGCAGCATTTCGGGCCTGAGTGTGGGTGCCTGCATGCTGTTCCTGGCCATCTTCGCCACCGTCATCACGCTCGGCGGCATGAAGGTGATCGGCTATACGGACGTGATCCAGGTGGTGTGCCTGGTGCTCGGCGGCCTGGTCACCACCTGGATTGCGCTGGACCTGGTGGCGGGGCTGGGCGGCGGCAAGGGTGCGCTGCATGGCACGGCCGAACTGTTCGCCCGCGCCCGCGGCCACTTCGACATGGTGCTGTCGCGCGACCATCCGAGCTATATGGACTTGCCGGGCCTGAGCATCCTGCTGGGCGGCATCTGGATCGCCAACCTGAATTACTGGGGCTGCAACCAGTACATCACCCAGCGCGCGCTGGGCGCGGACTTGCCGACTGCGCGCAAGGGCTTGCTGTTCGCCGCCTTCCTCAAACTGCTGATGCCGGTCATCGTCGTGCTGCCGGGGATCGCGGCGTTTGCGCTGGACCAGGCGGGTGCGTTGGGTGGGGCACTGCGGGCCGGCGGTGAGCTGAATCCCGACCGCGCTTACCCGACCCTGCTGGCATTGCTGCCCGATGGCTTACGCGGCGTTGCCTTTGCCGCCCTGACCGCAGCTGTGGTGGCATCGCTGGCCGGCAAGGCAAACAGCATCGCCACCATTTTCACGCTGGACATCTATCGCAAGAAGCTGGCCCCCGCCGCCAGCGAAGAGCGCATGGTGTGGATCGGCCGCCTGACCGTGGTAGCTTCGATGGCGATCGCCGTGCTGATCGCGCCCTTGCTGGGCATCGACAAGAAGGGCGGCTTCCAGTACATCCAGGAATACACCGGCTTCGTATCGCCGGGCATCCTCGCCATGTTCCTGCTGGGTTTCTTCTGGAAGAAGACGAGCAATGCCGCCGCCATGTTTGCCACGGTGGGCGGGCTGGTGTTTTCCATCGTGCTGAAATTCCTGCCGGCGATGATGGACTTGTCCTTCCTGGCGCCGATCGGCTTCGCGGCCGACAACGGCGCTGGTGTTTATGAAATCCCGTTCATCGACCGCATGTTCCTGGTGTTCTGCGCGGTCGCGGCGGGCATGGTGCTGATCAGCCTGATGGGAAGGCGCGATGGCGAGGCGAAAGCCATGGTGGTAGACCGGCAGCTGTTCCGTGTCGACCGCGGGTTCGCCATCGGGTCTGCCGTGGTGTGCGTGCTGCTGGCCGTGGTCTACGGGGCACTCTGGTAATGCTTCCAGTGGCGCGCCGCCTCAAGGCGGGCGCCGTGTATTGTATTGAAACAGGCCGTTAATAGAGGAGTTCAGGCATGGTATTGAAAATTGGGCTGGTTGGCTTGGGCAAGATTGCCGTTGACCAGCATATCCCCGCGATTCGCGGCAACGAGGGGCTGGAACTGGTCGCGGGCGCATCGCCGTCCAGTTCACCGGAAGGTGTGCTGCGTTATCCCGACATGGGCGCCATGCTGGCCGCGCATCCCGAGATCCAGGCCGTGGCGATCTGCACCCCGCCGCAGGTGCGGCATAAGCTGGCCTGCCAGGCCATCGCAGCCGGCAAGCACGTGTTCCTCGAAAAGCCGCCGGCAGCTACGCTGGGCGAGGCGGCCTCCATCGCGGCGATGGCGGCGCAGCACGGCGTGACCGCCCTGGCCAGCTGGCATTCGCGCTTCGCGCCGGGCGTCGAAAGCGCCCGCGCATGGATGAATGCCCGCACCGTCAAGTCGGTGGGCATCCGCTGGAAAGAGAACGTGCGCCAGTGGCATCCAGGCCAGCGCTGGATCTTCGAGGCTGGCGGCATGGGCGTGTTCGACCCGGGCATCAATGCCTTGTCGATCCTGACCCGGCTGCTGGGCGGCCCGGCCCTGGTGCGCAAGGCGCATTTGCACGTGCCGTCCAATTGCAGCGCGCCGATCCAGGCCGAGCTGGAAATGGTGAGCGAGCGCGGCGTGCCGATCGACGCTGAGTTCGACTTCCTGCAACTGGGCGAGCAGACCTGGAGCATATTCGTGGAGTCGGACGCCGGCGAAACCATGGCACTGCATCTGGGCGGCCGCATCATGGAGGTCAACGGCAAGGTGGTGCTGGACGAGCCGGACCGCGAATATCCCGGCCTGTACGAGCATTTCCGCAAACTGGTGGCCGAAGGCCGTTCCGACGTCGACCTCACGCCGCTGCAGGCCGTGGCCGACGCCTTCCTGGTCGGCAAGCTGTCGAGCGCTGAACCGTATTACGAATAGGCCGGGCGCGGGCTGGCTCTCGCCCGGCCGCGGCAAGCGGCAATGAGGCGATCTCCTACAAGTGCCTTTGCCTTGCGCCGATACAGGCGCAGGGGGAAGGCGCGCACCATGGCAGCATCCAGTTTGCAGGAGGATGAATCATGGTCAGCAAGGAGAAAATGCATCCGGTCGCGCCGGGTAGCCTGAAAGGGCGGGCGCCGGGCGTGGAACCGGGCAATGAACAGCGTGGCGCCCCGCAGGGCAGCAACGTCCAGCGCGGCAGCGACAACCTGCAGCGCGACAAGGCAGGGGTAGGTGAGCAGGGCGGCACGGCCAGCCAGCAGACCGGCTGGGCGGCACGCCAGTCCGCCGAGCGGATGCGCCAGCGCACGGAAAGCGGCGCCAGCATGCAGCAGGACCAGCATGCCGGCTCGCAGGAGTCGGCCACCGGCCCTGCCGGCAAGCGTCAGACCGACGAGGCGCGGCCCAAGCTTTCGCGCGCCCGCAAATTGGACAAGTAGACATTGTCCTTCGCTAACGCACGGCCGGCGCTGACGGCGTCGGCCCACTCGCGCGTGGTGGCCACGGCCGCGAAGTTCGAGTGGAACACCACGCTGAAGACGCGGTGGATCTCTTCCGCCGAGGCCCGTCCCGCCGCGTTTTCGTAAGGCAGCGCGCCGGTCGCGTCGGACAGGTACTCCACCGCCAGCCCTTTGTGGGCCGCTTCGTAAATGGTCGAGGCATTGCAGTTGTGCGTCATGTAGCCGGCGATCGTCAGGGTATCGATCCCGTGGTCGGCCAGCCATTGCGCCAGGCCGGTACCGGTGAAGCTGCTGGCCATCTTCTTGTTGACGACATAGTCGGCGCCCAGTGCCGCCACCGCGGGGTGCAGCTGCCAGCCGTCCGATCCCACCGCAAACACGGGCGCCCCGGCCGGCGTATCGTGCTGCACCACCACCACCGGCACGCCGCTTTCGCGCGCCGCCTTCATGGCTTGCACAATATTCGGCAATGTCTGCTCGACCGGTGGGTATTCGATCGGCAGCTTGCCGGTGAAGTATTCGTTCTGGACGTCGATCACGATCAGGGCGCGGCGTGGCATGGTGTTTCCTCCATTCGGTGAGTTGATGGGTGCCATTCTGCGCCCGGCAGCGTCATCGCGACAGTGGCCCGCAGGACGATATTCGATATAATCGGGCCATGCGCAAGAAAATCGCCATCATTGCCTTCGACGGCATCATCCCGTTCCACCTGTCCGTGCCGTGCCTGGTGTTTGGCGGCAGCGACAGGGCACAACTGTTCGACGTGCAGGTGTGCGCCGCCGAGCCTGGCCTGCTGCGCACCTCCGCTGGTTTCGATATCGCCACGGCCAAGGGGTTGCGGGCGCTGGCCGGCGCCGACGTGGTCATCATGCCGACCTGGCACGACGACTGCCGCCCGGCGCCGCCGGCATTGCTGCAGGCGCTGCGCCGCGCCCACTCCCGTGGCGCCACCGTCGTGGGGCTGTGCCTGGGCGCCTTTCCGCTGGCCGAAGCGGGCTTGCTGGACGGGCGCACGGCCACCACGCACTGGGCCTTTGCCGACCGGTTGGCCGAGCGCCGGCCGCAGGTCAGGGTCGACGAGCAGGTGCTGTACGTGGATGAAGGCGACGTGGTGACTTCGGCCGGCGTGGCGGCCGGCCTGGATTGTTCGCTCTACCTGTTGCGCAAATGGGCCGGCGCCGATTACGCCAACAAGGTGGCGCGCCGCCTGCTGGTGGCGCCGCACCGCGAGGGCGGGCAGGCGCAGTTCATCGACCGCCCGGTGCCGGCGACCGCCGCCGACAGCCGCCTGGCGCAGGTGCTGGAATGGGTGCAACACCGCCTGGCCGACGAGCACAGCCTGGATGCGCTGGCCGCGCGGGCCGCCATGAGCCGGCGCAATTTCACGCGCCACTTCCGGCAGGCCACCGGGACTTCATTCAAGCAATGGCTGCTGAACCAGCGCCTGGCACACGCCCAGCGCCTGCTGGAGGCCAGCGACGCCCCGATCGAAGCGGTGGCGCAGGCGGCAGGCTTCGGCAGCGCCATCTCGCTCAGGCAGCACTTCCGCGCCGCCTTCCATAGCTCGCCGTCGGCCTACCGCAAGCTATTTGACGCCTGACATGTCGGGCAGGGTATGCGCGATGCCCTTGTGGCAGTCGATGCACGTCTTTTCGCCGTTGGCCAGCTGGGTCGAGTGGGCGTCCACTGCGCGTTTGCTCTGGCGGGTGAAGTCCATCGATTCGAACTGGTGGCAGTTGCGGCATTCCAGCGAATTGTTGGCCTTCATGCGCCGCCACTCGTTGCTGGCCAGCTGCAGCCGGTGCGCCTCGAATTTTTCGCGGGTGTCGATGGTGCCGAACACCTTGCCCCATACCTCCTTGGACGCCTGCATCTTGCGCGCGATCTTGCTGGTCCATTCATGCGGCACATGGCAATCGGAGCACTTGGCGCGCACCCCGGTGCGGTTGGCGAAATGGATGGTGCGCTGCAGTTCGGGATAGACGTTGTCGCGCATCTCATGGCAGCCGGTGCAGAACTTTTCAGTATTGGTGGCTTCCATGGCGGTGTTGAAGCCACCCCAGAATACCACCCCCGCCACGAAGGAGCCGATCACCAGGAAACCCAGGCTCAGGTGCATGCTGGGGCGGCGCAGGACGTTCCAGTAATTTCGTATCAGCCTAAACATGGCGTTCCCCTTATTTTTTCTTCGCCGGTGCGGCTGGCGCGGCCTGGTTCAGCATGGTGTCCACGTCCTTGAACTGGTTCGGCACCAGCGGATCGAGGTTCGCCTGCGGCACGTGGCATTGCAGGCAGAAGTAGCGGCGCGGCGACAGTTCGGCCAGGAAGTTGCCGTCCCGGTTCTGGAAGTGCGTGACACTGATCATCGGCGCCTGGCTTTCCTGCGTGCGGGTGCGGGCGTGGCACATCATGCAGCGGTTGGCGCTTTTATCGATCTGGTAGCCTTCAATCTTGTGCGGGATGATGGGCGGCTGCATGGCGTAATTGCGCGCGCGCCGCACGTCGCTGTTGTCCGGGTTGACCATGGGGGCCGGCTTCGTGGTGTCGGCCAGCGGGGTCGGGCCGCGCATATTGTCAAGCGCGCGCGGCGCCTGGGCCTGCGCCGCAAGCGGCAGCAGGAACGCGAGAAGGAGTGCGAGTTTTTTCATGGCCTGGGCTCCTATACCTTGCGGATGCTGACAGCGCATTTCTTGAAGTCGGTCTGCAGCGAGATGGGGCAGGTGGCGTCAAGCGTCACCTTGTTCACCAGCTGGCTGGCGTCGAAGAATGGGATGAATACCAGCCCGCGCGGCGGCCGGTTGCGCCCGCGTGTCTCGACCCGCGTCTGGATCAGGCCGCGCCGCGACTTGACTTCGATCAGGTCGCCGCGCCGCGCGCCCAGTTCCTTGGCGTCGTCCGGATGCATGAAGCAGACCGCATTCGGCACCGCGCGGTACAGTTCCGGTACCCGGCGCGTCATGGTGCCGGTATGCCAGTGCTCCAGCATGCGGCCGGTGGACAGCCAGAACGGGTATTCCTTGTCAGGCGCTTCGGCCGGCTTTTCGTACGGCAGTGCAAAGATCACTGCCTTGCCGTCCGGGTGGCCGTAGAAGCGCACGTCCTCGCCTTTCTTGACGTAAGGATCGAGGCCCTCGCGGTAGCGCCAGCGGGTTTCCTTGCCGTCCACCACGGGCCAGCGCAGCCCGCGCGCCTGGTGGTAAGTATCGAAGGGCGCCAGGTCATGCCCGTGACCGCGGCCGAAGCTCGCATATTCCTCGAACAGGCCCTTCTGCGGGTAAAAGCCGAACGCCTTCGCTTCGTCGTTCTGATAGCCAGCTTCAACCTGCGAGGCCGGGAACTTGTCCACCTGGCCATTGCGGAACAGCACGTCGAACAGGGTCTTGCCCTTGTACGCGGGCATGGCGGCCAGCAGCGGCGACGGCCATACTTCTTCCATCTTGAAGCGCTTGGAAAATTCCATCAGCTGCCACAGGTCGGAA
The DNA here is from genome assembly GCA_966112955.1 of uncultured Duganella sp. GTDB lineage: Bacteria > Pseudomonadota > Gammaproteobacteria > Burkholderiales > Burkholderiaceae_D > Rugamonas. The sequence continues at coordinate 29,580 of CBHWEO010000016.1, read as the reverse complement.
CGCGCGTCGCCGGGCGCGCTGACCAGCTGGTGCCAGAACTGCGTGCGCCGTTCCGCGTTGCCGTAGGCGCCTTCCTTCTCCACCCACATGGCCGTGGGCAGGATCACGTCGGCAGCCGTGGTGCTGGCCGTGGGGTAGGGGTCGGACACCACGACGAAGGCGTTCGGGTTGCGGAAGCCGGGCAGGATTTCCCCCATGATGTTGGGGCCGGCCTGCATATTGTTGTTGCACATGACCCAGTACGCGTTCAGCTTGCCATCCTTGAGCGCGCGGCTTTGCGCCACCGCGTGCAGGCCGGGCTTGTCGGGGATGGTGCCGGGCGGCAGCTTCCAGATCTTTTCGGCGAACTCACGGTGCTTGGGATTGGCCACCAGCATGTCGGCCGGCAGGCGGTGCGAGAAGGTGCCCACCTCGCGCGCCGTGCCGCAGGCCGATGGCTGGCCGGTCAGCGAGAAGGGACTGTTGCCGGGCGAGGAAATCTTCCCCGTCAGCAGGTGGATGTTGTACAGCAGGTTGCTGCACCAGGTGCCGCGCGTATGCTGGTTGAAGCCCATGGTGAAGAAGGACATGACCTTGGTCTTGGGATCGGCATACAGTTGCGCCAGCCGTTCCAGGCGGTCGCGCGGCACGCCGCTCAGCTTCGACACGGAATCGACGTCGTAGGCGCTGACGAACCTGGCATACTCCTCGAATGTGCTGGGCTTGCTGCCGCCCGCCTCGGCCGCGTTGGCGGCAGCCTTCTGCAGCGGATTGTCCGGCCGCAGGCCGTAGCCGATATCGGTATTGCCCACCACGAAGCGCGTGTGCTTGCTGACGAAGTCCTTGTTCACGCGGTTGTTCTTGATGATGTAGTTGGCGATGTAATTGAGGATCGCCAGGTCGGTCTGCGGCGTGAACACGATGGGCTGGTCGGCCAGCTCGAAGCTGCGGTGTTCATAGGTCGACAGCACGGCCACCTTCACGTGCGGGTTCGACAGGCGGCGGTCGGTCACGCGCGTCCACAGGATGGGGTGCATCTCGGCCATGTTGGAACCCCACAGCACGAAGGCGTCGGCTTCCTCGATGTCGTCGTAGCAGCCCATCGGTTCGTCCATGCCGAAGGTGCGCATGAAGCCGGCGACGGCGGAAGCCATGCAGTGGCGCGCGTTCGGGTCCAGGTTATTGCTGCGGAAGCCTGCCTTCATCAGCTTGGCCGCCGCATAGCCTTCCCAGATGGTCCATTGGCCGGAGCCGAACATGCCCACGCCGGTCGGGCCTTTCTCGTTCAGCACTTTCTTGAACTGCCTGGCCATCTCGTCGAAAGCGGCGTCCCAGGATACCGGCTGGAATTCCCCGTCCTTGGCGTATTTGCCGTTCTTCATGCGCATCAGGGGCTGGGTCAGGCGGTCCGCCCCATACATGATCTTCGACAGGAAATAGCCCTTGACGCAATTGACGCCGCGGTTGACTTCGGCGTTGATGTCGCCGTGGGTGGCCACCACGCGCCCATCCTTGACGCCGACGTTGACGCCGCAGCCCACGCCGCAGAAACGGCAAGGGGCCTTGCTCCACTTGAGCTGGGTCTTGGCCGCGTCGGTGACGACGTTCGAGGCGGCAGCCGGCAACTGGATGCCGGCGGTGGCGGCCGCCGTCATCGCGGCGGTCCGGGTAATGAAATCACGGCGGGTTTGTTTCATGGCAGTTCCTCGTCCATAGAATTGGCAGGTTCGGCATGCTGGTAGACCAGGGCGACGTTGAGGACGCCGGGCAGGGCCCGGATGGCGTCCATGGCGTCAAGCGTGCGCGGGGCGCTTTCCGCTTCCAGCGTCACCACCATGCGGCCGTCGTCCTCGACGGCGTGTACGATGCAGTGGGGCAGGATGGCCAACTGGCCACGCACCTCGCCGGCCTGCTGGCGGCGGGCGTGGACAATGATGCCGGCGATGTGGACTTCGGCGCCCATCGTCATGCACCCGGCAGGCGGCCGGTCAGCAGCTGGAACATCCACACGATGAAGCCGTAGCCGCCGACCGTCGCCACGGCAAGGATGGGGGCCAGCACCACCGTCATGAACAGGAAGACCTTCAGCTCTTGCGCCCTGCTGGCGCCTGGTTCTTTGCTTTCCATATGTGCCCCATTCTACGGTTAAAGGCGCGCCACAAAATTGGCGCAGGTTAAGGGGATTGCCCGTGCACTGCTATTGCGGCGGCCCGCCGCGCGGCGCCAGCGCGATTTCCACGCCGCTGCTGCCCGGCGTCACCGCTGCGGCCCGTCCTTCCAGGTCGCCCGCCTGCGGCGTGGCGCTGCCGCTGGCGGAAATCCGCGCCCCGACCACCAGGCGCCCCGCCTCGGACAGCCGGGTGCCGGGCGCCAGCGCGTGGCTGTCGTCCAGCACAAACTGCACGGGCAATGTGCTTGCCTGGCGCCTGATGGCCGCCAGCGGCATCGGCGAACCGTCGGCGGCGCGGGCATAGATGAAGAGCGTGTGGCCGGGCGGCGGCGCGGCGACACCGGCCGCCAGGCGGATCGTGCCGGCAATGCGCCCCGCGGCGCTGGCCGCTGCGGCGGGAGCGGCAGCGGGCGTTGCGCGGTGTTCCTGGCGCGCCCGGGCTTCGGCGATGCCGGCCTGGGTCGAACGTGCGAATTCCGAGTCTTGCGGCACCAGCGGCAACACCGCCTGCCATTGCCTTTCCGCGCGCGCGAAATCGCCGCGTGCGAAGGCGGCGCTGCCGGACAGGGCCAGCGCCTTCGGCTGCTGCGGGTCGATGGCCAGGGCGCGCTCGACCAGGCGCTCGGGCTCGCCGGCCAGGGCGCCCTCGCGTGCCGTGGCCAGCGCGTCGGCATAGTCGGCCAGCACGCCGGCGTCCTGCGGCAGCAGCGTGGCAAGGTGGGCGTAAGCCTTGGCGGCGTCCGCGTGGCGGTTCATGGCGCTGTAGGAGCGCGCCAGCATGTGCCAGCCGTCGACGTCGCCGGGCTGTGCGCGCAGGCGTTGCGCCAGGCGCTCCACCATGGCAGGCAGGTCCGCTTCCGACGGCCCGTGGTCGGCCGGCGTGGCGGCTGCCGCCAGCAGCTCGGCCGGCATGGCCAGTGCGTCCGGACGGCCGACCTGCAGGTAGATGGCCACGGCGGCGGCCGGCAGCAGCAGGGCCAGGCCCAGCGCCAGGCGCGTTTGCGGCGCGGTGCCTGCCGCACCGGATGGAACCGTATCGCTTGCGGGACTGCGGCGCAGGAGCGGCGGCACGATGCAGGCCAGGGCCAGCGCGGCCATCAGCGCAATCAGGACAATGAACATGCTCATGGCTGCCTCCTCCAGAAACCGCGCAGCGCCACCAGGCCCGCCGCCAGCAGCAGCAGGGGCCCGAACCACAGCAGCGCGGTGCTGGCGTTGAGCGGCGGCTCGTACAGCACGAAGTCGCCGTAGCGCTGCACCATGAAATCCACCACTTGCTGTTCGCTGCGCCCTTGCGCCAGTTGCTGGTGGATCTGCTGGCGCAGGTCGAGCGCCAGCGGCGCGTGCGAGTCGGCCAGGCTCTGGTTCTGGCACACCAGGCAGCGCAGTTCGCCGGCCAGGGCCATGGTGCGGCTATCCAGGCTGGATGGGCTGTCAGCCATTGGCCAGCTCCTTCACCTTGCGGGCAATCTTTTCGCGCGCGTCCGGCGCCGACAGCGGTCCGATATGCTTCATGCGGACGATGCCGTGGCGGTCGATGACAAAGGTCTCGGGCACGCCGTACACGCCAAAGTCGATGCCGATGCGGCCATCATGGTCAAACGCCACCTGGCGGTAGGGGTTGCCGTTCCGTTCCAGCCAGCGCAGGGCGTCGGCGCGCTCGTCCTTGTAGTTCAGGCCGATCACCGGTGCCTGCAGCGCGCGCGCCAGGTCCATCAAGTCCTGGTGCTCCAGGCGGCAGCCTTCGCACCAGGACGCCCAGACGTTGAGCACCCACACCCGGCCCTGCAGCGCGGCGGGCGACAGCGTGGCGGCCGGGTCGTCCAGCAGTTGCGCCGAGAAGGGCGGCACCGGCTTGCCGATCAGGGGCGAGGGCAATTCGCGCGGGTTGCCGCGCAGGCCAACGCCAAGGATGGCCAGCAGGACCAGGAACAGGGCGGCCGGCAGCATGAAGCGCTTCATGGCGCCTCCTGCAGCAGGGCCACGGCAGTTGGCGGCGCGGCGGCGGCCGGCGGCTGCGCCGCCCGCGCCAGGGGAGCGGTGCGGTAGCGGCGGTCGGCGGCGGCAAGCAGCCCGCCCAGCGCGAACAGCAGGCAGCCGCCCCAGATCCAGCCGACGAATGGCTTGAGCTGGATGCGCAGCAGCCAGCGCCCGTCGCCGGTGGCATCGCCCAGCGAGACATACAGGTCGCGCAGCAAGCCGCGGTCGATGGCGGCTTCCGTCATGGTGTCCTGCGCCACGGTATAGCGGCGCTGTTCGGGCTGCAGCACGGCCACCGCTTCGCCCTGGCGGGTGACGGCGACGCTGGCACGCAAGGCCGTGTAATTCGGGCCGCGCGCATCTTCCAGCGCGGCCAGGGCAAAGCGGTATTCGCCCAGTACCGCCTGCTGGCCGGGCGCCAGCACCACGTCCTGCACCAGCTCGTGGCCCTTGACCATGGTGACCCCGATGACGAACACACCCAGGCCCGCATGCGCCGCGATCATGCCCCACCAGGCAAGCGCCTGGTGCGCCAGCCTGCCGCGCTGCTGCAGCAGTTGCCAGGCGGTGGCAAGCAGGATCCAGCCCGCCAGCAGCAGGCCGAGCGCGGCCATGGGAGAACTGCGCAGCACCAGGGCGGCGCCCAGGCCCGCGCCAGCCGCAGCGGCGGCCGGCCAGCGCAGGCGCCGCGCCAGCTGCGCCAGGGTGCCGTTGCGCCAGCCGGCAAAAGGTCCGGCCGCCGCCAGCAGCAGCACCGGCAGCATCATCGGCACAAACACTTTCTCGAAGTAGGGCGGGCCGACCGATATCTTGCCGGCGCCCAGCGCATCGAGCACCAGCGGGTACAGCGTGCCAAGCAGCACGGTGCCGGTGGCGGCCAGCATGACGACGTTCTGCAGCAGCAGCAGCGATTCGCGCGACAGCGGCGCAAAGGCGGTCTTGTGCTGCAGGCGCGGCGCGCGCCAGGCATACAGCAGCAGCGAACCGCCCACCACCACGGCCAGGTAGGCCAGGATGAAGGCGCCGCGGCGCGGGTCGGTGGCGAAGGCGTGCACCGAGGTCAGTACGCCGGAGCGCACCAGGAAAGTGCCCAGCAGCGACAGTGAAAACGCCAGGATGGCCAGCAGCGCCGTCCAGCTGCGGAAGGTGCCGCGCCGTTCCGTCACCGCCAGCGAATGCAGCAGGGCGGTGCCGACCAGCCAGGGCATGAAGGAAGCGTTTTCCACCGCGTCCCAGAACCACCAGCCGCCCCAGCCCAGTTCATAGTAGGCCCAGAAGCTGCCCATGGCGATGCCCAGCGTCAGGAAGCTCCACGCCGCCAGCGCCCATGGCCTCGACCAGCGCGCCCAGGCGGCATCAAAGCGCCCCCCCAGCAAGGCCGCGATGGCAAAGGCAAAGGTCACGGAAAAGCCGACGTAGCCCATGTACAGCAAGGGCGGATGGGCGATCATGCCGCCGTCCTGCAGCAGGGGATTGAGGTCGTTGCCGTCCGGCGCGCCCGGCAGCAGGCGCGCAAAAGGATTCGAGGTGAGCAGCAGGAACAGCAGGAAGCCCACTGCCACCAGGCCCAGCACGCCAAGCAGGCGCGCGCGCAGCTCGCGCGGCAACTGGCGCGACAGGCAGGCTGCCGCGAACGTCCACGCCGACAGCAGCCAGGTCCACAGCAGCAGCGAGCCTTCGTGGCCGCCCCAGGCCGCGCTCAGGCGGTACTGCCAGGGCAGCAGGGAGTTGGAATGCTGCGCCACATAGCGCAGTGAAAAGTCGTTGGCATACAGCGCATAGAACAGGCAGCCGAACGCCAGGCTGCTGAACACGAACTGGCCGCCGGCGGCCGGGCGCGCCAGCGCCATCCAGCGCGCGTCGCCGCGCCAGGCGCCGGCCAGCGGCAGCACGCCCTGCACGGCGGCCAGCAGCAAGGCCAGCACCAGCGCGAAGTTGCCGGCTTCGGCGATCATGGCAAGCCTTTCAGCGAAGCGGGCGCGCGGCCCTGCTCCAGCGCGTGCGCGGCTTCCTTGGGCATGTAGTTCTCGTCATGTTTGGCCAGCACTTCCTGCGCCAGGAACAGCGCACCCTGTCCCAGGCGGCCTTGCGCCACGGCGCCCTTGCCTTCCTTGAACAGGTCGGGCAGGGTGCCCTGGTAATGCACCGGCACCTTCTGCACGTTGTCGGTGATGACGAAGCTGACCGTCAGCCCGTCTTCCAGCCGGCGTACGCTGCCTTGCTCGACCAGGGCGCCGATGCGGAAGATGCCGTGACGCGGCGCGGCGCCGGCCACCACTTGCGACGGCGTGAAGAAGAACACCAGGTTGTCGCGGAAGGCCGACAGCACCAGTGTCGCCGCAATGCCGCAGGCGGCAAGGCTGGCGCCGATCAGGGCGAGCCGCTGGTGGCGCGGCTTCATGCTGCCCCCTCCCGGTGCTGGGCCAGGGCCGCCCGCGCCAGGCGCTCGCGCCGGGCCAGGGCCCACACTTCCAGCACCATCAGCGCCGACACCACGGCAAAAGAGCCCCACACATAAGCGCCATAACCGCCCATGGCAAGGAAGTCGTGCAAGCTATGCCAGTTCATTTCGTCCTCCGGCGCAGCCAGGCGGCGCTGCCGTGCCGTTCCAGCACGATGCAGCGTGCGCGGCGCAGCGCGACTGCGATCCCGTAACACCAGAACGCCGCCACCATCAGCAGCATGGCCGCCAGCATGGCCGGCGCCATGGTCGGCGCATGGCCCAGGGTGACGGACGGGCCCTGGTGCAGGGTGTTCCACCAGTAAACCGAAAAGTAAATGATCGGGATGTTCACCGCCCCCACCAGCGCGAGTACTGCCGCGGCGCGGTCGGCGCGGCGCGGGTCGGCGATCGATGCGTGCAGTCCCATATAACCCAGATAGAGGAACAGCAGGATCAGCTCCGACGTCAGGCGCGCGTCCCACACCCACCAGGCGCCCCAGGTCGGCTTGCCCCACAGGGCGCCGGTCCACAGCGCGAGGAAGGTGAACAGGGCGCCGGTGGGCGCCAGCGCGCTGGCCATGATGGAGGAAACCCCGGTGTGGTACGCCAGGCCGAAACCGGCCCATCCCGCCATGGCCAGGTAGACCAGCATCGACATCCATGCCGCCGGCACGTGGACGAAGATGATGCGGTAGGCGTCGCCCTGCTGGAAATCGGTCGGCGCGAACAGCAGGCCGATGGCCAGCCCGGCCAATCCCGTCAGCAACCCGAGGGCGGTGAACCAGGGCACCAGGCGCCCAGCCAGGGCGTAGAAATTGCGCGGCGAAGCGAAGGTAAAGAGCGTGAGACGGCGGCGGCTGCCGCTGGCGGTTGAATAATACGGTTGATCCATATGCTGAACTCCGTCCTACTCGTGTGCGATCCGCAGGGCAGCGGCGGTGGCCCATGGCGCCGCGGCCAGCGAGCCGGCCAGCAGGGCGCCCAACAACATCAGGTGGGGCGCACTGCCGGTGCCGTCGCCGGCGGCTACGACTGCCGAGCTACCGAGAATCAGTAAGGGAATATACAAGGGCATCATGATCAGTGCAACCAGCACGCTGCCGCCGCGTGCGCCCAGCGCCAGGCCGGCGCCGATGCTGCCCAGCAGGCTCAGGACCGGTGTCCCGAGCAGCAGGCCAAGCCACAACACGCCCAGGCTGCCGGCGTCCAGCCCGTACTGCAAGGCCACCAGCGGCGCCAGCACCAGCAGCGGCACGCCGGAGGTCAGCCAGTGCGCCGCCACCTTGGCCAGCACCAGCACTTCCAGCGGGTGCGGCGCCAGCAGCAATTGCTCCAGCGCGCCGTCCGCATGGTCGTCGGCGAACAGGCGCGGCAAGCCAAGCAGGGATGCCAGCAGGGCCGCCACCCACACGACGCCGGGCGCCACGGTGCGCAGCAATCTGGTATCGGCGCCAAGCGCCAGCGGGAACAGCGTGGTTGTGACGAGGAAGAAAGCGAGCGGCAACAGGGCGTCGCTGCGCCGGCGCATGGCCAGCAGCAGGTCGCGCTGCAGCAGCTGGCGGGCGGCGTTCAGCATGCGGCTCCCAACTGCAGGCAGCGTGCGCCGGGCAGGTCCGGTGCCTGATGGGTGGTCAGCACCAGCAGGCCACCCCGTGCGCAGTGGGCTTGCAGGATGCTGCCCACTTGCGCGGCCGCGGCCTGGTCCAATGCTGCCAGTGGTTCGTCAAGGATCCACAAGGGCCGTGCCGGCGCCAGCAGCAGGCGCGCCAGCGCGACGCGCTTGCGCTGGCCTTGCGACAGCAGGCGCACCGGGCGCTGCGCTTCGGCGCCCAGGCCGACGCCGGCCAGGGCGTGCTGCGCCTGCTGGCGGCTGAAGCGCGCGCCGGGCAGCCCGCCCAGCGCCAGGTTTTCCCAGGCCAGCAGGTCGGGCTTCAAGCCATCGGCGTGGCCAATGTGCAGCAATTGGGAATGGTAGTGGGGGCGCGCGGCCAGGACCGGCTGGCCGTCCCAGTGCACGCTGCCGCGGTCCGGGCGCACCAGGCCGCACAGGGAGCGCAGCAACGTCGTCTTGCCGCTGCCGTTGCGTCCTTGGATCCAGAGCGCTTCGCCGGGCTGCAGCGCAAAGCTGACACCTGCGAACAGGGTGCTGCGGCCACGACGGCAAGTGAGCTGCTGACACGACAAGACCATTGGTCCCCTCCCGGAAAGTGGGACCAATGTTATCACTGCCATCTTGCCGCGCCAGCCGGCAGTCTGGCACTTTTATAACCTAGATCATGTTTTGCCCAGATTGGGCTCCGTCCGGCGCCTCAGAAGCTGTGGGTGAAGCTGACCGACACGGTGCGGCCGCGGCCGGCGAAGTGCGATACCGGGTCCTTGTAGCTGACCGATTGCGGGTAGTAGCCGATGTACTGGCGGTCGGCCAGGTTCTCGATGCCCACGCCCAGCTTGCCCCATGGGGTGTCGTAGCTGCCGGCCAGGTCCACCAGGGTGTAGCCGTTGAAGTGCTCTTCCAGGTTGGAAGTGCCCACGGTGCGGCCGATATTGATGTCGCGGTCGAACAGGGTGGTGGCCTGCAGGCGCAGGCTGGCTTTCGGCATGAAGGCCCAGTTGGCGCCGGCCACCAGCTTGTCCGGGCCTTGCGAGCGCGCGCCCAGCGCCACGTCCATCGGCGCACCGGCCGTGGTGGCGGTCTTGCCCATGGTGCGGGCAAAGGAGCCGAAGGCCGTCAGCTGTTTCGAAGCGCGCAGTTCGCCCGACACTTCCCAGCCCCGTACCGTGGTCGGCACGCGGTCCAGCTGGCCGATGCCGGCGGCATTGATGCGCAGCGCCGTGCCCAGCTTGGAACGCGAATCGTAGAACGAGGCGCCCAGGCTGCCCAGCGCGCCGCGCCAGTTCACGCCGATTTCGTTGTTGCGCGTGACGACCGGCTCCATGTCGAACAGGGTGTCGACCGACTGGCCCGGCTTGTTCACGGCGCGCAGCACCAGGCCCACGTCCGGCAGGCCGAAGCCTTCGGCACTGGACACGAAGGCCGACCAGTTCGGGCTGAAGCGCCACACCGCGCCGATATTCTTCACGTTCTTGGTGAAGGAGCGCTGGCCGCCCTGCACCTGGCGGCTGCCGTAGGCGGCCAGCGTGGTGTAGCTGTCCACCTCCAGCTTGGCATCCTCGTGGCGCAGGCCGCCGCGCACGGTGAGCGGGCCGAATTCATATTCCAGCTGGCCGAACGGCGCCACGGACGTGAAATCCAGGGTTGGCACCCAGGTGCGGCCGGTGCCGGCCAGCCATTGCTTGGTGCGGTCGCGCAGGACATCGAGGCCGGCAGTGAATTCCAGGCCCTGCACCAGCGTATCGGGACGCACGAAGGTCAGCTTGGCGCCATACTTGTCGGCCACCACTTCGGACTGGTCGTACAGGGTGCCTTTCGGCGCGAGCGCCGGGTCCTGGAAGGTCGACGTATTGGTGGCGCCGTACAGCGAGGCGAAGTCCTGCTTGAACAATTGCGCATTGAAGCTGCCGCCCAGCAGGTCGCGGTGGCGGTATTCCAGGCTGCTGGTTTCGACCTTGTTGCGCGGCGGCGCGCCTGGCGGCGTGCCCGGCGTGGCGCTGGTCGGGGTGCCGCTGGCGAAATTCGCGTTGACCGGCTTGTAGTCGCCATCGCCCTCCATGCGGAAGCGGTTGACGGTCAGCTGCAGGCGCTGGTCGCCGAAATTCCGGCCGATCTTGAAGAACAGGTCGGTGCCTTGCGAATCCATGGTGTCGCCCTGCACCGCTTCGATGCCCAGCGGGCGGCCCTTGCCGTCGTAGCCCAGGCCGCGCTGCTGGATGCTGCCAAAGGCCAGCAGGTCGAAGTCGCCCGATTTGTGCTGCAGGGTGTAGCCGGTCTTCCAGTCCAGGCTGTCGTGCCGCAGCTGGGACGACAGGCGCACGTTGACCGATTGCGTGGTGCCGTCGGCCTTCGGCGATTTGGTGATGTAGTTGACGATGCCGCCGGTGGCGCCCATGCCCTGCATGGCGGAGGCGCCGTTGATCACTTCCACGCGTTCGATGATGGCGGTGTCGGCCACGTAGCCTTCGCGCATGCCGGCGCGCAGCGGGTTCGATTGCGGCACGCCGTCCAGCAGGATCAGGGTCTGGCGCCCGCGCAGCGATTCCCCGGTCGAGCTCATTTTCTGGCGGCTCGGGGCATAGCCGGGGATGTAGGTGGCCAGCGCGGCGGACGGGTCGTCCGCCAGCAGGTACTGGGTTTCCAGCTCGCGCTGCGAAATCACGGTGACGGCGCCGGGGATCTTGTCGACGCTCTTGCTGTTGCGGGTTGCCGTGACCACCACTTCCTTCATCGGTTCCTCGGCGCTTTGGGCCATGGCCGCGCCGCCGGACAGGGCCAGGCAGGCCAGTGCCACGGCACGGGTGAGGGGATGCAATGTGGTCATACGGTCACTCCTGAACAGAAAGATACAAACGAAAGTCGCAATGATAATCATTCTCATTTATAATTTCAATTACTTTATTGCTGACATATAACAATGCTGACCGGTCTGCTGCGTGCGCGCCTGCGCGATCTCCACCTTTACGTCGCCCTGGTGTTCGGGGCGATCTTTGTCATGGCCGGGCTGACCGGCGTGGCGCTGGCGTGGATGCACGAACTCGACGCGGCGCTCAACCCCGGGCTGCTGCATTCGCGCCCGGTGGCCGGCCAGGCCGCCCCGGCCGCCGCCGTGGCGCCCACGCCGGCCCAGGTCCAGGCCGTCGTCGACCGCCTGGCCGCCGAGCCGGGCTACGGCAAGCCGACCCAGCTCATGCTGCCGTACGAGGCCGATGACGTGTACGTGGCCTGGTACCGCCAGCCGGCGCGCGACAAGGGCAGCTTCGGCAGCGACGTGTCGCGCCAGGTCATGCTGGACCGTTACACCCTGGCCATCCTGGGCGAGCGCAACTATGGCGAATTCGGCCTGTCGCGCCAACTGCTCATGCCAACCCTGTTCCACCTGCACCGCTACCTGCTGGCAGGCGAGGTGGGCAAGACCGTGACCGGCATCAGCGGCCTGCTGCTGACCGTGACGTCGCTGCTCGGCCTGGCGCTCTGGTGGCCCAAGCACTCGCTGGCCAGCCTGCGCAAGGCGCTGACCGTGCGCGGTGCTCCGACCTCGCGCCAGTTCCATTACAGCCTGCACCGCGCGGCGGGCTTCTTCATGACGCCGGTGCTGGCGGTGCTGGGCTTTACCGGCATGGCGATGAACCTGCCGGACTGGGTGCGCCCCTTGGTGGGTGCGGTGGCGACCCTGGAGCCGAATGCAAAGCCGGCCAACGGCCCGGCCGCAGGCCGCCAGCCGGTCAGTGTGGCGGCGGCGCTGGAGGCGGCCCAGCAGCGCCTGCCGCAGGGACGGCTGTCGCGCGTGACGCTGGGGTCGGCCAAGGCGCCGTTCGAAATCCGCATGCGCCAGCCGGGCGAAGTGCGCAAGGACGACGGCCTGACCCGCGTCAGCGTCGATGCCTTCAGCGGCGCCGTGCTGCGCGTGCGCGACCCGCTCACGGCGGCGGCCGGCGACAGTTTTTTCAACTGGCAGTTCCCCTTGCATACGGGTGAAGCGTTCGGCCTGGCGGGGCGGGTGCTGGTGTCGGCCAGCGGGCTGGCGCCCCTGCTGTTCATGGTGACCGGCCTGGTGCTATGGCTGGGACGCCGCGCCATGCACCGCCAGGCCCGTGCCGCAGCCCAACTGGCTAGCATCAAAGAAGCTAAAAAAGTTGCCAACTGGTCATAAATGACTCACACTGGAAGCTGTGAGATGGTGTGATTTGATGGTCGCGGCACGATGGATGGACTGAACCTCAACCCGGCAGTATTGCTGGAAATTATCAAGCTTCAAACGGATATTGCACGCCTGGGCCTGGACTTGGGCGGCGTGATGCAGCTGGTGTGCCAGCGCGCCAGCAGCCTGTGCGGCGCGACGGCCGCCGTGGTGGAACTGGCCGAGGGCGGCGACATGGTGTACCGCGCCGCCGCCGGCGTGGCCGAAGGTTCGCTTGGCCTGCGCCTGAAACGCGACGGCAGCCTGTCCGGCCTGTGCGTGGCGCAAGACCGCATCCTGCAATGCGACGATGCCGAAACCGACCCGCGCGTCGACCGCGCGGCCTGCCGCAAGGTGGGCTTGCGCTCGATGCTGGTGGTACCGCTGCGCCACGAAGGCGAGACCGTGGGCGTGCTGAAGGTCGGCGCCCCGCATCCGCATGCCTTCGATGCTGAGCGAGCGCAAGTCCTGGGCCTGCTGTCGGAGCTGATCGGCGCCGCCATCTACCACGCCGTGCAGTACGAATCGAGCGACCTGTATTACCGCGCCACCCATGATGCCCTGACCAGCCTGGCCAACCGCGCACTGTTCTACGACCGCCTGCGCCAGCAGCTGGCGCAGGCCAGCCGCGCCAGCAGCAGCGTGGCGGTGGTGAACATCGACATGGACGGCCTGAAAGCCATCAACGACAAGCTCGGGCACCGCGCCGGCGACGCCGCCATCCGCCAGGTGGCCGAGCGCATCACGCGTGCGCTGCGCCAGGAAGACCTGGCGGCGCGCCTGGGCGGCGATGAATTCGGCGTCATCCTGTGCGGCGTGCGCGACCGCGATGGCGTGAGCCGCCAATGCAGCAGCCTGACGAGCGCGATCGGCGCCCCGTTCGAATTCGAAGGCCGCGCCTTGCGGCTGGGCGCCAGCGTCGGCTATGCCATCTGTCCGGAAGACGGCAGCGAGATGGAGCAATTGCTCGAACTGGCCGACCAGGCCATGTACCGCGTCAAGCAGGCCCGCAAAGCCGTTGCGGCATAGTGCCTGCAGCAGTGCGCACGCCATCGGGCGCGAGTGCTAGTCTGGCCCTTTGCGACAGGAGGGAGCCATGATCCAACAACAGTACCAGAGCTGTATCGACGCGTGCAACGATTGCGCCGCCGCCTGCGACCATTGCGCCGCCAGCTGCCTGCAGGAGCAGGATGTGGCCAGCCTGGCCCATTGCATCGCCAGCGATATCGATTGCGCCCAGGTGTGCCGCGTGTGCGTCGGCCTGATGCAGCGCGGCAGCAAGCTGGCCGCGACCCTGTGCGAAGCGTGCGCCGACCTGTGCGATGCCTGCGCGGCCGAGTGCGAACAGCACAGCCACGAGCACTGCAAGGATTGCGCCATCGCTTGCCGGCGCTGCGCCAGCGAATGCCGCAGCATGGCCGGCATGACGCAATCGCAGGTGCTGCCGGCCAGCATCCCGTCCCGCCACTAAGCGCCACCAGGGGCGCTTTACATCCGGCTGGACGGCCAGCTTTTCTTTTCCGCCGGTTTGGACGGCGCGCCGAAGTCGCGCACCGACAGCATACGCTCGGCGCCGACCGTGTTGACGGCGAAGCCGTTGCGGCCGGCCGCCTTGACGCAGTACAGGGCCTGGTCGGCCGCCAGCATCACCTTGTCGACGTCGGCCGGCAGCTCGGTGGTGAGGGCGATGCCGATGCTGGCCGTGACGTTCAGCGGGCGGCCGTTGACGGCGAACGGCGCCTGCATGGCCGCCACGATCTTCTGGCCCAGCACATTGACGTCGTGGCCGGCTTCCAGGTGTTCGAACACGATCACGAATTCGTCGCCGGCGATGCGCGCCACGGTATCGGTGCTGCGCACGGCGTTGCGCAGGCGGTCGGCAAACTGCACCAGCACGGCATCGCCGGCCTGGTGGCCGAAGTTGTCGTTGATGGCCTTGAAATGGTCGATGTCCAGCACGGCCAGGCCGATCTGCTGGCCGGCGCGCACCGCGCGCTTCAGCGCCTGCGGGAAGAATTCGTCGAACATGCGGCGGTTGTGGGCGCCGGTCAGGGCGTCGGTGGTGGCCAGGCGCTGCAGGTTGTGTTCGGCCAGCTGCTGCTGGCGTGCCACCTGGTAGAAGGCGCGGCTCAGGTGGCCGAATTCGTCCGGCTTGCTGGAATTGAACTGTTCGATGTCGGCTTCGCCGCGGCCGAAGGCGCGCACCTGGCCATACAGCCGGTACAGGGGCGCCAGCAGGGGGCGCATCAGCAGCCAGGCCAGCAGGCCGGCCAGCAGCGCCACCACGGAGGCGGCGCCCAGGGCGCGCAGGCGCAGCGTGGCCATGGAGGCAAACACGGCGCGCACCGGCATCGCCATGGCGATGGTCCAGTCGGCCTTCTGCAGGCGCTTGTGGGCCAGCAGCATGGGCTGGCCGCCATCGCTGGCATCGTCGCGCCAGCCTTCCGGCGTCGACAATACGGTGTGCGCCAGCGTGCCGGGGGCGGCGTCGCGCGCCAGCACGCGGCTGGCATCCGGGTGATAGAGAGTGGTGCCGTCGGCGGTGAGAATGAACAGGTAGCCTTCGGTGTGGCCGCGCAGGGCGTTCAGCTGGCCGGCAAAGGCGGGGCGCTGCAGGTCGATGGTGCCGACCAGGATGTAGCCGATGCCGCCGCTGCGCCGCATTACCGGCTGGGTGATCGCCACCACGGGGCGGCCGGACAGCACGCTGCGGAAGGGCGCCGACACGATGCCTTCCTGCGCCGCCAGGGTATCGCGGAAATACTGGCGGTTCTTGCTGTTCAACTTGCCGATCATGCGGCGGTCCTGCAGGTTGGCCACCAGCTTGCCGTCCGGCGCGTAGGCGGTGACGTTGAAGAATTCATCGCGCAGGGCGCCGCGCAATTCCAGTTCGCCCTGGATCTGGCCGGCGGCCAGCGGCTCCGCCTGCAGGCTCTCCGCCAGCACGCGCAGGACTTGCTGCTTGGACGCGATGTCGCGGTCCAGGTAAGCCGCCGCGCTGGACAGCATGGACATTTCCTGGGCGCCGATCACTTGCCGCATCTCGTGCTCGGCCACCAGCAGCGACGCGCCGCCGACCAGGATGGTGGCGAACATGACCATCAGCACCAGCAAGGCGCTGATCTTGAACTTGAAGGTCTGGAGTTTCGGAATTTGGCGCATCACCATCCCCTGCGAAAGGAGAATGCCAGGCGAGGGTTTGGCCAGAAGAAAATGTTGCGCAGGTGTAAGGCGCAGGCGAAGTATAGACCATTGTCGCGGCGCGGGCTACTGCCGCGTGCCGTTCGTTGCTGCATGGCAACTCTGCAATAAGCCCGCTGCACTTATGTTAACATCGCCGCCTCATTCGACTGGCTGGAGAACCCGTTGCAGCACCCGATTCGCTTTTACGACAAACCCGCCGGCGGCCTTGGTTCGCTGCACGGCACCGCCAAGGCCTTGCGCAGCAATGGCGTGCTGCCGGCGCTGAAAGTCCTGCCGCAACTGAACCAGCCGGGCGGCGTCGATTGCCCGGGCTGCGCCTATCCCGATTCGCCCAGGGACAAGGCGGTGGATTTCTGCGAGCAGGGCGCCTGGGCGATTGCCCACGAAGCGACGGCGCGCCGCGCCACTCCGGCATTCTTCGCCGCCCATACGCTGGCGGCGCTGCGCGGCCGCGCCGAGTGGGAACTGGAGGGCTTCGGCCGCCTGACCGCGCCCATGCTGTACGACCGCGCCAGCGACACCTACCGCGAGATCGGCTGGGACGCGGCGTTCGACGCGGCGGCCACCGCGCTGCAGGCGCTCGATGCGCCCGAGCGTGCCGTGTTCTATGCCTCCGGCCGCAGCAGCAACGAGGCGGCCTTTCCCTACCAGCTGTTCGCGCGCGCCTTCGGCACCAACAACCTGCCCGATTCGTCGAACTACTGCCATGAATCGTCCGGCATGGCGCTGGGCAGCACACTGGGCGTGGGCAAGGCCACCATCACGCGCGAGGATTTCGCGCATGCGGACGCCATCTTCGTGTTCGGCCAGAACCCGGCTACCAACCATCCGCGCATGCTGGGCGACCTGCGCGAGGCGGCGCTGCGCGGCTGCCGCATTGCCGCCTTCAACCCGATGCTGGAGCCGGGCTTGCGCGGCTTCGCCGACCCGCAGTCGCCGCTGGAAACCCTGACCGGGCGCGGCACGCCCATCGCCAGCGACTACTTCCAGGTGCGGGTGGGCGGCGACCTGGCCGCCATCACCGGCATGTGCAAGGCGGTGCTGGAGGCGGAAGAGGCGGGCGGCCGGGTGCTGGACCGCGACTTCATCGCGCGCCACACCAGCGGCTTCGAGGCCTTCGCGGCCGCCGTGCGCGCCCAATCCTGGCAGCAGGTGGAGCAGGACAGCGGCCTGACGCGCGAGGCCATCGAACGGGCGGCAGCCATCTATATCGGGTCCAACGCCACCATCGCTACCTGGTGCATGGGCCTGACCCAGCACGAATACGCGATCGAAACCATCCAGATGCTGGTCAACCTGATGCTGTTGCGCGGCAACGTAGGCAAGCCGGGCGCCGGCCTGATGCCGGTGCGCGGCCACTCCAACGTGCAGGGCGACCGCACGGTGGGCGTGACCAACCGGCCCAAGCAGGAATGGCTGGACGGCCTGCAGCGTGTGTTCGGCTTTGCGCCGCCGGCCGCGCCCGGCCTGGACGCGGTGGCGGCCATCCGCGGCATCCTGGACGGTTCGGTACATGCCTTCCTCGGCCTGGGCGGCAATTTCGCGGTGGCGGGGCCGGACAGCCCGCGTGTGCTGCAGGCGATGGAAGGCTTGCAGCTGACCGTGCACATTGCCACCAAGCTGAACCGCACGCACCTGCACCCGGGCCGGGTCGGCTTGCTGCTGCCCTGCCTGAGCCGTACGGAACGCGACGAACAGCCGGGCGGACGCCAGTTCGTCAGCGTGGAAGACACCGCCAGCATGGTGCACGCCTCGGCCGGCCGCGCCGCCCCGGCCAGCGCCGGGTTGCGTTCGGAGCCGCATATCGTGACCGAGCTGGCGCGCCGCACCCTGGCCGGCCGCGCCGGGCCGGGCGTGGCGCGCATCGACTGGCAAGCCATGGGCAGCGACTACAGCGTCACGCGCGCGCTGATCGAGCAGGTGGCACAAGGCGCGGTGGCGGGCTTCGAGGGCTACAACCGGCGCATCGCCGAGCCGCGCGGCTTCCACCTGCCGAACACGGCACGCCTGCGCGAGTGGCGCACCGCCAGCGGCAAGGCGCAATTCACCGCCATCGCGCTGCCGCGGGACAGCATCCTGCGCCGCGCGCGCGCCCTGCACGGCGAGCAGGTGCTGTGCCTGGCCACGGTGCGCGCCCACCGCCAGTACAACACCACCGTCTACCGCGACACCACGGGCGAGGTGGACCGCTACCGCGGCGTGCACCATACGCGCAAGGTGCTGTTCATTGCGGCAGCCACGCTGGAGCGCCTCGGCCTGCGCGACGGCCAGCTGGTGGACGTGCACGCCGCCGCGCCGGACGGCATCGCGCGCGTGTGCAAGGGCTACCAGCTGGTGCGCTACGACGTGCCGGAAGGGGACGTGTTCGGCTACTTCCCGGAGCTGACGCCGCTGCTGTCGCCGCAGCTGGTGGCGCGCGGCTCGGCCACGCCGGCCTTCAAGGAAGTGCCGGTGCTGCTCAAGCCCGCGGAATAATCGGCTCTTCGTGGTGCATCGGCGCGTCGAGCGGGACGGTGATGCGGAACGTGGTGCCGACGCCGGGCATGCTGTCGACCTGGATCCGGCCACCCAGGATGGTGGTGACGATGTTGTGCACGATGTTCAGGCCCAGGCCTGAACGGCCCTCGCTCATGCGGGTGGTGAAGAAGGGGTCGAAGATGCGGTTGAGGTTGCCGGGCGCGATGCCGGCGCCGTCGTCGCTGACGATGATCTCGGCCAGTGCGCCGTCCGGCACCGGCACCACGATCGACAGCCGGCCGTGGCCGCGCTGCTGGAAGCCGTGCACGATGGCGTTTTCCACCAGGGCCGCCAGCACCTGGCCCAGCGGGCCGGGATAGCTGTCCATCGCCACCAGCGGCGCCAGGTCCAGCGTCACCTCGAACGGCAGCTTGCGCAGCATGGGCGACAGGGTGCTCATGTTTTCCTGCACCACGGCGCCCAGGTCGAACTTGCGGCGCTGCGAGCTGGTGCGGTCCACCGCGACCTGCTTGAAGCTGGACACCAGGTCGGCGGCGCGCTCGATATTGCGCGTCAACAGCTTGCCGATGCCTTCCGCCTCCTCCAGGAAGCAGCTCATGTCGGACCGGCGCAAGCCGCCTTCGAAGCGCTCGCCCAGCGCGCGGATCTTGTCGTTGAGGGTGCTGGCGGCAATCATGCTGTTGCCGATCGGCGTGTTCAGTTCGTGCGCGATGCCTGCCACCATCGAACCCAATGCCGCCAGCCGTTCGCTGCGCGCCAGCTCGTCCTGGGCGTGGCGCATGGCTTCGGTGCGCTCGGCCACGCGCCGCTCCAGCGATTCGTTGAGCGCGGCCAGCTCCTGGTACAGCGCGGACTTTTCCGCCAGGCCGGCCAGGATGTTTTCGCGCATTTCGTTGATCTTGTTGGCCAGCAGGTCCAGCTCCGTATTGCCGCCGCGGCGCAGGCGCAGCGGCGCGCTGCCCAGGTTGTCGATGGTCAGGTGGCCCACGTAGTCGCTCAGCTGCTGCAGGGGCCGGCCCAGCCAGTAGCGCACCACCAGCAGGAAGATGAACCACAGCGCGAGGGTCTTGATCACGGAATTGACCAGGATCAGGAAGAAGCCGTATTCCACCTGGCTGACCACGATGCGCCGGTTCGAATAGACGGTCCACTTGCCGATTTGCTGCGCGCTGCCGTTCTCCAGTTGGTAGGTGATGGGGAATTCGCGGCTGAAGATCTGGCCGAACAGGCCGTCGTCGCGCGGCGGCGGCGCCAGGCGGCCGTCGGCCTGGGCCTGCATGTGCCGGCCGTGCTCGTCGAGCACCGTGCCCACCGCGCGCACCAGCTTGCCCTGGTCGTCCACCACCTTGATGCCGACCACGATGGGCAATTCCTTCATGCCGGCCAGGATGCCGCGCATGATGTCGTCGTTGAAGCGCCACATGGCGTCGGCGATGCCGGGGCCGAAGGTGTGCTGCATGGCTTCGATCTCGCGCTCGACACGGTTGCGGGTGTGCTTGTATTCCGCCGTCAGCTGGACCACGGTGACCACCACCGTCACCACGAAGTAGCAGCCGAAAATGATGCGCAGCAGGCGGGCGGCGATCGAGCGCGTCATTTGAACCAGCGCTCCTCGATTTCCCTGTAGCGCGGCGAATGGCGCAACTGGGCGTAGCCTTCGTTGAACTGGGCCAGCATGGCCTCGCTGCCGGGCGCGCGCAGGCCGCGTTGGGACGAGCCGGCGCCCACCATGTCCACTGCAAAGCCGCGCGCCCGCTGCCCGCTGGCCGAGGAGTAAGGTGCCCAGTCATCCTCGGCGCCGATGACCACGACCGGGGCGGCGCAAGCCTGCCGTGCGCCCAGGAGCGCGGCCGGACAGAGGGGCAAGAGTGCACGGCACATGGCTAGTGGCACCGTAGGAAAGACGGGCTGCATTGAGGCAAGTATAAACTTTGCGTTCGCTTGCGTTTAACTATTTGCGTTGCCTGTTGTAGGGGGACCATAGGGTGGGCCGTGCGCACAGCCGGGCGATGGCGCCCCTCAATCGTCCCTGCGGGCGCTTGCCTAGCCATCTGCTAGCGCCGCGTGCCCCGCCATTGCGGCATTTGCTGGCAATGTTGCCGAAATGTTCTCCAAGCCCGATACTGGCAGGCTCCAATAACAGGCAGGGATGGCCATGAGCAAATTTCATCATGTTACGCACTACGGTGAACTCGTCATGCCGGGCAGTACGGCGCGCGGCGAACTGCCCGACGACTTCACCATGAATTCCCCGGTCGGCATCGCACGCGACCATTACGACCATGTCTGGGTCTGCGATACCGGCAACAGCCGCGTGCTGGTGTTCAGCGCCGACCTCAATACGCTGCTGCACGTGATCGACACGCCGGGCGAGGGCAGCGAGCAGGCGCGCCGCCTGCTGATGCCGTTCCACCTGTGCCCGCACCCCGAGCAGGACCTGATGTACTGCACCGACATGGGCAATGGCCGCGTCGTGGTGTTCGAGTACGACGAGCACACGGTCGATTTCCAGTTCGCCTTTGGCGACGCGGCGGACGGCATCAACGGCAAGGGCTTCAAGCCATTGAGCGACCCGAACGGCATCACCATCGTGAAGGAAGCCAGCGGCGACTATTTCGTCTACGTGTGCGACGAATTCTTCCACACCAGGGACGATGACCGCAGCCGCTGCGTCAAGTTCACGCCGGAAGGCAAGTTCGTGCTGCAGTTCCGCACCGTGGACGACGCCAACAGCGTGCACGACCTGCTGTGGCCGCAGGGCCTGGCGTCCGACTCGCGCGGCAACCTGTACCTGGCCAACACGGGCCATTACGAAATCCTGAAGATCGATACCGCCTGGCCGATCCAGGATGAACGGGTGCAGTGCCCGGGCGAGACCTCGCTGCTGCACAGCTTCGGCAACCCGGCCGGCATCGGCAAGTTCAACGTCATGCGCTCGGTGTGCGTGATCAACGACCGCATCTTCGTGCCGGGCCAGGTGGAGGATTCCATCACCGTGTACGACCTCGATGGCAAGCTGCTGACCGTGGTGGAGGGCATGCTGCCGCTGTGGAACCACAAGCCGCAGGCAATGCATTCAATTTCCGACCTGGTGTACGGCGCGCTGGAGGATGCGGTGTTCGTCGGCCCGTACCAGATCTGCGCCGCGGCCGACGCCAACGTGTACTACGTGACCGAGCCGTTCGCCTCCACCGTGCTGAAAATGCGCATCGCCCCGGAGCGCGACGGCGGCGACCAGGATGCCGTGCTGCTGGACGCGGTCGGCCACCGGCGCGACAGCCAGTCGGCCAGGAGCGCCAAGGCGGCTACTTCGCAATTCAATTGCATGACGGCGGTGATCGGGGTCGACCCCAAGCGCGCCGGCAGCGGCACCTTGCCGCAGACCAACTGGCTCGACAACTGGGCCACGGCGACGGCCAACCTCTACAAATTCTGGTACGACCAGTTGAAGCACCACGCCCGCCTCGATCCGCTGGCCGGTGCCGCCACCTCGTCCTACAACATCGACTCCGGCAACTGGTGCATGAAGACCTTCAACACGGCGGCCGACCCGATCGCCCAGTTGCAGGACATGATGCGCGGCTTCTTCATGCCGGGCGGGCTGGCCATGGCCGTGTATTACCCGTCGCAGCCGCTGCTGGGGCAGATCTGTCCCGGCACGCCGCTGGTGTTCGTCACCAACTTCAACGCCTGCACGGTGTCGATGTTCCAGTTCGGCCCTGGCGGCCATTTGCTGAATTACGGCTTGCCCTTCGGCCGCGAAGGGGTGGGCGGCAATGGCACGCTGAAAGCGCCGCAGGGCCTGGAAGTCAACAGCCATGGCGAAATCTATATCGCCGATTCGCTGAACAACCGCATTTCGATGTGGCAGCTGCAGCCATCGGGCATGGTGTCGTTCGTGAAGAATTTCCAGTGGGTGGAAGAGGGCGAACCGCTGGCCAGCTTCGCGCCCTGCGACGTGGCGATCGATGCCCAGGACCGGGTCTTCGTGTGCGACCAGTTCAACAACTGCATCCGCGTGTTCGACCGCCAGGGCAACAGCCTGTGGAGCTATGGGCGCGCCGGCTATTGCGACGACCTGGAAAAGGATGCCGACAAGTTCTACCTGCCGGCCAGCCTGTGCGTGGACCAGGAAGGGCACCTGATCGTCAACGACCTGGTCAACCGCGCGCTGAAGATCTTCCGTATTGGCGAGGACACGCTAGAATATGTAACGGGAGAACTTGTATTCAAGAAGTATCCCGAGGTCGGCGGCGTGTGGATGCCGTTCTTCATTTATGCGCGCGACCGGCGCGTGTACGTGCCCGACACCACCTTCAACGTCGTCAACATCTATGCCTACCAGCTTGAATGATGGAGGAATGCCATGCTGCGTTTCCTGTTGGCCGGCCTGGTGCTGGCATGCGGCATGGCGCGGGCGGCCGACAAGAGAACCTTTACGGTAGGCGTGGAAGACTACAAGAACTGGCTGCCGTACTCGGAAGTGAAGAACGGCGTGTACGGCGGCCTGGGCAAGGATATTCTCGAAGCCTTTGCCCGCAACCGGGGCTACACCTTCGTCTACCAGGTCTATCCCCTGAAGCGGCGCGACCGCCTGTTTGTCGACGGTCAGGTCGACCTGGCCTTTCCGGACAACCCGAGCTGGGTGGCGGAAATGAAGAAGGAACTGAAAATCAGCTACGCGCCGGTACTGGAATTTACGGATGGCGTGCTGGTGCGGCCTGAAAACCTGGGCAAAGGAGTTGGCAACCTGAAGACCCTCGGCATTCCGCTCGGCTTCACGCCTTATCCCTACCAGCAGCTGATGTCGGCCGGTTCCCTGCGCGTCGAGGAAACCGCCGACTACGATGCCTTGTACGAAAAGCTGATCATGCGCCGCATCGACGGCGCCTACATGAACACCCGCATCGCCCGCCATTACTGGACCAGGATCCGCAAGCTGCCGCAGGTGCCGGTGGTATATGACCCGGATTTGCCGCATGCATCGGGCCAATGGTACCTGTCCTCGCACAAATACCCCAAGGTGGTGGAGGAATTCCGCCGCTTCATGCACGCCAACCGGGCGGAAGTGGAGGAGTTGAAGAGGAAGTACCAGTTCAACCCCGCCGACGACCAGTAATCAGGCCGCTTTCAGGCCCAGTACATCGATCGGTTCGATGCTGGGCGGGCTGGCGAACAGCTCGGGCGCCTGCGCCATCAGGGCTTGCGCGATCGGGCCGCTCAAATGGGCCTGGCGCGCCGCTTCCGTTTCGAAGGCGTCGAACACGCCGAACACGCGCTCGGACAGGCGCAGTGCGAACCAGTATCTGGTGCCGGCTTCCCGGTTGGCCAGCGCCAGGCCGGTGTGCAGGAAGTCGGCGACCGCGGTTTCCTTGCCGGGTTTGGCTTCGAAGCGGGCGAACAGTGCGAATTTGATCATGGCTTTCTCCTTGTTGGATGGATCGCGAAACTGCGATGGAGGCACTTTACCGGCGGCGCGGATGGCGTTAAATTGGCGAGATTGACATCTTTGGTATCGATCGTGCCATGAACATCACCGTGCTTGCGCTGGACAGCGCCTTCGACACCGGCCTGGCCGCCGTGCTGGATGCCTTTACCACGGCCAATGAGCTGGCGCCGATGCTGGAAACGCCGCAGCCGCACTTCCACGTGACGCTGGCCGGGTTGCGGCCGGCGGTGCGCAGCGCCCAGGGCATGCAGTTGCCGGTGGTGCCGCTGGAGCGTGCGCCGGCGCCGGACTTGCTGGTGCTGCCGGCCATCGGCCACAAGATGCCGGCGCCGCTGGAGGCGGCGCTGGCCGGGGACGAAGTGCGGGATGCGGCGGCGGCCCTGCGCGGCCTGGCGGGCGGCGGCGTGCGCATCGCCGCTGCCTGCATCGGCACTTTCGTGCTGGCGGAAAGCGGCCTGCTCGATGGCGAGGAGGCGACTACTACGTGGTGGCTGACGCCCCTGTTCCGCCAGCGCTATCCGGCGGTGCGGCTGGATGCGCAGCGCATGGTGGTGGGGTCGGGGCAGTTCGTCACGGCCGGGGCGGCGCTCAGCCACCTGGACATGTCGCTGGCCATGATCCGGCAGGCCAGCCCGGAACTGGCGGCGATGGTGGCGCGCTACCTGGTGGTGGATGCGCGGCCGGCGCAATCGGTGTACGTGATTTCCGACCACCTGGCGCATGCCGACCCGCTGGTGGCCGGCTTCGACCGCTGGGTAAGGCAGCACCTGGCGCAGGGCTTCCAGCTGGAGGCGGCAGCGGCGGCGCTGGCCACCAGCAAGCGCACGCTGGCGCGGCGCCTGCAGGAGGTGCTGGGCAAGACGCCCGTCAATTACGTGCAGGACTTGCGCATCGAACGCGCCGTCCACCTGCTCAAGACCAGCGGCGAGAATATCGACCGCATCGCCGAGCAGGTGGGCTACCGCGATGGCGTGACCTTGCGCACGCTGTTGCGGCGCAAGCTGGGCAAGGGCTTGCGCGAAATCCGCGGCTGACCCCGCAACCGCCCAGGCTTACTGCACGTTCAGCGTGACGTCGTCCACGATGAAGGAAGTGGCGACGGTGGAGCCTTCCACGCCTTCGAAGTAGATGCGCACGGTCTGGCCCTTGTAGGCGCTGAGGTCGAAGGTGCGCTGCACGTAGCTGGAACCTTTGTTCAGGTTGGAGTAGGTGGCCAGCGTCGCCAGCACGGCGCCGCTGCTGTTGCGCACCTGGACTTTCAGCGTGTCGTACGCCTGGGTCGTGGTGGTCTCATCGGAGGTGACCTTCAGCCAGAAGCCCAGGGTGGCGCTGGCGGCGGTGGACGGGATGCTGACCTGCTGGTACAGCGTGTCCGTGTGGGCGCTGCCATAGCCGTTCAGCCATGCCTTCCAGCTGCCGCCGTGCGCCGCGACGCTGCTGTCGCTGGTGATCACGCCGCTGGTGGCGCTCCAGCTGGTGCTGCCCGATTCGAAGCCGCTGTTCAGGACCAGCTGCTGCGCCGTGGTGTTGTTGACGCTGAAGCTGACGGCCGACGACAGCGTGCTGTTGCCGGCCGCGTCATAGGCCTTGGCGGTCAGCGCATGTGTGCCGTTGGCCACGCCGGTGGAATTGAAGGCGTACGACCATGGCGAGGCGGTATCGGTGCCTTTGAGCGCACCATCCACGTAGAACTCGACCTTGGTGACGCCGACGTCGTCGCTGGCGCTGGCGTTGAAGGTGATGGTCCCACTGCTGCCGCTGCTCGATGCGCTGACGGTGGGTGCCACCGTGTCGCCGCTGCCGGCCTGCTGCGTCACCCACACCGGCGCCGACCACAGGATGTTGCCGTCGTTCTGGGTCACCTTGGCGTAGTAGAAGTGGGCGCCGTCGGCCGGCGTGATGGTGGTGTTGGCGCTGGAAGACAGCAGGGTCACGGTGCCGTTGCGGCCCGGCACGCCCTCGAAGATTTCCACCGTCGAGATGGTCTTGCCCGAGCTGCTGCTGAAGTTGGCCACCAGGTTCAGCGTGCCGCTGTTGGTGAAGCGCTCGCCCATCACGTGGCCGTTGGCCGTCAGCACCAGCTGCGAGGTCTTGTCCATGGTGGCGAACACGCGGCGGGCGCGCACCGCATCCATGAAGGCGGCGGTGCTGAGCGCCGTGCCGCTGGGGATCAGCACCCCGGTGCGGTTGGTGTAGGAGGCGCCCCAGTTGGCGCAATGGTTGTCCTGGTTGCTGCTGAAGGCCACGTGGTAGCCGGCCTCCAGCGCTTTCTTGCAGGCGCCTTCGTAATTGCTGCGGCCCGTTTCGGTCTCGGTGGTGTTGGTGGAGAAGGCGGACGTGTTCATCACTTCGCACAGGGCCATCGCCTCATCGCCATCGGCCGTGTAGCCGAGCGGCACGCTGTTGACCAGGAACTGGCCGGTGGTGGACGGGTGGTTGAACTGCCCCAGCCAGCCGCGCTGGCGCATCAGCGTGTACAGGCCGGCGTAATCGTTCTTGGCGGTCAGCGTGTCGGCAATCAGCTGGCCGGAGCTGTTGCTCTCCCATCCCAGCAGCTCGTTGGCGTTCAGGATGTTCATGTGGCCGCCATTGCTGATCACGCCCCATTCCATGCCGTAGATGGCCAGGAAGCCCGGGTTGGCGCTGTTGTAGCTGGCCGCGGCGCTCAGGCCGGACTGGTACAGGGCCTTGGCCACGGCAGGGTCGGCGGAGGTGTTGGTGGAATCCGAACCGTCGTACATGTGGTTATGCTCGGACGCCATCAGGAAGTCCAGGCCGCGCGCCTTGGCGTAGTTGAAGGCGTCGGTCGGGCCGTAAGCGGCCGACTGCGGGGCCTGCGCGCCGGTGCAGGAGGCCAGGTCGCCGCCGCCGTCGCTGTGGTTGGTCTGGCTGTGCAGGTTGCCGAAATAGACGGTGTAGGGCAGGGCGGCCGGCGCCGGCGCGGCAGCCATCATCACCGGCGCACCGGCCTTGGCCGGCTGCTGGCCGATCGCGATATCCCATTCCTGGTCGTGGACTTCGCCTTCAAAGCCGGCGATGCGGCGCAGTACCGCGTCGGCGTTGGCGGAAATGCCGCGCTGCTCGTCTTCCGAGATGGCGCGCAGGCGGGCCTTGTAGATGCCGCGCGGCAGGGCGTTGCGGCGGTTGCGGCCGGCCCATTCGACGTTGACGGTGAGCGGCTTGTCGTGCAGGCGTTCGACGCCGGTCCAGCGCTCCACCACCGTGCCGTTGGACGCCATCACTTCCAGCACCCAGCTGACGGCCTGCGCCTGGCGCACGTTCGGGAAGCTGAATTCAAGCGTGAAGTTGCGCGCCTCGTTGGCGCCGGCGGCGGCGCGGTAAGGCGCATGCAGCGTGGCCTCGAATTCGTGGTGGTCGGCTGTCGATGCCTGGACGCTGCCGATGGCCGCCAGTGCAGCCGCCAGCGCAAGTTTGCGAAGTGCGAAAGTCATGGATTTCCCCGTGCTGTGATAATTGGCGAGAATATGCAGCAGCACGGCAAGGCGCACAAATACGGAAATCCTTGATGATTAAGACGCTGGGCTTATATACCGGTTTGGAATGTCCCAAAATGGACAAAGCGCGGGCTTTGTCCATTTTGGGACGACTTATGTGACGGGGCTGTCACAAAAAACCTGGCACGCGCCAGCCCTGTGTGGCGTTTACGCCGCAGTCTACTGCGGGCGGAACACCAGCACCGGCACCGGCGTGTTCAACAGCACGCGGTGGGTTTCGCTCCCCAGCAGCATGCCCTTTACGCCCTTGTAGCCGTGGGTGGCCATGGCGATCAGGTCGCAGCCGTAATCGGTGGCGGTGGCGACGATGGTTTCGAAGGGCTGGTCGGAGCGGCGCTGCACCACATCGCAAGGCACTTTGTACTCCTGTGCGGCGCGGGTCACTTCTTCGAGGATGGCATTGGAGCGCACTTCGCTTTCTTTCAGGTAGACGCCGCGCGTATCCTCCAGCATGTCCGGATGGTAGGTGAAGATATGGAATTCCGGTATCACGTGCAGGGCGGTCACGCGCGCGCCGGCATCGCGGGCGAACCTGATCGCTTCATGCAGGGCGGCGCTGGATGCCGGCGAGCCGTCGGTAGGGAAGAGGATGTGCTTGTACATGGCTGCTCCAGTGGGAAGGGTGGCCCCAGTCTGGCTGCCGGCGGGCTTGCCGCCCATGACTTGGGTCAAGTTTTGAGTCGGTGCTAGAATGTTCAGATGTCAAACGATTACCCACTCGAACATTTCCGCCGCCGCCGCCAATTGCTGGGCAGTGCGCTGGC
The DNA here is from genome assembly GCA_966112955.1 of uncultured Duganella sp. Classification (GTDB taxonomy): domain Bacteria; phylum Pseudomonadota; class Gammaproteobacteria; order Burkholderiales; family Burkholderiaceae_D; genus Rugamonas. The sequence goes on along the minus strand of CBHWEO010000016.1, from coordinate 1,806 downwards.
ACTGCCGGCGGCGGGGCTATTGCCATCATTGGCGCGGGCAGCCGACCCGCTGGTGGTGGGCGGCTTGCCCGTCACCTGCAACCTGACGCTGCCCATCGCCTGCAGCGCGCGCGGCGGAGCGTTCGAATACTCCAAGTACAGCGGCTGGCCGGAGATCAAAGAGTCGCTGATGACGGGCCGGATCCAGGCCGCCTACATGCTGGCGCCCCTGGTGATGGACCTGGCGGACAAGAAGATCCCGCTCAAGATCGTGTCGCTGGGCCACCGCTCTGGCGCCGTGATCATGGTGCGTACCGATTCCCAGTACAAGCGCTTCGCCGACCTGCGCGGCAAGCGCATCGCCATCCCGAGCCGCTTTGCGGTGGACTTCCTGTTCCTGCGCAAGATGCTGGCGCGCGAGAACATGACGCCCAAGGACGTGCAGATCATTGAAATGGCGCCGCCCGACATGCCGGCCGCGCTGTATGCCAATGCGGTGGACGCCTACTGCACCGGCGAACCGTTCGGCGCCGCGGCGCAGAAGGCCGGCTATGCGCGCCCGCTGTCGATGACGCGCGACGAGTGGCGCAACTACATCTGCTGCGTGCTGACGGTGCGTGAAGAGCTGATCAAGTCCAACCGCCCGCTGGTGCAGGACCTGGTCAACCACGTGCAGGCGGCCGGCAACTGGCTCGACGCCACGCCGGCCAACCGCGCCAAGGCCGCCAAGCTTGCGGCCGGCCGCAAGTTCTTCAACCAGGACCCGAAAGTGATCCAGTTCGTGATGGACAACCCGGCCGACCGCGTCACCTACGGCGACTTGCGCATGATCCGCGCCGAATTCGATGAGCTGATGCAGCTTTCGATCGAAGCCGGCACGCTGAAGCGGCCCGTCCCCTTCGAGTCCTATGTGGACGAAAGCTTCGTCAAGTCCATCAAGCCGGTCAGCATCGCCCTATGATCCGTCAGCCCCTGTTTGCGCTGCTGCTGGCGGCAGCCGGCGCCGCCCATGCTGCCAGCCAGCTGAAGTCCGGCACGTTCGACCCGCCGCGCATGGCGCCGCAGATCGCGCAGAAGGCCGCCGACGGCCGGGACTTCGCGCTCGACAAATACCGCGGCAAGGTGGTGGTGCTGGAATTCGGCTATGCCAGCTGCGCCGACGTGTGTCCGGTTTCGCTGGCGCTGTTGAAGCAGGCGCGCGAGCGCCTCGGCCCGCTGCGCGACAAGCTGCAGGTGGTGTTCGTGACCGTGGACCCGCAGCGCGACACGGCGCCGAAGCTGAAGGCCTACCTGGAGCAGTTCGACCCCAGTTTCATCGGCCTGACCGGCAGCGAAACGCAGATGGCCGCCATCCGCCAGGCGTACGGCATCAGCGCGACGAAGAAGATGGTGGAAGGCAGCAAGACCGAATACACGATGGGCCATTCGTCCTACCTGTATTTCATTGACCCGCAAGGCAGGCTGCGTGCGCTGATGCCTTTCGGCCGCCCGGCCGAGGACATCGTGCACGACGTCATCTTGCTGGTACAGGGCCAATGAAGCGCCGGCTGCTGGTTGCCGCCTTGCTGCTGGGCGCCGCCATCGCCGCGGCGCTGGCCTGGGCCGCGTTCGCGCCGATCCAGGCCGCCTCGCGCGACGCCCTGTTCGAGATCCCGAAAGGCACCTGGGCGCGCCGCATGGCCGGCGACAAGGCCGAGATCCTGCCCGATACCATCACCCTGGTGCTGGGCGTGAACGACGTGCTCCTGCTGCGCAACAGCGATACCGTGCCACAGATTTTTGGTCCCGTGCTGATCATGCCGGGCCAGGACTTCCGCCTGCCGTTCG
>CBHWEO010000015.1:0-38922 GCA_966112955.1 uncultured Duganella sp. | reverse complement strand
GTTTCCAGGTCGACCAGGAACTGGCCGGCGTTTTCCGACAGGCCGCGCAGTTCATCGAGCTCGGCGTCGTAGCCGCGCGCGATCACGCCGCCGTCACGCACCATGGTGGCCGGCTCCGGCATGATGGCACGCACCAGCAGGTCCACGCATTCCTGCGGCGAATTCAGGCCGAAGTGCAGCTTGGCCAGCAAGCCGTTGGCATTGTCGTGGCCCAGGGCGCGCTGCATGGCGTGCTGCAGCTTGGGCAGCTGCTGCAGGCCGTCGCGCAGGGCGGACAGGTCGCGCGGGCGGGCCGACAGCAGGGCCACGCGGGTGGTGATGCGTTCGATGTCCGGCACCTGGGCCAGGTGGTAGGACAGCGAGCCGGTGGTGTCATGCTGCATCAGTGCGGCGATCGCGTCGTGGCGTGCGCGCGCCACCGACTGGTCGCGCTTCGCATGGTGCAGCCAATGGCGCAGCAGGCGCGAACCCATGGCGGTGCGGCAGTGGTCCAGCAGCGAGAACAGGGTGGGGGATTCCTGGCCGCGGATGGTTTCCGTCAGCTCCAGGTTGCGGCGCGTGGCCGCATCGAGGCCGATGTATTCGTTTTCCGTTTCGCAGGACAGGCTTTTCACGTGCTGCAGGCCACGGCCCTGGGTCGACTGGGCGTAGCGCAGCAGGGCGCCGGCCGCGCCAAACGCCGCCCCCAGGCCTTCGGCGCCGAAGCCGGTGAGGGTGGCGACCGACAGCTGGTCCAGCAGCGCCTTATGGCCGTGCACCACGTCGAAGTGCCAGGCCGGCACGTTGTTGACGTGGCAGATGGTGATGTCCTCGAACAGGTCGGCATCGTCGCCGCGCAGGATTTCCGCCGGCGCGATGCGCTCCAGTTCCTGCACCAGGCGCGTGTTCACCGTGCGCTGGTCGCCGCTGAACTCCATCAGGCGCAGCGCGCCGGAGGCCAGCGACAGCCAGGCCAGGCCGCAGGTGACGTGCTTGCGGTTGCTGATCATGGCCATGGCCAGCAGCGGACGTTCCGATTTTTCCGGCAGCAGGTCGGCATCGGTCAGGGTGCCCGGCGTGACCACGCGCACCACCTTGCGCTCGACCGGACCCTTGGCCAGGGCCGGGTCGCCGATCTGCTCCGCAATCGCGCATGATTCGCCCACCTTGACCAGCTTGGCCAGGTAGCCGTCCAGCGAATGGAAAGGCACGCCCGCCATCTTGATCGGCACGCCGTTCTGGGTGCCGCGCGCCGTCAGCGTGATGCCCAGCACGCGCGACGCCTTCTCGGCATCGTCGAAGAACAATTCGTAGAAGTCGCCCATGCGGTAGAACACCAGCATGGTCGGGTAATCGGCCTTGATGCGCAGGTATTGCTGCATCATTGGCGTGACCTTGGAATCGGAGGGCGTTGCAACCTCTTGTTTTGAAAGGGTGTTCACAAATAAGTATCTGAAATTTATGGAGAAACCGGATTTCTATCCGGTTCGTCTTTTACTGTATGCGCATACATGCCCATCAGACCACTTGCGTTTTTGGCGAAACTTTTTCCCGAAGAAAATTGACGTTACGCTCAGGCTCAACTCACCGAACTGTTGAAAAGCTACGCCAAACCCACACCGCAAGAGGAACCATGTCATTTGATGCGCGCGCTGCCAAGCTCCCGCCAGCAGGGCAACACTTTACCATTTCCGAATGCCCGGGGCTGCGTTTCGAAGGTACAGCGACCAAATGATCGCGGATCTATCGTTACAAGAGCCCGGTCGACGGCAAGATGAAGCAAACTAAAATCGGGGAATGGCCTACAGTTTCGTTCGCGGCGGCGACCATAGCCTGGGAAAAGCTACGCCAGGCCCGCGCCGACTGCGCCGATCCGAGCGCAGCGAAGCGGGCCGAGCGCGGCGAGAAGCGTGCGGCGCCGGCAGCGAGCGCGCACGCACCGCGATGGAGGTGGTAACCGTCGCGGACGTGTGCGACAACTACCTGGTCAAATACATCGACAAAAATCGTGGGGCGAAGGGGGCAGCGGAAGTCCGGCGCATGTTCCAACCATGCTCGGCGAAACCGGCTATGTGCGCGCGGTCGACGTAACGAGGTCGGTTGCGTTCGACCTGATTGAATTGTTTGGACACATCCCGGTCCAGGCCGCGAAGCTGGGTGCGGAAATAGGGGCTGCATGGGACTATGCGCTGGATTGCGGCCGATTACCGGAATCCGTTTCGAATTGTGGCGCCTGATCATGCGCGGCAAATTGCGAAGCAAGGGGCGTATGATTCAGGGCGCGCCGGCTGGCTTCGTGAAACAGGTTCTCAGCGAGAACGAGTTGGCACTGCTCATTCGGTGGCTGCCTAACTTCTCCCGAATGGTCGAGGATGTGTTGACGTAGTACCTCTGGACTTGTGCACGCGGCTCAGAGATTATGGCAATGCATGCTGGCGAGATCACGGAAGAGGCGGACGGATTGTGGTGGACGGTCCCAAAGGACAAGACGAAGAACAGCTAGCGGGAGCATGAGACCGACTTTCGAGTGCCGCTTGTCGGCCGGGCTGAACGTACTTCCGGCGCAGGCTCGAGGTGGCCGCCGGTGGTTACCTGTTTTCATCGAAGCACTGTGCTTCCGGTCATGTGGAGCAAAAGAATGTTGTCTCGCAAGTATGGCTACACATGCCTTATTCAAAGACGCGGCCGGAGTATGGGCGGCCGAGGCCAGTCGATCGTTGGGCGCCAAATGATTTACGGCGTAGCTCCAGGACTCAACTAGCGGCCATTGGATGCCCGGACGAAGTGGGTGAGGCGATTCTTTTCCACATGAAGAAGGGCGTTACCGGAGTGTACAGCCGGCATACATACGACAAGGAAAAGCGTGAGTGGCTCTCGCGCTTGGCTCCCTTTCTTGAAAAATTGGCAGCTTCCTAATGAGAGTGTTAAATTAGATTTTGAGATATAGTTGCACGAGTCACGCTGCCTCAATTAAAGCTGGACCGAAACTTTTAGGAGATAAGTGGGGATGTCTAAGACCTCGCAACTGTTCGATCCTGAAACGAGTTTGATCAATTTGAAACCGGTGAGGTGGTGTTTTTGGACCGCCATTGGTCTCTGTTCTCTAACGGTAATCGCGATCGCAACGAAGGCATTTGCTTTGTCGTTCGACTTCTCGGGCGATGGATTTAATAGGTTGATTGACCTCTACAAGGTCCCATTGGGAATCCTTGCCACAGGTTTGGCCGTAATTGGTATTTTGGGAGCCAATCATCGATCTGAGCAGACAAAGCGGCAAATTCAACGAACCTCGCACCAAATTGATCTGACCACAAAGCAAATCGAACTTAGCCGGGATCAGAACAATTTTTCGAATTACTTCAAACACATTGAGGAGTTTGAAAAATACCGGGAAACTCTCAAGAGCGATCTAGTGGAAGTGAAGAAGATGCGAAACATCCATTCGCGAATTTTTCCTGGTGCGAGAGATGGAAACTTTCGGGTGGATGACGTTCTCGCAGGATTTTTCGCGCTACAACTTGAGAGGCTCTATTTGCATTTCGAGCGCATGTCGACAGCCGATCATAACAAACTTGCGAGTTTGGCATTCGCCGTGATCAACCTCAGAGAGGAATTGTCTGCGCATTTTTCGATCTACACGAAACGAACAAGCGGGGGACATATAGTGACCGAAAACGGTAACTTTACTCTCCCGGGAAACAATATGGTAGGCCTATTCCTGAGTGTGCGCGAAGTAATTGACGCAATTGACTCCCAATTGAAATTTGATCGTCATTACGTTTCAAGCGAGGTTTACGACGCCCTAATGGATCAGCCGTACGGTGTAATTTTTCCTGTTGGAAACGGATTAGCACCTTTCGAGTTTTCTGAGCAGATTAAACGTCCGAAAATGGAAAGTGGCTGACGGGTTTCGCCCCATGTTGAGAAATATTTCATAGGGAATGTCATTCGCTTGATCGACGGGAGATTCCTTTTCGGCTGCCCGCATTTGGTGGCGGTGGCAAATCGCCTGTCAGAATTTTAGTGTGAATCCGGGGTCATGGAATAATACCGAAAGGGATTGTCCATGACCGACGTAATGACCACTAAGAAGCCAAAAACCAAGAAGCAGTACTCGTTTCCTGTTGAACTGATCGACCAGTTGCTGGCCCAGGTCGAGAACAAGGATGCCGAATCGATTCTCGGGGAGTCAGGCTTGGCCGGCCAGCTCAAAAACATGCTGGCCGAGCGCATGCTGACAGCCGAATTGACCCACCACCTCGCCACCGAAGGCGACGCCAAGAATCACCGTAACGGCAAGAGCCGCAAAACCGTTTTAGCACCGGGCGGCGAACTGAAACTGGAGATCGCCGGCGACGTGCAGGCGCCAGCGCGGCGGAGGAGTGCGAAGCGATCGGGTCAGTTGATCTTCTGAAAGCCGGCTGCAAACAGACAAAAGATTGAGCGGACGACCATTGGTAGCGCTTGCCAATAGTAATGAAAAATGATGGTTCGACACAATTGGATATGGCGACATAGCGTGGTCCCGTCAGGTCGGGCAGACGGCTACGGTCTCCTTGATCGTTGAACTGATCTTATAGGCCGTCATCAGCGGAATTACGAACGTGTTCTCGTTCGTAGTCGACGTCGTCTTGGAGCTCTGGGGACGTTGCTGGTGGGGGTTCGCTTGTCTAAATTGAGCGATAGCTCCATTGCCTGAGGAATGTTGAACTCTAACATTCGTTCAAAAAGTGTTGCGCCTTCCTCGCGCTCAACTTTGCCTATGTCTTGGAGGTGAAGCGCGATATCTAATAGCCAATCGGTTCTCAAATACCAAGAGGTCGCCATATTGCCCATTTGCTCTCCTGCGACATCCAGCAATGCGTTCGAGAGCAGGAAAACACGACGTGGGTCAGCATTCACCAAACTTGCAAGAATCTCGGGTAACTCCTCTGCACGTCCGTTCCGAAGTATGCCTGGATGATCTAAGAGCGCATCCATCAGCTCTTTGGTTTCGGAATCGGAACCAAAGCCCTCTTCCTGGAAAATGGCTGAAAGCGCCTTCAACACCTGTTCATCCGTGCTTTTGATCATTTGCAGGAGAACTGGATGAACAACGGGGCGTGTCATGGGGTCCTGCCACAAGTGGGCTACGCTATGTGCGATGCCAATGTTGAAGTCGGTTGACCTGGCTTCGATTTTTGGAAAAATTAGATCACGTGGCCATTTTTCAGCAGGGAATAGCGCGTGGCGTAAGCAGATGACTTCAGCAGCTCCTTGGTCGTTTTGACCATTCTCCAAAGTGAACGAAGCCCATCGCGCAACCGAATCGCCCGAGGCCCAGTGGTTTGCGCGTGCGAGAAAATGAACCCATCCAAGAGTGGCGACTATTGCTGGAGCGCGCTGAAGCAGCTTATCTATAAAGGACTCGGCGCGAGTCTGGTCAGTGTGCATAAGATTTAGCAACTCGCGCTCGAGCAATACTTCCCAAACCCGCGTAGATTCTGGTATTTCAATATGGGCCTCTAAGATGTCCATCCAACGGGCGTAATGCGAAGGCCCCCTTGATAAACACGATGCGGTGAGGGCGCTTAGCGTGGGATAGTTCCCGTCAGGAAGCGCCGAAAACGAACCGTCGGCCCAGAGCATCGATGACCTGTCGTCTTTAGATTCAGTTGAACCAGTGTCAATTGCGTCGTTTGCATAAGGGACCAGCCATTGCTCCATTCGATCAATCAAAACGTCAGGGACTGGCGCCTCTCTGCTGACATTGCCTGCAACCGCGTATGCAGCATCACGTCTGAAATCAGGGCCTGCAAACCCTTTATCTTCTAACTCAATTAGTAGTTCATAAAACGTAGTAGCGGTCATGCCAGCAGGGATTAGTTCACGCAAGACCGTTGCAACTGGTATTTCGTTGTGTCCCGGCTCTAGTGCCCGAATGATCCTGAGCGTTTTAACTAGATCGATTTTTGCAAGGCCGCCCAACTCACGCCCAGCTTGAATTGCACCACCTTTCATGCGTTGACGTGGATGATCCCATGCTGATTCATCAGGGAGTTCCTTAAACAGATTTAAGATCTCAGCATCAGCAGCTTTCCCCATTTGCTCCGCACTGACTGGGCTACCGATCCATTGAGCGCCTGAAAAATGTGCGTCATGATTTTGCATGCCAGGGAAAGCGCGCTCCTCTTCGTCGATCATTCTCCGAATCTCAGCGCTGCAACGATTAGTTGGCAGTGCGCGCAGAATTCGCAATCGATGCTGCCGTCCCCAAAGTAGGCGCTGCTGTCGGAGCTTTGCATCGTCTTTTGATTGCGTGTCTTCCTTGTAATAGCTCCAATCACGAATCATCTTTTCTAACTTGCTGAAGTCGTCGTTGTTGAGTTGGGAGCATAAAGCGATGATCAGTGCAACGCTTTCTTTGTGAACGTCGGAGTAGGGGCCAAGGACGAAACGTCTTGGATCCGAAATCAAATAGCTAAACGCCCGATCAGGATAGTTGGGAACAGTGAGAATACGGCCCGCCGCGAGAAGCCGATGAACAACCACTAGAGTCGAATCAGATTTGGTATCTGCAAAGTCGAGGAAGGTGGGCGCTTCTTGCTCAGCCCACCTTTGAATGGCCAATTTAAGTGCCTTGAGAAGTGGGCGCTCGTTGCGTTCGGACGAATCTTCGAGCTCTTGGAATCCCAGTCCGCTCGATTGGCGATAGCCGTGCACTGAAGGCGGATCGCCTTCGGAACATAGCTCCAATGCTTCTACAAAGATCGGCCAGAGTGACGTGACAAAAGCCTTGGGTGCAGCTTCCGCAATCGCTTCAAGATCGTATAACTGGCGCGCTTCAAGTACCTGCTGGATTTGTCTGCTGATGTCCTTCGGAGTCTTTGCCGAAGGATTGCCAGGATATTCGGCCTTGGCGGCGTTGAGCTGACAAGTAAACCAAGCCTTGATCAAATCTGGAGCGTCGTCAGGGCGCGCCTCACTTATCACTCCTGCGACATGGGTAATTGCCCATTCAGCCAATGGCGTTCGCTCAGCGATCAAATACAGACTGTTCTGCCATGCCCCGCGTTGTGGCACAGCATCGCTACCGCCTAGCACTTGCCAGCTCAAAAGGTCGTTGCCAGGTGTGGGAAGCCAATAATGGCGTACAAGCTCAGTTACTGTTTCTGCCGCGAAGAATAACGCCTGTTTAAGCAGTGGGATGACGAATTGTGCCTGATTATGCGAAGACATCACGCGTGGCAGATGTGATTGCGCGAGAAAGGAGAGCCAACCGGGACTACCAACAGCGGCTCCAAGGAACCTTGGAAGAAACCAAGGATCAAAAATCGCCCCCTCTACAAGTCTTTCTTCTGCAGGCAATGGCGAGGTTTGCCGACCGAGAAACTCAATCAAGAGCATCCTCAGGTGCGGCCGTAAACTGGCGGCCCAAAGTTGGACAATCTCACGACTATAATCCTCAGGACTTGCACTTCTAAAATAGCCCAGGGCATGCCATAACTGAGGGCGAATTCGTAGACTATTCTGCTGAGTCTTGACGGCTTCGGTTAGGCTTCCGCTCTCCTCTAAGAAAGTGCGGGCACGCACGAATTCATAGAGTGTTTGATGTCTGAATTCTACTCGTCCTGGACCAAGGTCCAGTCGAAGTAATCCTGAAGCCGAAAGGGCTTTTATCGCATCGAAATGATCCTCGAGGATGGCACTGGGAAGTCCTAGGACTTCACGTTCTGCCATTAACTTGGTGATGCACTGGAGGGCTGCTTTTCTGCGGCCTGTTTTGTCGCTCAAAACATGCGTTGTCCATTGTTCCTCAAGCATCCCATGAAAGCTTTTCAATGCAGCAGGCTCAGTTGGCCCATCGAGCAACGATAAATATACGTCCAACGCATGCGGTGAGCGCAAGACTTCTTTCATATCATCGTTCCATGATCCAGCCTGTAACCCTCTTGATTCTAAGACTTCCTTGATGCTTACCCAACTGGGAAGCTCCAGCGCCACAACAGACGCATCCAGATTGCGTAGTGATGGATCGTGTTTTTGTTCGAATGTTCGGCAAGAAATCACGGTATGGATGTTTGAAGTTTCTGCGAGATCTTGGACTAGATCTAAAAGAACACGCAGTCGGGCCGATTGCTGGACTACGAGTTCCGCAAGTGCATCGAGTTGATCAATTACGACCAAAACGGGAGTGCTTTGAGCTAGATGGCGCAATAGATCTACGACGTCTCGGCCGAGGTTTAGGTACTCATTCAAAGCGTCGCGGCTGATCGTTTCAGGAGGCAGACGATCAGCTTTAATCGCAAGTACGAGCCAGTCGGAACCAGCTTTCTGTTGCGCTAATCGAACCAGAAGTGAGGACTTGCCGCTGCCAGGTTCACCTAACAAAAAATGCGTACTCGAGTCTGCCGCATTCAGTGTCACGGCTAACGAATCCAACTCGGGCCTCGGAAGCCAAGTCCCATCAGGAAGGGTGCTAGGCCAGCTTAAAAGCGCGGCTGATGCATTGCGCATTCGTGGGGCCAATTCGTCAATCGATGGCCAGCGTTCTTCGTCGGAAGTGTTAGACGGTTTGATCGGTGTGCTGCTTACTTCGGTGAGGAATCCAACTAGTGATTTGTGGGATAGCTCTTTGCGAGTTTTGGGTTTTGCGATCTCAATGTGATTCCCGCTCAGGGCAGTAGGAATAACGCCGGCGATCCCAGGGTCGCTGCTGTTACGATCGACGATAATCACATGCTTGCCCAAATTAAGACGCCAGAGTCTTCGTCCGAGCAGAACTCCTTTTGTTTCGAAGAACACCCGCACCGCGAATTGACGTTTTGTTTGGAGGGCGCGGAACTGTCCATTCAGTTGCTTAAGCCAGGCGTCGTCATTGGTCATGTTGACCACTTGCGGGTTTGCGCGCAACAGAACGCCAAGATTGGATGCCAACGTTGCCAAGCTCGATCCTTGATGGGGCGTGCCGATAAATACAACGCCAACAATGGCAGATAGCGTCGGCAGCATTCGACGGTCGCCAAGCGTTTCTGCTTGTGTCATCCCCGACTTTATTATTAGTCCCCCGAGGCTATGGCCAATCAACACAATTCTCTGACCATGTAGTGTTGGCTCAACTTGCAGCGCCGTGAACAGGGACTCGCCTAAATCTGCCAGATGCATCGACGTGTCGGTCCAACCGGAAAGTGCCGCATCGTACCCAGCGATCCAAACATTACATTTGACGTCTTCTCCGATCCAAGCGGGCCAAAGGGTCGTATGGTCCTTTGGATTATGCATCCAGGTTGTTCGTTCGTTACCTCCGAGTCCATGGACGAAGACGACATGAAGTGCCGAACTATCGGGGACAGCATGGATCTGTGTAAGGGTAGTCATTCGTTCTTTCAAGCCGTCGAGGGCAATGTGGATGTTCGCTTGGATATCGGTCGCCACAATTACTTGTTGTAGCGAGGTCGCTTTACCAAAGTGTAGTTGAGAAATGTTTTTTTGGGCAATAAACTTGCCATTTAAAAAACTAATTCAACCGATCTGCAGAACAGAGTTTGCCGAGATATGCGAGGAGGCTAGGTGGCGAGTAAGTCAGAAAGAATGCAGATTGTTGCATTAAAAACAATAAATTAAGCAGCTAAAATTGCACAAGCGAAATGTCTTCTTCGAGACTTTGGCGAGCATGCGCCGAACTTGGGAGTTGAGTGCGGGTTGATCCAGGGTACCGAGGATTGACCAAAGAAATTTTTCAGGCGTAACTTTTGGAGTAACGTTGCTCGACGGAAGTCAATTTCTCATAGGGAGAACACATTGCTGCATCATCGGGGCGACCTTTTCCGCCGGGCTGCTCTTGACGGCTTCAGGTTTGATTTCGGATGGCAGGGTGGTCATGGAGTCAGTGTCGGTATTGCAACGCACTTTGGCGTGGAGTCAAGCCCGCCGTTTTACCTGTTTCGCGATGGTGCTACCATCGGGTCAGATGCGGCAGGCAGCTGCGGGAGCAAGCGATGATAAGGTTTACCTTGTTGACGGGCCCCATTCTTGCCCTGGCCATGGCCCAGGCGTCGGCGCAATCGGCGGTTACTCCCTTCGGTACACTGGATGTCACAGCGGAGAATGTGCATGCGGAAGGCGTCAGCCGCCAGTCGCGGATCAGCAGCAACAGTTCCGGCTTCGGCTTCAGGGGCAGCGAATCCCTTGGGGACGGCTGGAAGGCGCTGTACCAGATCGAGGGCGGGATCAACGTCGATAGCGGTACCGGCGGCATCAACTCGCGCGACACCTACGTCGGCCTCGCCGGGCCGCTCGGCATGCTGCGCCTGGGTTTTATGACTACGCCGATGCGCGCCCTGGGCGGCCGCCTGAATTTCGTCCCCGGCGCCACGTCGATCGCCAACAATCTTGGCGTAATGACCACCCTCAATGGCCTGCATGCCGGCCTCAATTCGCGCCTGGGCAATTCGGTGCAGGTCACGCTGCCGGCGCCCGCCGGCTGGACGCCCACCTTGCTGTGGTCGGCCGGCGAAGCGCGTCCGCAGGGCTTCAATGACCGTTCGCTGGGCGCCGGCATCCATGTCGAGCAGGGCGCCTGGTTTGCCGGCTGGGCCTATGAGAACCGCCGCGCGCAGCAGAAGCTCGCGCTGGGCAATTCCAGCGATTGGGAAAACCGGCTGGTGCTGCGGTATACCGTCGGTCCGTGGAGCCTGGGCGCGGGCTGGGACCGGCTCGGTTCGCGCGGCCTGTTTGGCGGCAGCCATGGCGCCGTCTGGCGCGACGCCTGGACGGCGGGCGCCGTGTGGCGGCATGGCCTGCACGACGTGATGTTGCACTGGAGCCAGGCGCATGCGCTGCATTGCTTCGGCGCCGCGCTGGGCAAGGGCCAATGCGCGCCCGCCAACATCGGCGCCACCGGGGCGCGCCAGGTGTCCCTGCTGTACCACTATGTGTTCAGCAAGCGCAGTACCGTCGGCCTGTTCTTCACCCGCATCGCCAACGACGGCCAGGCCCTGTACGATTTCGATGCCAATCCGGTCGTACCCACCCTGTCGCAGCGCCGCCCCGGCGCCGACCCCACCGGCGTCGGCTGGGGCCTGCGCCACGCGTTCTGAACCGAATGAAGCTACGCCTGCCCCGATCGCTGCGCTTCCGGCTGGTGATGGCCAGCGTCCTGGTGGAACTGCTGCTGCTGGCCGTGCTGATCGCCAACTCCGTGCGCCTGATCGACAGGGCGGCGCGCGCCAGCGTGCAGGCGTCGCTGGAGCAGGTGGTGCCGATGCTGAACGCGGCCATTGCGCCGTATCTGCTGGAGCGCGACTATGCCGGGCTGCAGGATTTCCTGGGCGTGTTCATCCAGGGCGAGACGCGCGAGATCAGTTACGCCAGCATCAGCGACGCCGATGGCCATGAGGTGGCGCGCGTCGGCTTGCCGCGCGGTGTGGCGCTGGCGCCGCCCAGCACCAGCGTGGAGGAAGCCGTGGCGCAGGGCGAATACCGCAGCGAGCGGCCGGTGGTGGTCGGCGGGCAGCGCCTGGGCGTGCTGCGTATCGCCCTGTCGACCCGCATTGCCGGCGAAACGCGCGCCGCGCTGGTGCGGCAGGGCAGCCTGATCGCCGGCATGGAAATCCTGGCCAGCGTCGTGGTCCTGAGCCTGCTTGGCCTGTGGCTGACCCACCACCTGGAGCGCGCCGCCGCCGCCAGCCGCGCCATTGGAGATGGCGATTACACGCGCCGCCTGCCGGAGCAGGGCAGTGCCGAAGTGGCCGAGCTGGCGCGCGCGGTGAACCGTATGGGCCAGGAGGTGGAACAGCGCGAACAGGCACTGCACCGTCTCAACCAGGAACTGGAGCAGCGCATCGCGGAACGTACTCACGCGCTGGAGCAAAGCCTGCAGGAACAACGCACCATCCTGGACAACGCCATCGTCGGCATCCTGTTCGTGCGCGACCGCATCATCCTGCGTTGCAACCGCGGCTGGGCGGAAATGCTGGGCTATTCGATCGCCGAACTGGAAGGGCAGAGCACGCGCATCTACTACGAGTCGGACGAGGCTTACGAAAAGCAGGGCATGCTGCTCTATCCCTCGATCCTGGCCGGTCATGCCACCTATGGCGAAGGAGCGTTCCGGCGCAAGGATGGCAGCCTGGTGGAATGCAGCTTCCAGGGCAAGGCCATCGACCCGCACGATGCGGCCAAGGGCAGCATCTGGGTGCTGCAGGACATCACGGCGCGCAAGGCAGCCGAACGCTCGCTGGAGCAGCGCAGCAAGGACTTGCAGGAATCGCTGGAACGCTTGCGCAGCACCCAATTGCAACTGGTGGAAGCCGAGAAGCAGGCGGCGCTGGGGCAACTGGTGGCCGGCATGGCGCATGAACTCAACACGCCGATCGGCAATGTGCTCACTTCAGCCTCCGGCCTGAGCCACCTGCATGAACAGCTGGGCGGAGCGCTGGAGAGCGGTGAGCTGACGCGCAGCCGCCTGGTGCAAAGCATCCGCCAGGCGCACGAGGTGGCGCGCCTGATCGAGCGCAACGCCGAACGCGCCGCGCAACTGATCGAGCGCTTCAAGCTGGTGGCGGCGGACCAGCGCGAAGAACAGCGCCATATCTTTGCCGGCGCGCCGCAGGTGAGCGCCGTGCTGCAGGGCTACGAACACCGCCTGCAGCGGCGCGGCATTGCCGTGCATGCGGAGCTGGCGGACGACATCATCTTCGATAACTACCCTGGCATGCTGGTGCAGGTGCTGGTGGCCTTGCTGAACAATGTGCTGGACCACGCCTTCGACGGCGTGCCGCAGCCGCAGTTGTCGGTGCGCTTATGGCGGCCGTCGCCGCGGCGGGCCGAGCTCGTGGTGCGCGACAATGGCAGCGGCATCGCCGGCCATGCGCTGGCGCGCGTGTTCGAACCGTTTTACACCACGCGGCGCGGCGCCGGCCATGCCGGCCTTGGCCTGCACATCCTGCACAACCTGGTCACGGCCATGGGCGGCGAGGTGCACCTGGCAAGCACACCGGGCACCGGCACCGTCGTGACCATCGGCTTGCCCTGCCTGGCTTGAGCCGGCAGTCAGCGCCTGGCCTCTTCCTCCATTTTCTTCAACTGGCGCGCGGCACTGCGGACAAAGGCGAAATCGGCATCGCTGACCGGCGCAAAGCCGCGCACGGAGGCCGTGGCCAATGCCTTGCGCCCTTCCTCGCTGCGCGAAATGCGCAGGATGGCCTGGGCGATGCGCTGCAGTTCAGCGTCGTCCATGTCGGCGCGCGCGATCCACACGCCGTGCGGGATGGGCGGCGAACGCCACAGGATGCGCAGTTCGTCGAGCTTGACGCCATATTTCTCATTCAACTGGTTGTCCGCCATGGCGCCCGCGTCGGCCTGCCGGTTGTAGACGGCAATGGCGGCATTGGGCTGCTTCTTCACGTGGTCGACCCGGCCCAGGTCGGCCAGGGTGATGCCATTGCGGTGCAGCTCCAGCAGCGGCATCAGGTAGCCGGAAGTGGACTTGACGTCAGTGAAGGCGAAGCGCTTGCCGCGCAGGTCGGCCACGCTGCGCAGGCCCGAGTCCTGGCGCGTGAAGATGATGGCGTGGTAGGAATCGCCGTCGTCCTCGACGTAGCGCACCAACAGCCGGGCGCCGAAATCGTCGTGCGCCGACACGTAGCCGAAGGCGCCGGTGCCGGCGACGTCGACCTGGCCGTTCTTGAGCAGTCGCAGCGTGTCGTCGTAATCGCGGCCGGCCACCAGGCGCACCGGGCGCCCCAGTTCCTTTTCCAGCTCGTTCGCCAGGGGGCCGAAGTTCTTCAGCAGTTCGATGGCCGACAGGTTCGGGTTGGCGGCCAGGCGCAGCACCTTGTCCTGCGCCACCGCACCAGCGCCGCCGAATGCCACCACCGCCGCCAGCATTACACCGAGCATTGCTCTTATGTTCATGGCCGTCTCCCCTCGCCGGAAACCCCATCATACTCCCGCGCGGCGGTGGCCAGCCAGTGCCGCCTCACGCCAGGCGGCGCGCAATCCGGTTCAGGCCAACGGCCGTGACGCCCAGGTACGCCGCCAAATCCTTCTGCGGCACGCGGGCGACCAGCGCGGGACGGCTGACCGCAAGTTGCCGGTACATCTGCTCCGGCGTGTACATCAGCAGGTCACGCTCACGTGCCATTTTCACGCGCGTCAGGCTCTGGAAGGCAAAGCGGATCGCTTTCTGCCAAGCCAGGTGGCGCTCACCCAGAGCGTCTACCAGGCGCCAGTCGACGGCTTCCACGACGCAGGCCTCGAGCGCGGCGGCACTGAAGCTGGCGCGCCCGCCCGGCTCGAAGCCGATCGGGCAGGCGAACAGTTCATCTTCTGCCGTAAAGCTCTTGATCCATTCCTTGCCGTCGGCCGTGGTATAGAACTGCTTGAGCAGGCCGGAACGCACGCCGAACAGGCGCCCGCAGCTGTCCCCTTCGCGAAAGGCGAATTCGCGCTCGCGCAGCTGCAGCACCTTCACCGCGGCGGCCAGTTGCTCGACCCCGGGCAATTGAAGTCCGGCGGCTTGTTCGAGGCGGCGCAGCGCACGCACCAGTGTCAAGTGTTCCATGCGGCGATTATAGGATGACTCCGAGCTGGCGCATCAGGTTCAGGTCTTCCGTGATGCGCCAGTGCTGGCAGATACGGCCGGCGCGGATCCACTCGATCTGCATTTGCCGCACATCGATGGCCTTGCCGGTGGGCGCGATACCGAAGAAAGTACCGGTGTGGGTGCCGGTCATGCGCACATGGGCTGCCACACGGTCCGCTGCGATCACCAGGTCTTCGATCGTGTAATGCAGGTCGGGGATCCCCGCGCGCATCATGCGTACGATAGGTTTCAAGCCTTCCGGGCCGGGCTGCGGATCGGGCAGGCCGGGGCTGTGGTTCACGTAATCGCTGGTCAGCAGCTCGTCGAGCACGTCGACCTGGCCCTGGTTCCAGACTTCTTCGAAATAGCGCTCGATCAGGTGCGCGTTGGCTTGCATCGTCATGGCTTGCTCCTCAAAAGAAGCCAGCATAGCGAAGCATGCGGACGGCGTAATTAACCCGGGTTAATGCCGGTCCACGGTCGTACGCGCTGGAACCGTACCTACGGTGTGCAGCTCAAGGTCAATTACTGACTACTGGTACTTGGACGTCATGCGCAGCCACTGCGGGTCGTCGCGCATGCGCTTGACGATGGGCGCCACCTTGTCGAACAAGTCATTGCGCCCGCGCGGCACCAGGAAGCGGCGCTCGGTCGCGCGCCCCGGCAAGTCGACAAAAGTCAGGCTGCCACCCAGCCCGTGCATCCGCACGAAGTAGCGCGCCGCGGATTCCGAGACGGCGACGCAGTCGATGCGGCCGCGGCGCAGCTTCTCCAGGTTGATTTCCTCGCTCATGGCATCCTGCCGCAGCAAGCCATGGCGCTGGATCCATTCGTCGATGCCGGGGTAGACGTAGCCTAGCGTGAGGCCGATGGATTTGCCGGCCAGGCCGCCCGCCGCGTCCGGCAGTACCGGGTGCTCGGTGCGCGACACCAGCACGAAACGGTCGACTGCGAAAGTGGTGGTCCACAGGTACTTCTTCTGTGCGACGTCATCGAACCATTGCGGCATCATGCCGATAACGATGCCATCCAGCGTGCCATCTTCCAGCCGCATTTGCAGCCGCTTGCGCGGCAGGTAAGCCAGCCGGTAGTTGGTGCCGTCGGTAGCCTGTTTGTTCAGGTAGTCAATTGCTTCGTGATAGATACCACGGCTGCCGTCGATCACCAGCGGTGCGAAGTTGGCGCTGGTGTACACCGTGACGGTTTCCGCGTGCGCGGCAGCCCACATTGATGTAACAATCAGGATGAGCGACGACAGTAGGAATTTCATAGACGCACTATAACAAAGCGCTTTTGCTTGCAGCATGAAAGTGAAATTCTTCATTTGCAATTGTTTCGCGCGCCCGCAACACAAATGGAGAGTGAGAAAGAAATTTACGTGATTAATTCTCACGAATTGTAACGCCCCGCCATAAATCGGCATATGATCAAAGCAAGAGGTATCGCGGTGTCGCAACGCGCCTTTTACCGAACTTTTCTTTGGGAAACTGCCATGAATCCTACCTCTCTTCTCGGCCAGCTCAAGCTGGGACACAAGTTCATGATCCTCGGCCTGATTGCGGCGTTGCTCGCCATCATCCCGGCTTACCTCTACTTGCATGAAGCAGGCAAAATGCTGCAAGCCTATGAAGGCGAGCATGACGGCTTGCCGGTCGTGGTGGATGGTTTGAAGGTGGTGCAATACACGCAGCAGCACCGCGGCCTGTCGGCGCTGGTGCTGGGGGGATTGTCCAACGTGGCGGAGAAGCGCCGGGCCAAGCAGGCCGAGGCCGATGCCGCGTATGCGCGCCTGGAGAAAGCCGCGGCGGCCTTGGGCGACAAGGCCATCATCGATGCGTTCGCGGCCGCCAAGCAGGAGTGGGAAACGCTGCGCAACAATGTGTCCGAAGGCAAGATCACCGTGCCGCAAAGCTATACGGGCCACACCAACCTGATACCGAAGCTGCTCAAGGTGAACGAGCTGATTGGCGATGCCTACGGCCTCAGCCTTGACCCGGACAAGGATACCTACCAGCTGATCCAGTCCATGTTCTACCAGCTGCCCTGGCTGACTGAGGAAACGGGCAAGACGCGCGCCAAGGGCGCCGGCCTGCTGGCCAAGAAGGAAGCCACGGCGGAAGACCGCATGCAGCAGGCGGCCATCATGTCGCGCGTCACGGACCGCCTGGACCAGACCATGACTGCCTTCAGCAAGGCGGCGACCGCCAACCCGGCCATCGACGCCAAGCTGGGCGCGCCATTGCGCGAGGCCGCCGATACGGTGCGCAAGATCGTCGAGCTGGGCACGGAGCAGATCGTGCGGGCCGATCCGCTGACGTATTCGGGGGAGGAGTGGGTGGCCAAGACCACAGCGGCGATCGACATGCAGTTCGCCGTCAACGAAGCGGCTGCCAAGGAAATCGATGCCATGCTGTCGGAGAAGATCGGCGGCTTTACCCGCCAGCGCTGGACCATGATCGTGTCGATGGTCGTGCTGTTCGCAATGGCGGCGTGGATCTGCGTGCTGATCGCCCGTTCGGTGACGGTACCGCTGCAAAACGCCATCTCGGTGGCGGATGAAGTGGCAAAGGGCAAGCTGGACAATGATTTCGAAGTGGGCCCGCCGAACGAAGTGGGGCAGCTGCTGCGGTCCCTCAAGACCATGAGCGAAAGCCTGCGCGGCATTGTGTCCGACGTGCGCGCCAGCGTAGACCAGATCAATGCCGCCAGCCGCGATATCGCGACCGGCAACGCCGACGTCTCGTCGCGCCTGGAGTCGCAGGCATCCAACCTGGAAGAAACCGCCTCCTCGATGGAAGAACTGACCTCCACCGTCAAGCAGAACGCCGACAATGCCCGCCAGGCCAACCACCTGGTGCAGAGCGCGGCGGACGTGGCCGGCAAGGGCGGCAACGTGGTGTCGCAAGTGGTGCAGACCATGGGTGAAATCAATGACAGCTCGCGCAAGATCGTGGACATCATTGGAGTGATCGACGGCATCGCCTTCCAGACCAATATCCTGGCGCTGAACGCGGCGGTGGAAGCCGCCCGTGCCGGCGAGCAGGGGCGCGGCTTTGCCGTGGTGGCATCCGAAGTGCGCAACCTGGCACAGCGTTCAGCCTCGGCGGCGAAGGAGATCAAGGACTTGATCAACCACAGCGTCGACCGCGTGGAGACCGGCAACCGCCTGGTCGGCGAAGCCGGTGTGGCGATGCAGGATGTGCTGAAGAGCGTGCAAAGCATCACCGCCATCATGCAGGACATCGCCACCGCCTCGGCCGAGCAGGGCAATGGCATCGAGCAAATCAATATGGCGGTGACGCAGATGGACGACACCACGCAGCAGAACGCCGCGCTGGTGGAACAGACGGCCGCCGCGTCGGCCAGCCTGCAGGAGCAGGCGCAGATGCTGGTGAAGGCGATCAGCATCTTCACGCTGGGCAATGAGGAGGCCGCCAGCAACGCCCCGGCGGCACGCCTGGCGCCTGCCGTGCGGCGCATGCCGGGCAATGTGCGTGCGCTGCGGGCGGCCTCTGTATAATTTCCTGCATGGAAAAGCTCAGGGATTTAGCCGCCATCATTTCGGACGTGCAGCGTGGGGAACTGGTGTTCCCCACCAGCGTCAATGCCGCCCTGTCATTGCAGCTGGCCCTGGCCGACCCCGACTGCCACGATGACGAGGTCGCGCGCAAGGTGCTGGCCGAACCGGTGCTGGCCGCCCGCGCCGTGGCGCTGGCCAATGCCGCAGTGTTCCGGCGCCATGGGGCACCGCCCGTGACCAGCGCCCGTGCCGCCGTCCTGCGCCTGGGCTACCGCAACCTGTATTCGCTGGCCGCCGCCATGGTGGTGCGCCAGTTCGGCGCCCGCATCCGCGACCGCGCACTGCGTGAGCGCGCCGAGCAGCTCTGGAAATATTCGGCCCACGTGGCCGCCATCGCCTACCAGGTGGCACGCCACATCACGCGCTGCGATCCCGATACCGCCCTGTTTGCAGGGATTGTGCACGAGGCGGGCAATTTCTACCTGCTGTCGCAGGCGGACCTGGTGCCGGGCTTGCTGGATGATGTCGGCCCGCGCCTGGGGCCGGTGCAGGAAATCGTCGGGCGCGAAGTGCTGCGCAAGCTGCAGGTGCCGGAGCCGGTGGCCGCGGCCATCATCTCGCTGCGCGATGGCGCCATCAGCCTGCCGCCTGCCGGCTTGCGCGATACGCTCCTGCTGGCGCGGCATTTGTCGCCGGTGCTGTCGCCGGTGCCCGTGCCGCAGGACGATTACCTGGTGCGGCGCGCCGACATCGTGCAATGCCTGGAAAGTTTCCCCAATCTCAGCGAACTGCTCGATATCGCAGCCAGCGAAGCGCGCTCGATGGGCATGGCCCTGCTGGCCTGAGTTGCCAGGCGCCTAGGGCTCGAAATCAAAGTCCAGCAGTTCGTCGACGGTAAATGGCAGCGTGGCCGGCAGTAGCGCTTGCGCGAGATGGGTTTCGCGCGCGGCCTTGCGTGCTGCTGTCGGGTACACGGATTCCGCTTCATCCGGCAAGTCATGCCGCAGGCTCGGATAGCGTTTGACCAGCAATTCGATCCGTGAGCGCTGCTCGAGCAACGTCTTCCGCCAGCTGCGTCCCTTGCGGAGCGGCTGGTAGCGGCACTTGAGCAGGTGCACTTCCAGTACGCACAAGCGGCTGGCAAGCTGGTGTCGGATGTGGGATGCCATGCTGGTCAACTCCTCGTACAGGTTCGGAATATCGAGCAATTCGAATTTGCGGTCGCGCAGCAAGGCGGCCTGGGTTTCGACCCAGGGGATGAAATCCTCTTCGTAAGCGGTATGGTTCATGGCTAGCCCTCCCTGAAGGACAGGCTAGGCGGCGGGATGCGCCCCAGTCAAGCGCGACCAGGGCACGATTTGAGGGAGATCAGGACAAGGTTTGTTCCAGGATGCGCACCAGCGACTCGATGCCTTCCGCATCGACCGCATCGAAGCGCCCCGGCAGCGGGCTATCGAGGTCGAACACGCCGATCACCTCGCCATTGCGGCCAAAAATCGGTACCACCAGTTCTGAGCGCGAGGCGGCATCGCAAGCGATATGGCCGGGGAAGGCATGTACGTCCTCCACCACGCTGGTGGCGCGCTTTTCAACGGTGGTGCCGCACACGCCGCGGCCTTTCCGGATGCGGATGCACGCCGGCTTGCCCTGGAACGGGCCCAGCACCAGTTCATCGGGGCCTTGCATGAAATAGAAGCCGGCCCAGTTCAGGCCCGGCATGGTATGAAACACCAGCGCGCTGGCATTGGCCGTGTTGGCGATCCAGTCGCGTTCGCCGTGCACCAGGCCGCCCAATTGGGCGCGCAAGTCCTCGTACATGGCGCGCTTGGCTTCCGGCGTGTCGGTGCTGTACGGTGTTTCGCTGAGGGAAAAGGACATCTTGCAATCCGCTATGTTATTTTGGTGACCGACATGTTACCAGTTGTGGCGGTAAGTTGCGGCCATGGCTACCCAACCCAGAATCCGCAAGCTGATGCACGAGGTGTTCGGCGTCGAACGCCTGCGCCCCGGCCAGCAACAAGTGATCGACAGCGTCCTGGCGGGACATGACACGCTGGCGCTCATGCCCACCGGCAGCGGCAAATCCTTGTGCTACCAGATCCCGGCAGCGCTGCTGAAGGGCAGCACGGTCGTGGTCTCGCCCCTGATTTCGCTGATGAAGGACCAGGCCGAAAAGCTGGACGACATCGGCATCGACGCCGCCCAGCTCAATAGCAAAATCCCGGCCGGGGAACAGGAGGACGCGCTGCAAGGCTTGCGCGACAAGGAGGAGCGCATTGTGTTCTGCACCCCCGAACGCCTGGCGACGCCGGAATTCATGTCGCTGCTGCTTAAGGCCGACATCGGCCTGGTGGTGGTCGACGAGGCCCATTGCATATCGCGCTGGGGCCACGATTTCCGCCCGGCCTACCTTGATATCGGCGCCGCGCTCGATGCGCTGGGCCGGCCGCCGGTCCTGGCGCTGACTGCCACCGCCACCGACGACGTGGTGGACGACATCCGCCGCCAGTTGGGCGCGCCCCGCATGCGCGTGGTGAATACCGGCATCTACCGGCCCAACCTGCACCTGGCCGTGCGCCAGGTCACCAATCCCGACGAACAGGCGGCCGAAGCGCTGCGGCTGCTGCGCGAGACGCCGGGCAGCGGCATTGTCTACACCGCCACCGTCAAGGCGGCGCAGGAACTGCTGGCCGCGCTGGAAGAAGCGGGGGAGAGCGTGGCGCTGTACCATGGCAAGCTGCGCGCCGCGGAGCGCCACCAGAACCAGGAACTGTTCATGACCGGTGGGCGCCGTGTCATGGTCGCTACCAACGCGTTCGGCATGGGCATCGACAAGCCCGACATCCGCTTCGTGGTGCACCTGCAGGTGCCGGCCAGCCTGGAAGCCTATTACCAGGAAGCGGGGCGGGCCGGCCGCGATGGCGAGAACGCCGACTGCACGCTGCTTTACTTCCACGAGGACAAACGCGTGCAGCAATTCTTCCTGGCGCGCAGCTATCCGGACGCGGCGCTGTTGCGGTCCGTCTACGAGGCAGTGGATGGCGGCGAACGGCCGCGCGACAAGCGCAGCCAGGTGGCGCTCAAGCTGCTCAAGGAGGGCGGCTGGCTGCAACAGGACCGCAAGCTGCAATACCGCGTGGCTGGCGAAGCGCCGCGGCCGATCGACCTGGATCGGCTGGCGCAACGCTACCGGGAAAAGCAGGAGCATGACCGCGAGGCGCTGGCCCAGATGGTCGGTTATGCGCAAAGCGGGTACTGCCGCTGGAAGCTGCTGCTGGATTACTTTGGGGACGAGTCGGCCGGCATTGAACATTGCGGCACTTGCGACAATTGCCGCTCGCCGCCGACCATCGATCCCGGCGAGTGAGGAGGCTGCCGATGCCGGATATGGTGGTTGTGCGCAAGGAGGGGCTGTACTGCGTGCCAGGCGACTTCTATATCGACCCCTGGCGGCCGGTGCCGCGCGCCGTGATCACCCATGGCCATGGCGACCATGCGCGCCCGGGCCACGGCCATTACCTGTGCGCCACGCCGGGCATCGGCATCCTGTGCGCCCGCCTCGGCGAGATCACGGTGCAGGGCCTCGACTATGGCGTGCACCTCGCACACAACGGGGTGCGCATCTCGCTGCATCCGGCCGGCCATGTGCTGGGTTCCGCGCAAGTGCGCATGGAATACCGCGGCGAAGTGTGGGTCGCTTCGGGCGACTACAAGGTCGAGCCGGACGACACCTGCACGCCGTTCGAGCCGGTGCGCTGCGATTGCTTCATCACCGAATCCACCTTCGGCCTGCCGATCTACCGCTGGCAGGCGCAGCAGCACATCTTCAGCGACATGAACGCATGGTGGCGGCGCAATGCGCAGGAGGGCCGCTGCAGCGTGATGCTGTGCTATGCCTTCGGCAAGGCGCAGCGCATCCTCAGCGGGCTCGATCCGTCGATCGGCCCGATCGTCTGCCATGGCGCGGTGGAACCGCTGAACCGGATATACCGGGCGGAAGGCGTGCCCTTGCCGCCGACCGTCATGGTGGGCGACGTGGACAAGTCTGCCCTGCGGCAGGCGCTGGTGCTGGCGCCGCCCTCGGCCGGCGGTTCGCCCTGGATACGCCGCTTCGGCGATTTCAGCGATGCCTTCGCCAGCGGCTGGATGCAACTGCGCGGCGCGCGCCGGCGACGGGCGGTGGACCGGGGCTTCGTGCTGTCCGACCATGCCGACTGGCCCGGCCTGATGCAGGCGATCCGCGCCACCGGGGCCGAACGCGTCATCCTCACCCATGGTTCGGTGCCGGCGATGGTGCGCTGGCTGTGCCAGAACGGCTATGACGCCAAGGGCTTCGATACCGAATACGGCGACGAGGAGGCCGGGGAGGGCGCCGATGCGTGAATTTGCCCGCCTCTACGCGGAGCTGGATGAAACCACCTCCACCCGGCGCAAGCTGGAAGCGTTGCAATCCTACTTCAGCCGCGCGGCGCCGGAGAATGCGGCGTGGGCCGTGTATTTCCTGGCTGGCGGCAAGCCGCGGCAGGCGGTCCCGGTCAAGCTGCTGCGCCAGTACGCGACGGAATACGCAGGGCTGGACGAGTGGCTGTTCGACGAATGCCACAACGCGGTGGGCGACCTGGCGGAAACCATCGCCCATATCCTGCCGGCGCCGCAGCGGCAAAGCGATGTCGGGCTGGCCGAATGGGTCGAGCAGCGCATCGCCCCGTTGCGCGGCGCGCCACCGGAGGAGGTGCGGGCCGCGCTGTTCCGCTATTGGGATGAACTGGAAACGGGCGAGCGCTTCCTGCTGGCCAAATTGATCGGTGGCGGCTTCCGGGTCGGCGTTTCGCGCCTGCTGGTGACGCGCGCGCTGAGCGCCATCGCAGCTGTCGACAGCAAGCTGATTGCCCAGCGCCTGATGGGCTGGACCGATGGCCGGGTGCAGCCGACGGCACAGGGCTTCCTGCAGCTGATCGCCGCGCCATCGGCGACCGAACATGCGGAGCGGGGCGGGCAACCCTATCCCTTCTTCCTGGCGCATCCGCTGCAGGCCGATCCGGCCAGCCTGGGCGACCTGGCGGACTGGCAAGTCGAATGGAAATACGATGGCATGCGCGCGCAGCTGGTGTCGCGCGCGGGGCTGAACTTCCTCTGGTCGCGCGGCGAAGACTTGATCACCGAGCGCTTTCCGGAGCTGGTATCGATCCGCTTGCCGCAGGGGACCGTGATCGATGGCGAAATCCTGGTCTGGCCGGCCGGCGACGTGCCGGCGCCCTTTGCGGCATTACAGAAGCGGATCGGCCGCAAGCTGCTCAGCGCCAAGCTGCTGGCGGAACTGCCGGCCGTGCTGGTGGCTTACGACCTGCTGGAGCTCGATGGCGTCGATGTGCGCCAGTTGCCGCAGCACGAGCGCCGCGCCTTGCTGGAGCAACTGGTGGCGCAGGTCGCGCAGCCGCAATTGCGCCTGTCGCCGCTGGTGCAGGCGCGGGACTGGGCGCAACTGGCGGCCATCCGCGCCGAGTCGCGCGCGCGGGGCGTGGAGGGCATGATGCTCAAGGCGCGCAACGCGCAGTACGGCGTGGGGCGCACCAAGGACGTGGGCACATGGTGGAAGTGGAAGATCGATCCCTTCAGCGTGGATGCGGTGCTGGTCTATGCGCAGGCAGGGCATGGGCGGCGCGCCTCGCTGTACACCGACTACACCTTCGCGGTGTGGGACCGCGATGCCGACGGCACGCCACGGCTGGTGCCCTTTGCCAAGGCCTACTCCGGCCTGACCGACGCGGAAATCGCGGAAGTCGACAGTGCGATCCGGCGCACGACGGTCGAACGCTTCGGGCCGGTGCGCAGCGTGAAACCGACCATGGTGTTCGAGATCGGCTTCGAGGGCATTGGGCTGTCGCCGCGCCACAAGTCGGGGATCGCGGTGCGCTTCCCGCGCATCCTGCGCAAGCGCGACGACAAGGCAGTTGAGGACGCCGACACGCTCGACACCTTGCGCGGCCTGCTGGCGAAGGCGCCGCCATGAGTCCGGCCTTTCCCCGCCCAAGGCCCTTGCCCCCGCGCCGCCCGCCTGGGGTGCCCGGCCAGCCACCAGCCGTGCCGCCCGGAGCACCGGAGCGGCGCGCGGTTGGCACGTCCGCCGGTCCTTCGCGTGCAGTGGTGGAGGCGTGGTTCGAGGCGCGCGGCTGGTCCATCTTTCCGTTCCAGCGCGCCGTGTGGGATGCCGCGCTGAGCGGCGAGTCCGGCCTGCTGCACGCCACGACGGGTTCGGGCAAGACCATGGCGGTCTGGCTGGCCGCCTTGCAGCGCACCCAGGCCAGCCGCCAGCCCGGCCTGCGCGTGTTGTGGGTCACACCCATGCGCGCGCTGGCCGCCGACACCCTGCGCGCCCTGCAATCGTCCGCGGCCGAACTGATGCCCGGCTGGCACATCGAGTCCCGCACCGGCGACACGGATGCCGCCACGCGCGCGCGGCAGGGCCGCCACCTGCCACACGCCCTGGTGACGACGCCGGAAAGCCTGACCGTCCTGCTCAGCCGCCCGGAAGCGCGCGAGCTGTTCGCGCAACTCGACATGCTGGTGGTGGATGAATGGCACGAGCTGATGGGCAACAAGCGCGGCGTGCAAGCCCAGCTCGCAATGGCCCGCCTGCGCCACTGGAAGCCGGGCCTCGTTGTGTGGGGCCTGTCGGCCACCCTGGGCAACCTGCCGCAGGCACGCGACGTGCTGGTGCCGGGCGGCACCATCGTCGAAGGCCACCTGCGCAAGGAGCTGGCGATCGACACCCTGATCCCCGAGCATCCTTCGCGCTTCCCGTGGGCCGGCCACCTCGGCATCCAGATGCTGGAACCGGTGGCGAACGAGATCGCGCTGCACGCCAGCACGCTGGTGTTTTGCAATACCCGTTCGCAGGCCGAGCTGTGGTACCAGAACCTGCTGGATGCGCGGCCGGAATGGGCCGGCGTGCTCGCCCTGCACCATGGTTCGCTGGACCGGGAAGTGCGCGAATGGGTCGAACAAGGGCTCAAGCAGGGCAAGCTGAAAGCGGTGGTGTGCACCTCCAGCCTGGACCTGGGCGTCGACTTCCTGCCGGTGGAACGGGTGCTGCAGGTCGGCAGTGCCAAAGGCATTGCGCGCCTGCTGCAGCGCGCGGGCCGCTCCGGCCATGCGCCGGGCCGCAGGTCGCGCATCACGCTGGTGCCCACGCACAGCCTGGAATTGCTGGAAGCGGCCGGCGCCATCGAAGCGGTGCGCGAGCGCCACATCGAACCGCGCCTGCCGCCGGAAAAGCCGCTCGACGTGCTGGTGCAGCACCTGGTCACGGTGGCCCTGGGTGGCGGCTTCCGCAGCGAAGAACTGCTGGCGGAAGTGCGCACCGCCTGGTCGTACCGGAACCTGGGCGAGGCGGAATGGCAGTGGGCGCTGGACTTTGTGGCGCGCGGCGGGCAAAGCCTGTCCGCCTATCCGGAATACCGGCGCGTGCTGCCGGACGAGGAGGGCATCTACCGCGTGCCCGATGCCGCCATCGCACGGCGCCACCGCATGGGCATCGGCACCATCGTGTCGGAAGCCACCGTGCAGGTGAAATACCTGAATGGCGGATCGCTGGGCAGCGTGGAGGAGGGCTTCATTGCGCGGCTCTCCAAGGGCGATCATTTCCTGTTCGGCGGCCGCATCCTGGAGTTCGTCAGGCTGCACGAAATGACGGCCTTCGTGCGGCGGGCCAGCGGGGCCAAGGGCGCGGTGCCGCGCTGGCAGGGCGGCAAGATGCCGCTGTCGTCCGAGCTGGCGCAGGCTGCACTGGAGCAGTTGCGCCGCGCCACGGAAGGCCGCTACGACGGCCCGGAAATGCAGGCGATCCGCCCGCTGCTGGAAATCCAGCAACGCTGGTCTGCCTTGCCGACGCCGGGCACCACGGTGGTCGAGGCGATGGACAGCCGGGAAGGGCACCACCTGTTCGTCTATCCCTTTGCCGGACGCTCGGTGCACATCGGGCTGGCTTCCCTGTTGGCCTACCGCATTGCGCGCGCCCGGCCCGCCACGTTCTCGATTGCCGTCAACGATTACGGCTTCGAGCTGCTGGCGCCGGAACCGATGCCGTGGCGCGAAGCGCTGGCGGACGGCGGGGCGTTCACGACCGAACGCCTGCTGGAAGACGTGCTGGCCAGCCTGAACGCGGGCGAACTGTCGCAGCGCCGTTTCCGCGAAATCGCGCGCATCGCCGGCCTGGTGTTCCAGGGCTATCCGGGACAGCCGAAGAGCGCACGCCAGTTGCAGGCATCCTCATCGCTGTTCTTTGAAGTCTTCCGCAAGCACGATGCGGGCAACCTGCTGCTGACGCAGGCGCAGCGCGAAGTGCTGGAACAGGAGCTGGAGCTGGGGCGCTTGCGGGCCACGCTGGATGCCTTGCAACAGCGCGCGATGAGTTTCCATGAAGTGGCACGTGCGACGCCATTCGGCTTCGCCCTGATGGTCGAACGCTTCCGCGAAAAGCTGACGACGGAAAGGCTGTCCGACCGCGTGGCCCGCATGCTGCGCGAACTCGAGAAGGCGGCGGGACCATGAGCGCATGCATGGTTGAACTGGCGGGCGAGCAGGTGCTGCTGCTGCCACAGAAAGCGCTGTACTGGCCGGCTGAACAGACCTTGCTGGTGGCGGATATCCACTTCGGCAAAGCAGCCAGCTTCCGCGCCCTCGGCGTGCCGGTGCCGCGCGGCACCACCAGCGAAAACCTCGCCACGCTCGACACGCTGGTGCTGGCCTACGGCGCGCGGCGCATCATCTTCCTCGGCGACTTCCTGCATTCAAGGACGGCGCAGTCGCCGGCCACCCTGCACGCCATGCTGGACTGGCGCCAGCGGCACCGCGCGCTGGACTTGCTGCTGGTGCGCGGCAACCACGACTGGCATGCGGGCGACCCTTCCGAGCTGCTTGAGGTGGCGATGGTGGACGAACCGTTTGAGTGCGGCCCGTTCTCCCTGTGCCACCATCCCGACGTGCCATGCGCTGGATATGCCATCGCCGGCCACGTGCATCCGGTGTACCACTTGCGCACAGCGCGCGACGCGTTGCGCCTGCCTTGCTTCTTGCTGGGCAAGCGCCGCGCCATCCTGCCGGCCTTCGGCGCTTTTACTGGCGGACATGCTTTGATTCCGCACAGTACCGACAAGGTGTATGTGATCGCCGATGAATTAGTTTTCCCAATTGAAATTAGGTAGGCGATATCCTACATTTGTCGCGCTGAACGTCCTATATTACCTGTACAGTGCTTGCACTAACATGAGTTCTCCCGCGCCTACGCAAGGGGCGGGGGTCTTTTCCACCGAACCAAGCAGGGGGACGAATCATGGCATCGAACAATCAAGGCGACAAACGCGGCAACCGGCAGGACAGTCCTTCCGGCAGCAAGCAAAGCGCAAGGGGCTTTGCCTCCATGGACCCACAACGCCAGCGTGAAATTGCATCCGAAGGCGGCCGCGCCGCCCACCAGAAGGGCACGGCACACGAGTTCACTTCCGAAGAGGCACGCCGTGCCGGCAGCATGAGCCACAAGAACGACGGCAACCGCCAGAGCGGCTCGCGTGGCAATGCCAGCCGTACCGAACAGTCAAGCCAGGGCCAGACACAGGCCGGCCAGGACAACCGGGGCAACCAGCAGGGCGGCGACAAGTATTAAGTTTCACAGAAGTAAGGAGGCCAGCATGGGACGGCCTGACAAATCGAGCAAGGACACGGAGAGCCAGCAAAACTTTGTGCTGGTCGACACTGAGCATCCGGAGATCGGCAACACCACGGTTCCGGAAGGCCAGATCCGCCGCGCCGACCGGCCTTTGCCGGGCAACCGGCAAAGCAGCACGGACAGCGGTTCGCGGCAGGGCGGCAGTGGGCTGGGCACCGAAGGCGGTGCGCCAGGGCCGGAAGCAAGTTCCGGCTTGTAGAAGATGATCTGGCGGGCCATTCAGGCCCGCCTTTTTTTCGCTTAGAACAGGAAACTTGCCGTCAACTGCACGGTGCGCGGCGCGCCAAGCGAGGCGCGGGCGCCGCTGTTGTTCAGCGTGTTGATGTAGAACTTGTCGAACACGTTGGCCAGGTTCAGTTGCAGCGCGATATTCCTGCTCAGCTTGTACGATGCCATCGCATCCACCACCGTGTAGTGCGGGATGGCCGGCATATTGCTGGTGGCTGGCGCTTGCGCCGGATCGACCAGGCGCTTCTGCTCACCCATGTAGCGCGCACCGCCGCCAATGGTCAGCTTGTCGTCGAACTTGTAGGTGGTCCACATGGTGGCCGATACCTTGGGCGACCAGCGCGTGGCAGCGCCGGCGGCATTGTTGCCTGTGGTGCCTTCCTTGATTTCAGTGTCCATGGTGGCGATGCCGGCGGTCACGCTCCATGCCTTGGTGAGCTGGCCGACGGCGCCCAGTTCCAGGCCCTGCACACGGCGCTCGCCCAGCTGCGCCCAGGTATTGGTGACGGCGTCCACCAGTTGCGGGAATTCGTCCTTGTTGGTGGTGCGGTAGAGGGCGGCCGTCAGGGCCAGCTGCTTCTGGATCACATCCCACTTGGTGCCCAGTTCGATATTGCTGGTTTTCTGCGGCTTGAGGGCAGGGTTGTTGGCGTTGGCCGCGGTCTGCGCCGCCAGCGACAGGTTGGCGCTACCCGGCGGCGTCTTCGAATTGGCATAGGCCAGGTAGACGCTGCCGTCGGCCGCCGGCTTGTACAGCAGGCCGGCCTTGATGCTGGCCAGGTTACCCGATTTCTCGACGTGGCTGCCGGTGAGCGCATTGGTGCTGGTGTTGAGCGTGGCGCTGTCGGTACTGGTGTTGTATCGCTCGACGCGCAGGCCGCCATTGAGCTGCCACTGCTCGTTCAGCTTCACGGTGTCGAAGGCGTAAGCGCCAAAGGTATCGGTCTTGCCGTTGGTGAAAGCGCCGCTCAGGACCGGCTTGAACCCCGCCAGCGCATCGTTGGCATTCGGCTGGTACAGGTTGGCGGCGGGCGCCGTCCCCAGGCTGGTGGCCAGGCGCGCCGGGGCAAACTGCTCTTCGCTCATGACTTCAATGCCGGTGGACAGCGTGTGCTGCAGGCCGCCCAGCATGAATTCGCTGACGATATTGGTGGTGTTGGCCAGGATCTTGTTCTCCTGCAGGACGCTCTGGCGCGAGCGGCTCACCGTCCAGCTGGCCGGCGCTGCGCCCGGCATGGCCAGGGTGTTGATGCCGGTCAGGATGCGGTCCATCTTCGATTTGCCCCAGCGTGTGGTGTTGGTCAGCGTGGTGTTGGGCGCCAGTTCGTGTTCGATCTTCGCGGTGACCAGGTCGGCATCGACTTTCTCGTAATCGCCTTGGATGCCGTACCAGTTGTTGCGGTCCACGCGCGGTGCCGTGCGCAGTGCTTCGCCGGCGTTGTAGAAGCCCTCCATGCCGACGCTTGGGATGCCGCCATCGGGCACGTTGTCCTGGCGGATGTGCTGGGAGAACAGGTAGAGCCGGGTCGGCGTGCCCAGGCCCCAGGCGATCGACGGCGCGAAGCCTTTGCTTTCACGGTCCAGGGCGCGGCTGCCTTTGGCGCTGCCGTCCTGCAGCATGGCGTTCAGGCGGAAGGCGCCGCTGCCGCCAAAGCTGCGCGTCAGGTCGGCGGTGCCGCGCTTGACGCCGCCCTGGGTCAGGCCAAGACTGGCGGCGGTGGCGTCCTCGCGCCCCGGCAGTTTCGACACCAGGTTGATGTAGCCGCCGGCGGCGCCGCGCCCGATATCGGCGCCGGCCGGGCCCTTGGCCACTTCCACCTGTTCGATGTTGAAGGCTTCGCGCGTGACGGCGCCCAGGTCGCGGATGCCGTCGACGAAGATCGAGGACTGGGCCGCGAAGCCGCGCATCTGGAAGGTGTCGCCGGCGCTGGTGTTGCCGTTCTCGCCCAGTTGCAGGGTGATGCCGGGCGTGTTGCGCAGGGCCTCGACGATGGAGGAGGCGCCCTGTTCCTGGATCAGCTCCTTCCTGATCACGGAAATGGTTTGCGGGGTATCGAGCAGCGGCGCGGTCAGTTTGGGCGATGACGCGCGGTCGGCCTTGTACGGGACGTCGGCGGCGGCTTCGACCTTGACTTCGGCCATGGTCTTTTCCTGGGCATGGGCGGCCAGCGGCAGGCCAATGGCGGCCATGGCAAGCAGGGATTGGTTCAGCAGGGGCTGGCTGGCCAGCGGGTGTTTGCGGCTACGGATGGTCAAGATTCTCTCCAGTTGGATGCGTCGGGCTGGCTGCATCCTTCAAAACTGGAGATGGCTGGCGTTGCGGGGCAGGTAAAAACAAGTAAATGATAACGATTCTCAATTGCATTGACAAGGGCTCTGCATTATCATGCGGTGTTCCTTATCGAAAGCCATAGCCTTGAGCAGTCCTGAAAACCAAGCGAAACGTGCCGTCTGGCTGAAACTCCTGCATGAGTGGCATTGGGTCAGCTCGGCCATCTGCCTGCTCGGCATGTTCCTGTTCACGCTGACCGGCATCACGCTCAACCATGCGAGCCAGATCGAGGCCAAGCCTGCGGTGGTGCGCAAGCAGGCGACGGCGCCGGCCGCCCTGGTGCAGGAGCTGCATGCCTTCGCGGAACGGCACGATGGCGGCAAGGCGCCGCTGCCGGAAGCGGGCGAGCGCTGGCTGCGCGAGACATGGTCGCTCAAGGCGGGTGGACGCGAGGCCGAATGGTCGGCCGATGAAGTCTATTTGCCGATGCCGAAGGCGGGCGGCGATGCCTGGGTGCGCATCGGCCTGGAAGACGGCGCGGCCGAATTCGAGCATACGGACCGCGGCTGGATCTCATGGCTCAACGACGTGCACAAGGGACGCAATACCGGCGCGGCCTGGAACTGGTTCATCGATCTCTTTGCGGCGGCATGCCTGGTGTTTTGCATTACCGGTTTGCTGATCCTGAAATTCCACGCGGCCAAGCGGCCGTTCACCTGGCCGATGGTGGGCCTGGGTGTCGTGGTTCCCTGCCTTATCGCATTACTGTTTATCCACTGAGGACTCTATGAAACTTCGTTATTCCATCGCTGTCGGCTTGCCGCTGGTGAGCGCATCCGCGATGGCGGCCGACCTGACGCTGAAATTCGACATCCCGCAATTGAACGTGGCGGAGTACCACCGTCCCTACCTGGCGGCCTGGCTGGAGAATGCCGACCAGAAGGTGGTGGCCAATCTGGCCGTGCTGTACGACGTCAAGAAGAAGGACAACGGCGGCGCCAAGTGGCTCAAGGACATGCGCCAGTGGTGGCGCAAGTCGGGCCGCGACGTGGAGATGCCGATGGATGGCGTGAGCGGCGCGACGCGCGGCCCGGGCGAACATAGCCTCAGCTTCCCGCTGGCGAAGGAAGCGCTGAACAAGCTCCCGGCCGGCAATTACCAGGTGGTGGTCGAGGCGGCGCGCGAAGCGGGCGGCCGCGAGCTGGTGAAGGTGCCGCTGGCGTGGCCGCCTAAATCGGCGCAATCCTTCTCCGCCAAGGGCAAGGAAGAACTGGGCGACGTCACCGTGCAAGTCAAACCCTAAGGACCGGCCATGAAACTGAGCAAAACCCTGATCGCGCTGGCATTGGCCGGCGCCGCCTTCGGCGCCCAGGCGCACAAGCCATGGCTGTTGCCGTCGTCCTCGCTGGTGGATGCGAAGGATGCCTGGGTGACCGTGGATGCGGCCATTTCCGAAGGCTTGTTCGATATCGACCACCAGCCCTTGAAACTGGATGGCATCACGATTACCGGCCCGGACGGCGCCAGGGTGGACATGCAGAACGCGCTGACCGGCCGCCTGCGCTCCACCTTCGACGTGAAGATGGCCAAGCCGGGTACCTACAAGATCGCGCTGGTGAGCCAGTCCGTGATGGCAAGCTGGAAGGCCAACGGCGAAGTGAAGCGCTGGCGCGGCAGCGAGGCCGAAATGGCGGCCAATGTGCCGGCCAACGCGGAAGAACTGAACGTGTCGCGCATGGCCAGCCGGCTCGAGACCTTCGTCAGCGCCAACAAGACGGACGAGGCGGTGTTCAAGCCGACCGGCGTCGGCCTGGAGCTGGTGCCGGTGACCCACCCCAACGATATGCGGGCGGGCGAGCAGGCAACCTGGCGCTTCCTGCTGGACGGCAAACCGGCGGCCAACCAGGCCTTCAGCCTGATCCCGGGCGGCGTGCGCTATCGCGGCACGCTGGGCGAGATCCGCATGGCGACCGATGCCAAGGGTGAAATCAGCTTCAGGATTCCGGAGGCGGGCATGTACCTGGTGTCGAGCAGCTGGCCTGCCGCCGCCGCGCCGCAAGCCGGCCAGGCGCCGGGCCCGCGCCAGATGCCGCCGCGCCGCGTGACTTACGCGGCGACCGTGGAAGTCCTGCCGCAGTAAGCTGGTGCGCCGCGTCCTGCTGCCGCCCACCATTTCCGCCGAGCCTGCGCCGGCGGGGATGGCGGTTGCCGACTTCGGCGGCACGACGATGGGCACCACCTGGTCGGCCCGCGTGGTGCTTGCGCCGTCCGGTGCCGGCCGCAGCGCGCTGCAGGCTGGCCTGCAGGCGCAACTGGACCGGGTGGTGGCGGAAATGAGCCACTGGGAGCCCGGCTCGGACCTGGGCCGCTTCAACCGGGCCGGCGCCTGCACCTGGCACACGCTGCCCGACGGCTTCTTCGAAGTGCTGCAGTACGCGCTGGCCGTGGCGCGCGACAGCGGCGGCGCCTGCGATCCCTGTGCCGGTGCGCTGGTCAACCTGTGGGGCTTCGGCCCGGCGGGCAGGCATGACCAGGCCGGCTTTGCGCCGCCAAGCGCGCGCGACGTGGCCGCTGTGTGCGCCGCCATGGCCGGCCGCGTGGTGGAACTGGACATCCCCCGCAAGCGGGCCTTCCAGCCGGGCGGGGTGCAGCTCGACCTGTCCGCCGTGGCGAAAGGCTATGCCGTGGACCGGCTGGCGAATTACCTGGAAGGGCAGGGCTGCCGCCACTACCTCGTCGAGGCAGGCGGCGAACTGCGCGGCGCCGGTTTCAAGCCGGACGGACAGCCCTGGTGGGTCGCGCTGGAAGAGCCGCAGGCCGGCGCGGCGGCCGGCGAAATTGCCGTTGCGCTGCACGGCCTGGCCGTCGCCACATCGGGCGACTACCGTAAATACTTCATGCAGGACGCAACGCACCGCCCGCACACCATCGATCCCCGCACCGGCATGCCGATCGCGAACGCGCTGGCATCGGTCACCGTGGTGCACGAACGCGCCATGGCCGCCGACGCGTGGTCCACTGCGCTGACGGTGCTTGGTCCGCAACAGGGCCTGGCGCTGGCCGAACGCAAGCAGCTGGCGGCACGCTTCCTGCTGCGCGAAGCCGGCGGCCTGCGCGAAATCCTCAGCAGCCGCTTCCGGAAAATGCTCGAAGACGAATGATCCCGACGAATGATCCTCACCAATGATCCCACCCGCCTCGGCCTGGCGGCCGCCATGCTCGCCAGCTATGGCATCGTGTGCCTGCTGCCCTGGCTGCGCGCGCGCCGTGCCCGCGCCGAAGCGAAGGCCGCGCGCGCCGCGGCGGGGGATGCGCCCTGGCTGGTGGCCTATGCCAGCCAGACCGGCAATGCCGAACAGCTGGCGCGCCAGACCAGCGAAACCCTGCGCGTGGCCGGCATTGCCAACCGCGTGTGCGACTTCGACGAGCTTGACGCGGCCACGCTGCAATCGGCGGAGCGCATCCTGTTCCTCACCTCGACCTATGGCGAAGGCGATCCGCCCGACGCCGCGGCGCGTTTCGCGCAACGCCTGA
Organism: uncultured Duganella sp.; assembly: GCA_966112955.1. GTDB lineage: Bacteria > Pseudomonadota > Gammaproteobacteria > Burkholderiales > Burkholderiaceae_D > Rugamonas. Next base: position 5,099 of record CBHWEO010000015.1, on the reverse strand, counting down.
TGTCCCGCAGCGACCTTGCGCTGGGCCAGCTGCACTACGCCATGCTGGCGCTGGGCGACAGCGCCTACACCAGCTTCTGCGCCTTCGGGCGCCTGCTCGATGCCTGGCTGGCCGCGCGCGGCGCGCAAGCCCTGTTCCCGCGGGTGGAAGTGGACCGCAGCGCGCCGCCCGCCATCGCCGCCTGGCGCCAGCAATTGAGCCACCTGGCCGGCACCAGCGACGCGCCGGACTGGGATGCCCCGGCCTTCGCCAACTGGCGCCTGGCCGCGCGGAACCACCTGAACCCCGGCAGCGCGGGCGCCCCGATCTACCATCTGGAACTGGAACCGGCGCCCGGCGCCGCATTGCCGGCCTGGGAATCGGGCGACCTTGTGCAGGTGGCAGCGCCGGGCGATCCGGACCGGCCCCGCGAATACTCGATTGCTTCCATCCCCGCCGATGGCCGGGTGCACCTGCTGGTGCGCCTGCATCGGCACGGCGACGGCAGCCATGGCCTGGCCTCGGGCTGGCTCACGCAGCAGGCGGAAGTGGGCGCCACGGTGCGCCTGCGCCTGCGCGAACACCGCCGTTTCCGGCTCGAAGCAAACGCCACGCGTCCGTTGATCCTGATTGGCAACGGCAGCGGCATCGCCGGCCTGCGCGGCCACCTGAAGGCGCGCGCCGCCGCCGGCCAGGGGCGCAACTGGCTGCTGTTCGGCGAACGCGATCCCGCCCACGACGCCTTCTATCGTGAGGAACTGGAAGCCTGGCAGCGCGCCGGCGTCCTGCCGCGCCTGGACCTGGCGTGGTCGCGCGGACCGCAAGGCAAGGAATACGTGCAGGACTTGCTGCTGCGGCAGGCGGAGCCCCTGCGCGCCTGGGTGGACGAGGGCGCGGCCATCTATGTGTGCGGCAGCCTGGAAGGCATGGCGGCCGGCGTCGATCACGCGTTGATACAAATATTTACAAGCACATTTATGGCGGAGATGGCAAGTTTTGGTCGTTACAGACGCGATGTATATTGAATAATTTTGCCTTACCGTTGCGTTAAAACTACATTTGCTGAAGTTTTACTCAAATTAAATTCTGATTCTCACACATTCTCACGAATTATCGCTGTATCTTTCAGAAGTGTAATAACAATGCTATCAAATGGCCTGTTCGCTCATCGCATAATCCGCGGTCGGTGAGCAAACGGACCCGCAACGCTTTGCTCATTCGCCCGTTTTTAGAACCCGAAGGAGTAAAGAATGGTTTTCCAAGAAAAGATCGGTGCGCGTTCCGTGCGCCTGGCGATGTCCGCCCTGGCGCTGGTCGCTGCCGGCCACGTGGCCGCGCAGGAAGCGCCGATGCAGCGTGTTGAAATCACCGGTTCCGCCATCAAGCGCATCGCCGTCGAAGGCGCGCTGCCAGTGCAGCGCCTGACCCAGGAGCAGATCGCCAAGACCGGCGCCACCACCGTGGCCGACCTGATCCAGGCGCTGCCTTCCATGCAAGGCTTCACCATCGATGCAGTGGCAGCCGGCACCAACTCCGGCGGCCGCGTGTCCGCCTCCATCCACGACCTGGGCGAAGAATATACGCTGGTGCTGCTGAACGGCCGCCGCGTGGCGCCGCAGGGCTCCGGCTCCGCAGTGAACCTGAACGCGATCCCGATGAGCGCAGTGGAGCGCGTGGAAATCCTGACCGACGGCGCTTCCGCGCTGTACGGCTCCGACGCGATTGCGGGCGTGATCAACTTCATCCTGAAGAACAGCGTCAAGACCACCACCATCGAAGCCACCGTGGGCCAGCCTTTCGACAGCTCCGGCGGCCGTTCCAGCAACTTCAACATCACCTCCGGCTGGACCAGCGCCGATGAGCGCCTGACCCTGATCGGCACCTACCGCCACGACGAGCGCAAGCAGCTCAAGGCCACCGACCGCGATTTCGCCAAGACCGCCTTCCTGCCATTCTCGGCCAACGGCACCAACTACATCTACGACCGCACCTCGACCGCCACCGTGCCGGCCAACGTGTCCGTCACCTTCAACGATCCGAAGATCGCGTCGATCGGCTTCTCGCCTTACCTGAAGCGTAACGGCAAGTGCCCGGCGATGAACTACGAGTCGATCGCCAACACCGCCACCACCCAGAACTGCGCGTTCGACTTCGTGTCGACCATCGAGATCGTCCCTGAGAACAAGCGCGATTCCTTCTTCGGCAAGGCGACCTACAAGCTGAACGACAACATCAACCTGTTCGCCGAAGCAGCGCTGTCGCGCCTGGACCTGACCGCGCGCATCGCCCCGAACACCGCGCCGTTCAGCATCACCACCTCGTCCCAGTACTACAAGGACAACGTGCTGCCGTTCCTGACCCCGGAGCAGGCCGCATCGGTGAAATCCGTATCGGGCAACTACCGTACCTACGACTGGGGCACCCGCGACTCCCAGACCATCACCGACTCCACCCACCTGGTGGTGGGCGCCGAAGGCGAAATCGGCGGCTGGAACTTCAACACTGGCCTGACCTGGTCGAAGAACGAGATCGACGAGCGTTACGTCGGCGGTTACGCGCTGAACAAGGAGTTCCGCGACATGCTGGCCAACCGTTCCTTCGACCCGTTCGCGCCGATCGGCCAGCAGAGCGAAGCGACCAAGCAACTGATCGCCAACTCGGTCTTCCACGGCTCGATCCGCACCGCATCCACCACCCTGAAGGGCGTGGACCTGCACGGCTCGCGCGAACTGTTCGACCTGCCAGGCGGCACCGCGCAAGTGGCAGTGGGCGGCGACTACCGCAACTACGCCTACGAGCAGACCCCATCGACCGCTGCCTCCACCGGCATGGTGTACAACCTGAACGCACCGGCGACCTATGACATGGACCGCGACACCTACGGCGTGTTCGCCGAGCTGCTGGCGCCCGTGGTCAAGGGCCTCGAGCTGACCGGCGCCGTGCGTTACGACGGCTTCTCCGCCATCGACAACGGCGTGACCGGCACCAAGATGGGCAACAAGGAATCCGCGACCACCTACAAGGTGTCCGCACGCTGGCAACCAACCCAGACCGTGCTGGTGCGCGGCTCCTACGGCACCGGCTTCAAGGCGCCTTCGATGCTGGACATCGGCCAGCCGCTGGTGAACGCCGGCTTCACCGCCGGTAACTTCGCCTGCCCGATCGCACATGCGGACTACTGCCGCCCTGGCAAGACCCAGTACAACGTGATTTCCGGCGGCAATGCCGACCTGAAGCCGGAGAAGTCCAAGCAGTTCACCATCGGCTTCCGCATGGAGCCGACCGCCGCCTTCTCGTTCGGCGCCGACCTGTGGGATGTGAAGATGCGCGACAAGGTATCCGCGATCTCCGAAGTGCAGGCCTTTGCCGACCCGGTGAAGTTCCGTGACCTGTTCACCACCTACACCGAGCCTTCGACCGGCAACACCTACTGGGCGTTCAAGTCGCTGTCGATCAACATCGGCCAGACCCACAACCAGGGTATCGATTGGGACCTGACGGGCCGCCAGAAGTTCAGCTTCGGCAACCTGACCTCGACCCTGGCCGGCACCTACATGATCAAGGCAGACTACACCGTGCCGGGTACCAGCGACCAGTGGACCAACAACATGAACTACTTCGGCATCACCAACGCGGTGACGTTCCGTAACGTGGTGCGTTGGACCAACACCCTGGATACCGGCGCGTTCTCCAACGCTATCATCGTCAACTACCGCAACGGCTACACCGACGCCGAAGCCACCGTGCGCAACACCTCGACCAACAAGAACGAGCTGATGCGCCTGCACGTGCCGTCGTACATGACCTTCGACTGGCAAGGCAAGTGGGCGGTGAACCAGCAGGTGACGGTGCGTGGCGGCATCAAGAACCTGTTCGACCGCAACCCGCCGCTGTCGCTGCGTAACTCGTCCGGCCACCAGGTCGGCTTCGATCCGCGTTACGCCGACCCGATGGGCCGTTCGTTCTACCTGACTGGCGCTTACGCTTTCTAAGCCGCTTCGCCAGCCTGCAAGAAAAACGCCCCGTGCGCGCCAGCGCCGGGGCGTTTTTGTTTGTAAGTCGGGGGGGCGCCGCGCCGCCCAGCCGTCTTTGGGGCCGGGTCCCCCCCCCCCCCCCCGACTTTCAGGCGGCTAGTCCGGTCGGGCGGGGGCGGCCGATCAGGCGCGCCAGGAAGCCGGCGCGCTCCTGCGGCGGGCGCGCCTGCTCCACCACGGCGGCCCACTGTTCGCACAATTGCTGGCAGGTGGCGCGCAGCACGGGCGCCAGTTCCGGCAGGGCCGACAGGGCTTTCAGGTGGCGTTCGATGACGGAGGCCAGCTTGACGCAGCCGCCGTCCGTGGCCGCGTTGGCGGTGTAGTGCGACATCAGGTGCAGTACGGCGGACAGCATCAGTTCCGGATGCCGGGCGGCTGCGGCGTGCGTGTGGAAGATCGGGTCGTTGCGGTCGATAGCCATGGTTCACTCCTGTGGATTCGGGGTGGCTGGCTACCGCGGTGGCGGCTGGCTGGCGATGGGGAGGGCAAGCCTCAGGCAGTCAGGATCAGCTTGTTCAACTGGGTGATGCGCAGACGGTAAATGCGGCCGGCGTGTTCGATCTCGACTTCGCGCTGGTCCTGCATCAGGCTGGCGGTAGTGAAACGGCGCAGCGGCTGGCTTGGCTGCTGCGCGGCGGGAGCGGCAGCAGCGGTGCGTTTGGGGGCTTCGGTAGGGGGGGACGTTTGCATTGTTCTTTTCCTTAAATAAGAATGATTCGCATTTGCATTATGCGCACGCGATGCATTGGTTGTCAAATAAAAAAAGGCCCGCCGAAGCGGGCCAAAGCTGGGTGAGTAGTACTCTTTACAAAGTCGCCAGCAGCGGCACGGTAGCTTCGCTGGCGGCGGCCTTCGCGCGCGACGGCAGCTTGCTGCGGGTGCGCGACGGCGGCAGGCGGCGCAGGGACTTCAATGCATCCACATCCTTGATGCCGATGGTGCGCTGGTCGACGCTGATCAGGCCGATCTCGTTGAAGGCCGACAGCGTGCGGCTGACCGTTTCCAGCGTCAGGCCGAGGTAGCTGCCGATTTCATGGCGCGTCATGCGCAGGTTGAACAGCTTGCTCGAATAGCCCATCTGCGAAA
>CBHWEO010000014.1:0-39246 GCA_966112955.1 uncultured Duganella sp. | reverse complement strand
TGAGCTTCGAGGACGTGCCGCCCGAGCTGATGGCCGGCGTGGACGTGTACAAGAATCCGTCCGCTGAGCAGATCGAAGGCGCCGTGGGCGGCCTGGTCAACCTGCGCACCGCCATGCCGTTCGACTTCAAGGGCTTCAAGGCTGCCGTGTCCGTGGAAGGTTCGCGCGCCAGCCGCAGCGGCAAGACCGAGCCGGCGGTGTCCGGCCTGGTGTCCAACCGCTGGGATACCCAGATCGGCCAGATCGGCGCACTGCTCGACCTGTCGCATTCGCGCATCTTCACCGCCAGCGATGCCCTCGGCATCAGCAACTACCTGCCGCGCGCCGACATCACGCCGGGCCAGTTGCGCTGGATCAGCCCGGGCGCCAGCTGGAACTCGAACACCTTCGACCGCACCCGCCAGGGTATCTACGGCGCGCTGCAATGGAAGAAGGACAACCTGTCCTCCTCGCTGACCTACTTCAAGTCGCGTTACAAGATCCACACCGAGGAAGCCGGCTTCTTCATGAGCACCACGGCCTCGACCCTCACGCTGGATCCGGGCGCCACGTTCGACGACAAGGGCGTGCTGCAGACGGGCGTCCTGCGCAACCCAAGCGACGGCGGCTTTGGCCTGAGCAACGGCATCGGCTTCGGCACCGACGCGCGCACCACCGCCCGCAACGCGGATACGGCCGACCTGTCCTGGAGCGGCCAGTGGCGCGCTTCCGACCAGTGGGTGTTCAAGGCCGACGTGCAGCGCACGCGCGCCACCACCCGTGGCTTCGACAACACCGTCGGACTGGGCGGCTTCATGCCCAAGGAAACGGTGGACCTGCGCACCTCGCCGCCGACCTATACCTTCGACGCCGGCGACCGCGCCTGGCTGGCCGATCCTTCGCACTACTACTGGAGCTTCGCCCAGGAGCACCGCGACAAGGCCGTGGCGAAGCAGACCGCTGCACGCCTCGACGCCAAGTTCATCTTCGATTCGCCGGTGCTGCAGGACCTGCGTTTCGGCGTGCGTGGGACCGATCGCGACTCGGTCACCAACCGTACCCATGGCGGCAACGGCGGCAACGAATGGCAGAACATCACGCAGTCCTGGTCGGTCGGCAACAGCTGGCAGCCATACAGCAAGTTCGCCGTCCTGACCGATCCGCGCCTGGGCCAGAACTACACCACGCACACCTTCAACAGCTTCTTCAACGGCACCGTGCCGGCGCCGCCGACGATCGTCCTGCCGACTCCGTCGACGACGGCCGGCTCCTTCGACAACACGCCGGCCATGTTCAAGGAAATTCACGGCTACGCGAATTATTTCTGCGCCAATCCGCCGGCGAACGGCGACTGCACCAACTGGAAGCCGTCGCCATTCGGCGGTCCGAGCGATACCAACGAGCAGCACGAGCGCACCAAGGCGGCATACGCCCAGCTGCGTTTCAACTTCGACAGCCTGCCTTACCCGGTCGACGGCAACATCGGCACCCGCGTGGTGCGGACGCAAGCGGAGGCGGTTGGCATGTTCCTGTTCAGCCCACCTACCGGCACCCAGCCGCCGGGCGTGCCGGTCATTCCGGAGCTGAACGAGAAGCGCACGGTCGAGCATAACTACACCAATGTCCTGCCGAGCCTGAATCTGCGCATGAAGGCCAGCAACGAGCTGCAGTTCCGCTTCGCGGTGTCGAAAGGCATGACGCGTCCGGACTTCTACCTGATGCAGCAGTACACCTCGCTGGAACAGCATGTGAACACGCACACCTCGAACGGGACGCAAGTGCTCGATTCGATCGACTACAAGGGCAATGCCAACGGCAATCCGATGCTCAAGCCGACCACATCGACCAACGTCGACCTGACGGCCGAATGGTATGGCAGCCATGGCAGTTCGCTGACCCTGTCGGTGTTCAACAAGGAGCTGAAGGACATCATCATCAACCGCACCTCGTTCTACACGCTGAAGGACACCGCGGGCGTCGGTCATGATTTCCTGATCACCGGACCGGTGAACGGCGCCGAAGGCCGTGCCCGTGGCGCCGAACTCGGCTTCCAGCACTATTTCGACAAGCTGCCGGGCATGCTGAAAGGCATTGGCGTATCGGGTAACTACACCTATATCGACAGCAAGCTGGACATGCACGCGCCGACCGGCCTGTGGTGTACGCCGAAGGGCACGCTGGAAGCCAATACGCTGCGTGACCTGGCCGGCTGCGACACCGACGGCCGCGTGATCGGCGGCATGCCGCTGACCGGCATGTCGAAGAACGCCTACAACCTGGCGCTGCTGTACGATTACGGCCCATGGTCCGCCCGCCTGGCCTACAGCTGGCGTTCGAAGTACCTGCAGGTGATCAACGCCTTCGGCAGCAACGGCACCGACGGTATCGACCAGAACCCGGACAGCCCGAACAAGGGCCAGCTGAACTCCGTGAACTACGCACTGCCGGTATGGGGCGGCGCGTACGGCCAGCTGGACCTGGGCCTGCAGTACAAGGTCACCGACAATATGACCGTGGCATTCAACGTCGGCAACCTGAACAACGCCATGTACAAGCAGTACGTGCAGCAGCATATCGGCTTCAAGGAGCACTTCAACAACTTCACCGGCCGCAGCTACTACCTGCAAGCGCGTTACTCGTTCTAAGATGGCCTGGCAGCACGTCCCCGCGGCGTGCTGCCTTTTTCACATGGATGACGCATGAAGAACACCCACAGCCGCCTCATGGCGGCGTTTTGCTTGATGGCGGCACTGGGCGCGCATGCCGGCGCCGGCCAGGCGCCGCTGCCGCGCATGGTGCAGCAGGATGGCCGCCATGCGCTGCTGGTCGACGGCAAGCCGTTCACCATCCTCGGCGCGCAAGCCCATAATTCCAGCAATTACCCCGGTGCGCTCGGCAAGGTCTGGGCCGCCGTCAAGGATGCTAACGCCAACACACTGGAGATCCCGGTCGCCTGGGAACAGCTGGAGCCGGTGGAAGGGCAGTTCGATTTCAGCTACGTCGACACGCTGCTGGCGCAGGCGCGCCAGAACAAGGTGCGCCTGGTGCTGCTGTGGTTCGGCACCTGGAAGAACACCGGTCCCCAATACACGCCGGCCTGGGTCAAGTTCAACAACCAGCGTTTCCCGCGCATGGTCGACAAGGACGGCAAGGTGATTTACTGCCTGTCGCCGTTCGGCGCACAGACCCTGGAAGCGGACAGGAAGGCCTTCGTCGCCCTGATGGCACACTTGAAGAAGGTCGATTCCGCCCAGCGCACCGTGATCATGGTGCAGGTTGAAAACGAGGTTGGCACCTACGGCACGGTACGCGATTTCGGCCCGGCGGCCGAGGCGGCGTTCCGCCAGCCGGTGCCGCCGGCCGTGCTGGCGCGCCAGAAGGCGCCGCAGCCTGGCGCCGCCAGCGGCAATTGGTCCGAAGTGTACGGCCCGTATGCCGACGAGTACTTCCATGCCTATGCCGTCGCCAGCTACATCGAGGCGATTGCCAAGGCGGGGCGGGCGGAATACGACTTGCCGATGTACGTCAACAACGCCCTGCGCGACCCGCTCGAAGCGCTGGCGCCGTGGCGCGGCAACTTCGCCAGCGGCGGCCCGACCTATGACGTGATCGGCATCTACAAGGCCGCCGCGCCGCATGTCGACATCGCCGCGCCGGACCTGTACGCGCCGCAATCGACCAGCCTGGGCGCCACGCTGGAGCGCTTCCAGCGCCCGGACAACGCGCTGTTCGTGCCGGAGATGGGCAATGCGGCGGGCTATGCGCGCTACATCTACCAGATCCTCGGCCGCGGTGCGATCGGCGTCGCGCCGTTCGGCATCGATTACGCCAGCTACAGCAACTATCCGCTCGGCTCCAAGCTGACCGACAAGGCCATGGTGGAGCCGTTCGGCACGGTCTATGCCGCCTTCCGCCCGATGGCGCGGCAGTGGGCCCAATGGTCGCTGGAAGGGCGCACCTTCGGCATCGCGGAAGGCGACGACCGCAAGCCGCAAACCATTACGGCAAAAGGCTGGAAGGTCACCGCCTCGTTCCGCCAGTGGCAGTTCGGCAACGACAACAACCAGCACGAACAGCCGCCCGGCACGGAATCGCCGAATGGAGGTGCGGCGCTGGCCCAGGTCGGCGATAATGAGTTCTATGCCATCGGCCAGCACGTGCGCCTGAATTTCGAAGGCAGCGGCGCCAATGCCGGCAAGCCGTCCCTGTACGCGCGTGTCGAGGAAGGGCGCTTCGATGCGGCCGGCAAATGGGTCATGGAGCGCAACTGGAATGGCGACCAGACCGACTACGGCCTGAACCTGCCGGCGCAGCCGACGGTGCTCAGGATCCAGCTGGGAACGTATTAAAAGGAAGCAGTCAATGTCGGACAAGGCCATACGTAAGATTGTGATCGTCGGCGGCGGCACCGCCGGCTGGATGAGCGCCGCGCCGCTGGCGCTCAAGCTGGGCAAATCCTGCGAGATCGTGCTGGTGGAGTCGCCGGAAATCGGCACGGTCGGCGTGGGCGAGGCTACCTTGCCCACCATCCGCTACTACAACCGCGCGCTCGGTTTGGACGAGGGCGACTTCGTGAAAAGGACGCAGGCGACCTTCAAGCTCGGCATCGAATTCAAGGACTGGGGCCATGTGGGCAACCGCTTCTTCCACGGCTTCGGCGACTTCGGCCCGCCCATCGAAAGCCGCTCGGCGGTGATGTACTGGCTGCGCCTGGCGCGCGAGAACAAGGACATGCCGTCCTACGAGGAATGGTCGACGGCAACCGTGATGGCGCGCAACAACCGCTTCATGTTCCCCTACGGCGACCAGCCGGCGGTGACCAACGCGTTTTCCTATGCCTTCCACTTCGACGCCAGCCTGTACGCCGCTTACCTGCGCGACTATGCCATGCAGCGCGGCGTGCAGCGCATCGAAGGCATGATCAATGAAGTGGAGCAGCACCCGGAGACCGGCTTCATCACGGCGCTCAAGCTGAAGGATGGACGGCGGGTGGAGGGCGACCTGTTCATCGATTGCTCGGGCTTCCGCGGCCTGCTGATCGAAGGCGTCTACCAGGCCGGCTACGACGACTGGAGCGCCATGCTGCCGTGTAACAGCGCGCAGGCGGTGCCGTGCGAGAAGGTGGAGCCGCTCACGCCTTACACGATGTCGACCGCGCGCAGCGCCGGCTGGACCTGGCGCATCCCGCTGCAGCACCGCACCGGCAACGGCCACGTGTACTGCAACGGCTTCACCAGCGACGAGGAAGCGTCGCGCGTGCTGCTGGACGGACTGGATGGCGCGGCGCTGGACACCCCGCGCCAGCTGCGCTTCACGACGGGCCGCCGCCGCAAGTCGTGGATCAAGAATTGCGTGGCGGTCGGCCTGTCCAGCGGCTTCCTGGAACCGCTGGAGTCGACCAGCATCAACATCATCGAGAACGCGGTGGGCTGGCTGATCCAGTATTTCCCGGACCGTGACTTCAAGCCCGCGCTGGCGGATGAATTCAACCGGCTGGTCAGCGAGCGCTACGAATCCGTGCGCGACTTCATCATCCTGCACTACAAGGTGACCCAGCGCGACGATTCCGAATTCTGGCGTTACTGCGCCAATATGCAGGTGCCGGACACGCTGCGCCACCAGATCGAACTGTTCCGCGACACGGGCCGCGTGGTGATCTACGATCCCGACGGCTTCCAGGTGCAGTCCCACATTTCCATCCTGATGGGGCTGGGCGTGGTGCCGGAACGGGGCGATCCGCTGATCGAGCTGATGGAGCTGCCGAAACTGCAGCAGCACTTCGCCATGGTGCGCGACACCATCCGGCGCGCCGTCAGCGGCATGCCGGAGCATGGCCGCTTCGTCCAAGGCCTGGCCTGACGCCGGCAAGGCGGGGCGCCAGTGGCGCGCCCGCCACTCCCGGCGGTTCTTGATTTAAGTCATTTTCTTGTCCTTGCATCCTCCATAACATGGCTTGCAGGCGTCCGTCGGATGCCGTCAATCCAACAGAAAGTGAGGACAACCATGGCGAACCACCTGACCCGATTCGATCCGTTTGGCGATATTGCCCGCTTCGAACCCTTCCAGGGCCTGGAAGAATGGATGCGCGACTTCAACCTGCGCCCGGCCCTGCGCGACTGGAACGTCGAGCCGCGCATCAAGATGGATGTGTCGGAAGATGACAGGAACTACACCGTCAAGGCTGAGATTCCAGGCGTGAAGAAGGAAGACATCCACGTCAATGTCGAGGGAAACCAGGTCACGATTGCCGCTGAGCTGAAACGCGAAAGCGAACAGAAGGAAGGCAAGTCCCTGCGCAGCGAACGCTATTTCGGGCAGCAGAGCCGCAGTTTCGCGCTGGCGCAAGCGATCGACGATGCCGGCGTGGAAGCGAAGTACGCCGATGGCGTGCTGGTGCTGACCCTGCCGAAGAAGCCGAACGCATCGTCGAAAAAGATTGCCATCAACTGAGGCGGGGGCGGTGCAGGCAAGCCCGGTACCGCCGGGCTGCCGCCGGGTATATCGTGCGTGACTCCATTCTTCCGCTGTTGCTGGCCGGCTCGCTGCTGGCCGGCTGCGCCACCGGCAAGCTGCAGCCTGACCTGGCCAGCCTGGCGCCGGAGCGCCCGGCGCTGCCATTGCCGGAAAGCTGGTACCGCCCATGGCCCGGCAGCGGCAACGCCGAGCTGGCCGGATGGTGGCAGCGTTTCGACGACCCGCAATTGGCGGCGCTGGTGGCGCAGGCACTGGACAGCAATGCCACGCTGGCCGGCGCCGCGGCCCGGCTGCAACAGGCGCGCGCCTTGCGCGACCTGGCCGGCGCCGGCCTGTCCAGCCAGGTCACGGTCAATGCCTCGGCCGAAAATGTCCAGCAGCGCCCGGCCGCCAGCCAGAGCAGCTACCGGGCAGGGCTTGACGCCAGCTGGGAGCCGGACCTGTATGGCTACCGGCGCTCCGGCCTGGCCGCCAGCGCCGCCGCGCTGCAGGCGGAACAACTGACGCTGGCCGACGGCCAGGTCAGCGTCGCGGCCGAAGTGGCCCTGGCCTATATCGAACTGCGTGGGATGCAACAACGGCGGGCAGCGGCCGACAGCGCCGTGCGGCGCCACCTGGTGCTGGCGGCGCTGGCGGCCACCACCAACCCGCGCCACCGGGAGCTGGACCGCGAACGGGCGCGCGCTGCCCTGGCCCTGTCCATGGCCGAGCTGCCGCGCCTGGACGCCGGCCGCGCGCAACTGGAACACAGCATTGCCTTGCTGTGCGGCGCCACGCCGGGCGCCCTGGTCACGCAACTGGGCAATGGCGCGGAAGTGCCGCGGGCGCCGGAGGCGTTGGCAATGCGCCTGCCGGCCGATACGCTGCGCCAACGGCCGGACGTGCGGGCAGCGGCGGCGCGGGTCGACGCCGCCCTGGCCCGGCTGCAGCAGGCCGACGCGGCGCGCAAGCCGATGGTGCGGCTGGAAGGCAGCATCGGGCTGCATGGCGTCGGCTTTGGCGGCAGCGGCAGTCTGCTGCGCGGCCTGTTCGGTGCCATCAGCGGCATTGCCTTCGACGGTGGCGCCGGCCAGGCCCGCGTGGCTGCCGGCCAGGCCGCCGTGCAGGAAAGTTATGCCGCTTACCGCAACAGCGTGCTGGCGGCTTTGCGCGAAGTCGAGGATGTGCTGGTCAGCCTGGGCGCGGCGCGCGAGCGGCGCGCCATGCTGGCATCGGCCACCGGGTCGGCGGCACGCGCGGCCGGCATCGCGCTGGCCGGGTATGCGGACGGCTCGGTGACGCTGGACGCGGTGCTGTCAAGCTTTGCCGCGCTGCAGGCCAGCGAGGATGCGCTGGCGCTGTCGGCAGTCGACCTTGCGGCCAGCCATGTGCGGCTGTACAAGGCGCTGGGCGGCGGCTGGCAGCCCGATGCAGGACTGCCGGCGATTAATCCCACACCGGCGCCAGGCCGGGCGGATTGACCTCGCGGCCATTGCGCTCCAGCGTGGCCACCAGGGCCATGTCTTCCGCATCGAACCTGAGCTCGCGGGCCAGCAGGTTGCTCGCCAGGTGCTCGCGGCGGGTGGACGAAGGGATCACGGCGTAGCCCAGTTGCAGCGCCCAGGCCAGCGCCACTTGCGCCACCGTGGCCTGGTGCTTTTCCGCGATGCGGGCCAGCACAGGATCCTGCAGCACCTTGCCGTAGGCGAGCGTCATGTACGACGTCACGGCGACGCCTTGCTCCCGCAGGAAGGCCGCCAGCTCGCGGCACTGCAGGTAAGGGCTCAGCTCCACCTGGTTGGTGGCGATCCCGCCCCGGCCGACGACGTCGATGGCCTGCCGGGTCAGTGCGATATTGAAGTTGGAGACGCCGATCCGGCGCGCCAGGCCCAGTTGCTTCGCTTCGGCCAGCGCTTCCATGTACTCGGGCAGTTCCACGCCATTGCCGGGCGCCGGCCAGTGGATCAGGGCCAGGTCGACATAATCGGTGCGCAGCTTATCCAGGCTTGCGCGCAGGCTGGGCACCAGTTTGCCGCGGGACAGGTTTTCGGTCCACACCTTGGTGGTGACGAACAGGCTGGCGCGATCGATGCCGCTGGCCTCGATGGCCTGGCCGACGTCGGCTTCGTTGCCATAGGCCTGCGCCGTGTCGACCGCGCGGTAGCCCAGTTCCAGGGCGTTGCGCACCGAATCGACCGCGGCCTGGCCGGCCAGGCGGAACGTGCCGACGCCAAATGACGGGATGTTGCTCATGTGTTGCTCCTTGAATCAGATCGAAGATGGGGCGGTTACCGCGGCGCGGCGGCCGGCATTGCCGATCCAGACCAGGGCCAGGCCGCCGGCGGCGAGGGCGGCGCCGACCAGCGGCACGGCGGCGTAGCCGAAGCCCTGGCCGATTACCAGGCCGCCGAGGGCCGCGCCAAGCGCATTCCCCAGGTTGAACGCCCCGACGTTGACGGAGGAAGCCAGGCCCGGCGCCTGCGCCGCCGCCTGCATCACGCGCATCTGCACCGGCGGCACGATGCCGAAGGCTGCGGCGCCCCACACCACCATGCCGATCGCGGCGCCGGTTTGCGTGGCCAATGCCAGCGGCAGGACCAGCATCGTCAGCGCCAGTGCAGCGAGGATGATTTTGGTGGCGCCATCGAGCGACCAGTCGGCCAGGCGGCCACCCAGGCTGTTGCCGATGGTGAAGCCGATGCCGATCAGCACCAGGGCGAAGGCCACGAAGCCCGGCCCGGCATGCGTAATATCGGCCAGCATGGGCGCCACATAGGTGTACAGGGCGAACATGGCGCCGGAGCCCAGGACGGTGGTGCCCATGGCGAGCAGCACTTCGGGACGGGCCAGCACCTTCAGTTCGCGGCGCACGTCCGGCGCGGTGCCGGGTTCGCCCTTCGGCAGGGCCAGCCACAGCGCGGCAATCGTCAGCAGGCCCAGGGCGGCGGTGCCGGCGAAGGCGACCCGCCAGCCCACTTGCTGGCCGATCCAGGTGGCGGCGGGCACGCCGCCGATATTGGCCAGCGTCAGCCCCATGAACATGGCGGCGATGGCGCTGGCCTGCTTTTCTTTGGGCACCACGCTGGCCGCGACCACAGCGCCGATGCCGAAGAAGGCGCCGTGATTGAGGCTGGTGACCAGGCGCGAAAGCAGCAGGGTGGTGTAGCCCGGTGCGAAAGCCGACAGCAGGTTACCGATGGTGAAGACCAGCATCAGCGACATCAGCGCCGCGCGCTTGCCGAAGCGGCTGAAAAGCAGCGTCATGACCGGGGCGCCCACCATCACGCCGACCGCATAGGCGGATACCAGCATGCCGGCCGTGGGGATGCTGACCTGCACGCCGTCGGCGATCACGGGCAGCAGCCCCATAGGGGTGAATTCAGTGGTGCCGATGGCGAAAGCGCCGGTGGCAAGGGCCAGCAGGGCGGTAGAGGATCTCATTGCAAACACTCCTTGGGTTTTGAATGGATCGCAGTCTACCGGCGCACTATTTGCGGATTAAGCCCTCAATCTGAGAATGACTTTTGATTTTTTGTTGAAAATCACCCATCGCCATGCCCTCAGTCGCGCGAGGGAACGACCGTGAAACGCCGCTTCAGGCGCAGGAACGGCATTTCCACGGCACGGTACAGCACGGAGGCCAGGAGCACGCTTGCCGCAAAGGCAAGCACGGCGCCTACCGTGTTGCGCCAGGCGCCGAGCCCGATGGCGGTACTGAAGGCGGTCAGCGACGGTGCGAACTTGTCGTACGCCAGCCAGAAAAAGAAGATGTGGACCAGGTACAGGCCATACGAAATCCGCCCGAGGTAGACCAGCGGCTTGGGCAGGAAGCGCTGCGGCATGCCGAGCAGCGCGACCAGCATCAGCACCGCCCCCGCCAGCACCAGCGGCCAGCCGGCCAGACTCTGGGCCACGGTGGAGCGGGGGAAATCGGCCTTGATGCCGAAGACGCCGAACGCCGCCAGCCATAGACCGACCGCGCAGGCCAGCAGCGCGATGCGGGCGGCTGAATGCCAGCCTGGCTGCCGGCCGCGCAGCAACAACGCCAGCAGCATGCCGGCGGCGAAGAACTGGAATTGCACGAAGCTGTTGGTCCATTGGCCGCTGAAGCCGGAGGTGGGGGAAAAGCCGCTGGCATAGTAGACAATGGTCCCGTAGGACACGGCCAGCAGCGCGACGTTCACGGCGATGAGCGCGCGGCGCGTGAGCAGGGCCAGGAATGGAATCGTAATGTAGAACTGCTCTTCGGCCGAAAGGCTCCACATCGGGTTGACGGGGTACTCGATCCAGCCATTGAACGTGATGTACCAGTTCCCGGCAAACAGCATGAAGAAAAGCCATTTGGTGGGCGAATCCGCGCCGGCGCCCGGCAGGAAGTTGTTCAGTAAGACCAGGCCGAAGAAAACCAGGAAATACAGTGGCCAGATGCGCAATATCCTTCTCGCGTAGAAGGCGCGCACGTTGATGGCGCCGGTCAGGCTGCGTTCACGTTCCAGCAGCTCGGTGATCAGGAAAGCGCTCAGGAGGAAGAATACCGGAACGCCGTACACGCCGATCTGCGACAAGGCGTCGAGCCAGGGATGCCTTGCGCGGTCGATCGGGGCCAGGTCGTTGCGGTGCGTGATGAAGACGAAGAGGAAGGCGAAGAAGCGCAGCACGTCCAGCTCGGGCCGGTAGTACTTGGCTGCCGTGGCCTGCTTGCTGGCCACATCCCCGCCGCTGGATGGCGGCGCCTCCAATCTCGCACGTTCGACTCGCATCAGGCTATTCCCGTCTCGGTTCATGGGCGTGCCCATGATCCCGGCCATGCGCAGGGTGGTCAAGTAGCCTGGCTGATTTTGTTAGCGGGGTTGCCGGTTTTGATGATGCGCTTATTCGAGCCTGATGTTGTCCGCCAGGTAGCCATATACGGTGGCGATCCTGCGCAAGTGGCGCGATTCCGCATGCGTGAGCAGCCACAGGTCGGTCGAGCTGTCGTCCAGTTCTTCGGTCAACTGGCGCAGGCCGGGACGGTGCCTGGCGAGGAAGACGGGCAGGATGCCGACCCCGAGGTTCAGTTCGACCAGCTCCGCCACGCCCAGGATGCTGTTCACCTTGAAGGCCGGCGCGACCGCCGGGAAGTGCTTGCGGCGCCACAGTACGGAAGGGTGGTCCGGCATGGCGTCGTCGGGCGCGATCCAGGGGCACTTGCCGGCGGCGACGTCTTCCCAGTGCGGGCCGCGGCGCGTGGCCGCGCCGTACAGGGCGACGCGGATCGGTCCCAGGCATTTGCCGACCAGGTAGGGCGGCGGCTTCCTCGTTGCACGCACGGCGATGTCGGCGTCGCGCCGGCTCAGGTTGGCCAGCTCGTTGCCGGCGTACAGTTCGAAATCCAGCAAGGGATGGCGCGCATGCAGTTCCTTCAACGCGGGCGCCACCAGGCCGTAAAGCACCGTGTCGGTGGTGGTGATGCGCACGTTGCCCGCCACCTGGCCCGGCTCCGCCTGCAGGGTGGAGCGGGCCTGCTCCAGCACCGATTCCATTTTCTCCGCATGGTCGGCCAGCGCCTGCGCCAGTTCGTTGGGGCGGTAGCCGGAGCGCGACCGCTCGAACAGGGGCGCGCCCAGCCCGCGCTCGACCTTCTGCAGCGCGCGGAACACGGTGGAGGCATCCTGGCCGAGGCGCTCGCCGGCTTCAGCGAGCTTGCCGCCGCGTGCCAGCGCCAGGATCAGCTGGAGGTCGGCAGGCGCCAGTTCGTATTGCGTTTTCGCATTGCTGGATTTCATTGTCGCCTATTCTCTATGCGTTTTTGCAATAGTACATTAAAGCCTGTCCAATTCAACGGGAGGTCATATGCGAAGTTCAGAAATCGGGGCAACCGTCCTGCGTATTGCGCTGGGCGTCATGTGGATAGCGCACGCGCTGCTCAAGCTGTGGGTGTTCACCTTGCCGGGCACGGCAAAATTCTTCGAAAGTGTCGGCTTGCCCGGTTGGGCCGCTTACCCGGTCTTTGCGGCCGAACTGTTTGGCGGGCTGGCGATGGTGCTGGGCATTTACGCACGCCACGTTGCACTCGGCCTGTTGCCGGTCATGCTGGTGGCGACCTTTGTCCACGTGCCGAACGGCTGGGTGTTCACCAGCCAGGGCGGCGGCTGGGAGTATCCGGCTTTCCTGAGTGTCGCGCTGGTGGTGCAGGCGCTGCTGGGGGACGGCAAAGCATGGCTGGCCACTTCGCGCCACGATTTTCGTGATATCTTGCACGCCCATGACCACGAAAAACGCTCCTCCAACGACGTGGCGCCTGGCTGGCGCCGTCCTTAGCCTGGCGCTGTTGGCGACGATGGCCGCGCCGCTTGCGCGTGCCGAAGCGCCCGCGCAATATGCCGCCGCCGGGCGTTTGCAGGTGCGATGGGAGATTGCCGGCGAGGCTGGCGGGCCGGCCCCCGCCGGCACCATGACGGCACGCCTGCACGTGGCCAACCTTGACAGCAAACCCTTGCCCGCGCAGGGCTGGTCCATCTACTTCAACTGCATGGACGAAGTGCCGAAGGGCGCCGTGCCGGGCAATCTCGTGATCGACCACCTGGGCGGCGACCTGTTCCGCCTGCGGCCGGGACCTGGCTTCGAAGGGCTGGCGCCCGGGCAGGCGATGGCGGCCGCCTACCATCCGCCACTTGGCCCGGCCAAGCCGTACAAGGCGCCTTCGGGCCTGTACCTGGTCTACGATGCCGCGCCCGAGGCGGCGCAGGCGATCGAGGACTACCAGGGCATGCCGCTGCCGGCGCTGGAGCAGCTGGCGCGGCATCCGAACATGCCGGCCACCGTCACGCCGCAGGAGCTGTACCGCCGCAATGCCGGCGCCGACGTGCTGCCGGACAGTGCGCTGCCGGTGGTGTTCCCGACGCCGCTGCAGGCCGACCGGGGACAGGGCACCTTGCGCCTGGCAGGGGCGCCAGCGGTCGTTGCCGGCGCCAGCCTGAAAAACGAAGCCGCGCTGGCGCAGCATTTGCTGCAGCAGTACTGGCCGGGCCATGTGCGACAGGCAGGCCCCACGCTGCGCCTTGCGCTCGGCAAGGTCACCGGCCAGGCCTCGCCGGAAGCCTACACGCTGGCAGTCGGCAAGGACGGCATTGCCATCACCGGCAACAGCGCGGCGGGGGTCGCACGCGGCCTCGAATCGCTGCGCGACCTGCTGCCGCTGCCGGCCAGGGGCGCCCAGGCAGGGGCGGTGGAGCTGCCGCTGGTGCGCATCGTCGATGCGCCGCGCTACGGCTACCGTGGTTTCCAGATGGATGTCAGCCGCAATTTCCAGCCGAAGCAGGCCGTTTTCCGCGTGCTGGACCTGATGGCGCGCTTCAAGCTGAATACCCTGCATTTCCACCTGACCGATGACGAAGGCTGGCGGCTGGAAATCGCCGGCCTGCCGGAGCTGACCGCCATCGGCGCGGTGCGCGGCCACAGCGCCCGTCCCGGCGTGCGCCTGCCGCCAGCCTACGGCTCCGGCCCGCGCACCGACGACCCGCACGGCAGCGGCCATTACAGCCGCGACGATTACAAGGACATCCTGCGTTACGCGGCGGCGCGCCACATCGACGTCATCCCGGAAATCGAGATGCCGGGCCATGCGCGCGCAGCCGTGATCGCCATGCAGGCGCGCTACCAGCGCCTGAAAGCGGAGGGCAAGCCCGATGCCGCGAAGTTCCTGCTGAACGATCTTGCGGACCGCTCGGAATATTACTCGGCGCAGCGCTTCAGCGACAACGTGATGAACCCGGGCATGGAGTCCAGCTACGCCTTCATCGAGCATGTCGTGAAGCAGGTGGCAGCGCTGCACCGCGAGGCCGGCGTGCCGCTGCGCACGCTGCACCTGGGCGGCGACGAGCTGCCCGCCGGCGCATGGGAAAAGTCGCCGCGCAGCCGCGAGCTGATGGCGCGCCACCAGTTGGCCAGCACGGCCGACCTGTGGGATCACTTCTTCGACCGGGTCGACGGCATCCTGCGCAGGCAGGGCTTGCGCGCGGCAGGCTGGGAGGAGCTCGGCGCGCGCCAGGTGGGCAGCAACGGCAAGCACAAGCTGGTGCCCAACCCGCGCTTCGCCCAGCGCGGCTTCACGGTGTATGCCTGGAACAATGTCGGCGATGCGGCCGACCTGGCCGAGCGCCTGGCCAATGCCGGCTACGACACGGTGCAGGTGCCGGCCACCCGCCTGTACTTCGACATGGCGCACAACCAGAACCCCGAGGAGATCGGGGTCTACTGGGCCAGCTATACGGAGCTGGATGCGGTGTACGACTTCATCCCCGCCAAGGGACCCCGCATGCGCGGCCTGGAGTCGACCCTGTTTACGGAAACCGTGCGCGAACCGGCGGATTTCGAGTACCTGCTGATGCCGCGCCTGATGGCCATGGCGGAACGGGCATGGGCGGCCGACCCGGCCTGGGCCAATGAAACGGATCCCGCCAAACAGGACGCCTTGCACCGCGCGGCCTGGTCGGGCTTCGTCAACGTACTGGGGCGGCGCGTGCTGCCGCGCCTCGACCTGGAACGGTGGGCCGGCGGTCCGGTGGCTTACCGCATCGCGCCGCCCGGCCTGGTGCGCGAAGAAGGCAAGGTCCACGCCAACCACATGCTGCCGGGACTGGCGCTGCGCTACACCAGCGACGGCAGCGAACCGCATGCCGGCAGCCCGCTGGTGCGGGGGCCGATCGAGGAGCGCGGCCCGATCCAGGTGGCGGCCTTCGACCGCAACGGCCGGCGCGGCGGCATTGCGCGCATCGACAACCGCTAGCCGGGAGTTGTTAACGGTTTCTGTGGAAAACCCTGTTAACAAGGCTTGCCACCGCCGGCTAAGTGCTTGATCCGGCGGTAAAAAAACTCGCTGCGCAAATAAGCGGCACCGTCAGTGCGACAGCAGCACCGGCAGCGTCGCCGCCTGCAGGATGGTGCGCGTGGCCCCGCCCAGCATGATTTCGCGCAGGCGGGGATGGCCGTAGGCGCCCATCACCAGCAAGTCCGCCCCGGCCTGGTCGGCCGTCGCGAGCAGGCTTTCGCCAACGTCGCCAGCGCTCGCCACCGTGCGCACCTCCACGTTCACGCCATGGCGCACCAGGTGCAGGGCGATGTCCGCGCCCGGCTCCTCGCCATGTTCGTCGTCGCCAATCACGGGATCGACGATGACCACCACCACCCGCGCCGCACTGGCCAGCAGCGGCATCGCCTGGGCGACGGCGCGCGCCGCCTGGATGCTGCCATCCCAGGCCACCAGCACCGTCTTGCCGATCGTGGCGAAATGGCCGGCGAAGGGCACCACCAGCACCGGGCAGCACCCGTTCAGGATGACGTATTCCGGCAAGTCCTGCAGCAGGGCGCCCGTGGCCGGGTCTTCGCGGTCGGCCTGGCCCACCACCACCAGGTCGGCATAACGCGATTGCAGTACCAGGCCGCCGTAGGCGTCATCGTTGACCAGGCGCTGTTCGCACGATTGCACGCCCAGGCTGGCGGCCTGGCGCGCGTGTTCTTCCAGCACCTGGCGCGCGCGCGCGGTGGCCAGTTGCGCCAGGTCGGGCCGCATCACGTCGTGCGGCATATCGTCGTGCGGGCCGTAGACATAGCGCGAAATGCCGGTCATGGCGGCGCATACGAGGTGCGCCTGTTGCTGCTCGGCCAGCATGGCGGCGATGCGCAGGCGCAGCGGGGCGCTGCGCGTGGCATCGGCATGCAGCACAATGGTCTTGTACATGGTGTCCTCCGGTTCAGTTGGCGCGCAAGCTGCGCGGCAGGTGGCGGTCGAGCGTCTCGATATGGATCGGCAGCCAGTCGCGCAGGGCCGCCAGGGCGCGCTGGGCCGGCGCATGGTCGCCTTGTTCCAGCGCCGCTGCCGCGTGGTGCAGGCCGGCCTGCACGCGCGCATGCTGCTCGCGGTGCAGGTGGGCGTCGGCGCACTGGAAGGTGTCCATGATTTCCTCTTCGCGGCGGAAGTCCTCCTCGACCGTGGCGACCAGGTCGCGGAAGGCGGGGCCGAACTGGCCGGCAGGCAGCGCCAGGGTGCCGCCGATCAGCTCGAACAGGCGCTCGTGCAGTGCATCAAGTTCCATGCCGCAGCCTTTCTCAGTGCGCCAGCAAGGTGGGCAGGGTGGTGCTGGCCAGGATGGTGCGGGTGGCGCCACCCAGGATCATCTCCCGGAAACGGCTGTGGCCATAGGCACCCATCACCAGCAGGTCGGCGCCGACGTCGGACGCCAGCGACAGGATCGCCTGGCCCGCGTTGCCGGCCGGAGGCCGCCGCACCACCTCGACCTTGACGTCGTGGCGCGCCAGGTAGCGCGCCATGTCGGCGCCCGGCTCTTCGCCATGGGCAGGCGAGTCGCCGAAGATGGCGAGCGTGACATGGCGGGCTGCCGCCAGCAGCGGCAGGGCGGCCGTGATGGCCTTGGCGGCCTCCAGGCTGCCGTTCCAGGCCACCAGCGGGTGCTGGCCGGCGCCGTCGAACTGGCCGCTGCGCGGCACCAGCAGGACCGGCTTGCCGCAGTTCATGACCAGGTATTCCGGCAGGTCCTGCAGCAGGGCGCTTTCGTCGCGCCTGGCGGGATCGGCCTGGCCCAGCACCAGCAGGTCGGCGTAGCGCGCCTGCAGGCACAGGCCGGCATAGGCATCGTCGTCGATCCGGCGCTGCTCGCGCGACGCCACCCCGAGGCGGGCGGCGACCTCCTCGAACTGGGCCAGGGCGCGCTCGGCGCGCTCACCGGCGGCCTTCAGATAGTCGCCGATCATGACGCCGCTGCCTTCGAACAGGCTGCCGGCGCGCATGTAGCGCGGCACCCCGGTCATGGCGGCGCCGACCAGGTGGGCATCCTGGCGCAGCGCCAGGCCGGCCGCCAGCGCGACGCGGGCCTCGCTGTTCGGGCCGCAATCGGTATGAATCACGATGGTACGGTATGGCATGATAGTGACCTCCCTTATGTGATAGGGGCAGTCTGCAACGGGATATCCCGGGCTTCCATGACCTGGATCAGGTTTGGCGCGATCGCGGCGAATCCCGCCGGACTTGACATCGGTCATATGCGGTGGCGTACTGGCCCGGTATGGTGTGTCCGTCGGCGTGGCCGGGAGGGCAAGCATGAAGGAAGAGGATTGGCAGGGCCTGGCGAGCGCCGAAGCACGGCGCCGCCTGGCCGAGGATGGGCCCAACAGCCTGCCGGTAGCCCGGCAGCGGCTGCTGGCCGTGCTGCTGCAGACGGTACGCGAACCGATGTTCCTGCTGTTGCTGGGGGCGGCCGGCCTGTACCTGGCGCTGGGCGACTGGCTGGAAGGCGCCGTCCTGCTGGGCATGGTCGGGCTGACCATCGGCCTGACCCTGTTCCAGTCCGGGCGCACCGAACGCGCCCTGCAAGCCTTGCGCGACCTCAGTTCGCCGCGCGCCCTGGTGCTGCGCGACGGCCGGCCGCAGCGCATCGCCGGCAGTGAGCTGGTGCGCGGCGACCTGTTGCTGCTGGCTGAAGGCGACCGGGTGGCCGCCGATGCCGTGCTGCTGCAGGCCAACGGGCTGCGCGTCGACGAATCGCTGCTGACCGGCGAGGCCTGGGCGGTCGGCAAGCGCGCCGCCGGCGACCGCCTGCCGCCGGCGCAGCCCGGCGGCGAAGACATGCCTTTCCTGTGGTCGGGCACCCTGGTGGTGCAGGGCGACGGGCTGGCGCGCGTGACGGCCACCGGCGTGCGCACCGAACTGGGCAGGATTGGCCTCAGCCTGCAGGCCGTGGGCACCGAATTGTCGCCCCTGCAGCGCGACTCGAACCGCCTGGTGCGCCTGATGGCGCTGGCCGGGGTGGCGGTCAGCCTGTTGACCACTGTGCTGTACGGCGTGCGCGGCGGCGCCTGGCTGCCGGCCATCCTGGCCGGCATCGCGCTGGCCATGTCGCTGCTGCCCGAAGAATTCCCGGTCATCATGACGGTGTTTCCAGCCATCGGCGCCTGGCGCCTGGCGCGCGCCCAGGTCCTGACCCGGCGCCTGGCCTCGGTCGAGGCGCTGGGCTCGATCACCGTGCTGTGCACCGACAAGACCGGCACCCTGACCGAAAACCGCATGGCCGTCGAAATGCTGTACGCCGGCGGCGCCTTCCAGCAGCTGGCGGCCGGGCAGGCGGCGCTGGCGCCGCCCTTCGCCGAGCTGCTGCGCTTTGCCGCCCTGGCCAGCAAGCCGCGCGCCACCGATCCGATGGAGCAGGCTTTCCATGCCCTGGCCGGGCCGTTGCGGCAGGATGCGCCCCTGCGCGAATACCCGCTGGCGCCGGCGCTGCGCGCCATGTCGCTGGCCTGGGATGAAGGCGCCGGCCAGCCGGCCACGGTCGCCGCCAAGGGCGCGCCGGAGGCGATTGCGGCGCTGTGCCGGCTGGAGGCGGAGCGCCTGGACGCGCTGCGCGCCGCCGTCGACCGCATGGCCGGGCAGGGCTTGCGGGTGCTGGGCGTGGCGCAGGCCCGGCATGCGCCCGGCAGCCTGCCGCCAGGCCAGGAAGGCTTCGCGTTCAGCTTCCTCGGCCTGGTCGGCCTGGCCGACCCGCTGCGCGCGGAAGTGCCGGAAGCGGTCGGCCAGTGCCGCGCGGCGGGCATCCGCGTCATCATGATCACGGGCGACTATCCCGTCACGGCGGCCAGCATTGCCGCCCGCGCCGGCCTGCCGGCCGGGCCGGTCCTGGCGGGCGATGAGCTGGAGCGGCTGGACGACCGCGCGCTGCAGGCCCGCATGGCGCAAGCCGCGGTCTGCGCCCGCATCAGCCCGCTGCAGAAGCTGCGCATCGTGGAAGCGCTGAAAGCCAACGGCGAGGTGGTGGCGATGACGGGCGACGGCGTCAACGACGCCCCGGCGCTGAAGGCGGCGCACGTCGGCATCGCCATGGGCGGGCGCGGCACCGACGTGGCGCGCGAGGCGGCGGCGCTGGTGCTGCTGGACGATAATTTCGCCTCCATCGTGCGCGGCATCCGGCTCGGGCGGCGCATCTTCACCAATATGCGCAATGCGATGTCGTACGTGTTCGCGATCCACGTGCCGATTGCCGGCATCGCCCTGCTGCCGGCGGTGCTGGGCTGGCCGGTGCTGCTGTTCCCCATGCATATCGCCTTCCTGGAGCTGATCATCGACCCGGCCTGTTCGCTGGCATTCGAGAATGAACGCTCCGATGCCGAGGCCATGGCGCGCCCGCCGCGCCGGGCCGGCAGTCCTTTGCTGGACCGGCAGGCGCTGCTTGGCGCGCTGCTGCAGGGCGCGGCCGGCCTGCTGGCCGTGGCGCTGGCTTACGGCTGGGCGCTGGCCAGCCTGCCGGAAGCGGCGGCGCGGGCGGCCGGCTTTGCCGCGCTGGTGCTGGTCAACCTGTCGCTGATCTTTTCCAACCTGCCGCGGCGGCGCGCCGCCGCCCACCCCACCGGGTCCGTGGTGGCGGCGGTGGCCGGCGCCCTGCTGCGGCGGGTGTTGTACGTGCCCCCGGTGGGGCAAGCCTTCCAGTTCGGGGCCATCGGCGCACCCGGGCTGGCCGTGGCGGTAGCCGCCAGCCTGGCCTGTTTCCTGGTCAACCAGGCATCCCGCATGAGAGGAAAGCATGAGTATCCGCAATCTTGAATACCTGTTCCAGCCCCGCTCCGTGGCCGTGATCGGCGCCTCCGAGCGGCCGCACAGCGTCGGCGCCACGGTGCTGGCCAACGTCCTGCAGGGCGGCTTCGGCGGCCCGGTCTGGCCGGTCAACCCCAAGTACCGCACGCTGGCCGGGCGCCAGGTTTTCCATCATGTGCGCGAGCTGCCGCAGGCGCCCGACCTGGCCGTGATCTGCACCCCGCCGGCCACGGTGCCCGGGCTGGTGGCGGAACTGGGCCAACTGGGCTGCAAGGCCGCGGTGGTGATCACGGCGGGGCTGGACGCGGCGCAGAAGGAAGCCATGCTGGCCGCCGCGCGGCCGCACCTGCTGCGCATCCTCGGCCCCAATTGCGTCGGGCTGCTGGTGCCCGGCATCGGCCTGAACGCCAGCTTCGCGCATTTGCCGGCCCTGCCGGGCAAGCTGGCATTCGTGTCGCAGTCGGGCGCCATGGTGACCGGCATCCTGGACTGGGCGCGCTCGCGCCAGATCGGCTTCTCGCGCTTCATTTCGATGGGCGACAGCAGCGATGCCGATTTCGGCGACGTGCTCGACTACCTGGCCGGCGACCGCAGCACCCATGCCATCCTGCTTTACATGGAAGACGTGCGGGCGGCGCGCAAGTTCATGTCGGCGGCACGCGCGGCGGCGCGCAGCAAGCCGGTGCTGGCGGTGAAGGCGGGGCGCTTTGCCGAAGGCGCGCGGGCGGCCGCCTCGCACACGGGCGCGCTGGCCGGCGCCGACGCGGTGGTCGACGCGGCGATCCGGCGCGCCGGCATGCTGCGGGTGCTCGGCACCGAGGACCTGTTCGATGCCGTGGAAACGCTGGCCAGCGGCCGGCCGCTGGCCGGCGAACGGCTGGCGATCCTGACCAATGGCGGCGGGCCGGGCGTGCTGGCGACGGACGCGCTGGTGGGCAGCGGCGGCACGCTGGCGGAGCTGGCGCCGGCCACGCTGGACCAGCTCGACCAGGTACTGCCGGCCAACTGGTCGCACGGCAACCCGGTCGACATCATCGGCGATGCGCCGGGCCAGCGCTACAGCCAGGCCTTGCAGGCGCTGCTGCGGGACCAGGGCGTCGACGCGGTGCTGGTGATGCACGCGCCGACCGCCATCGTGCCGTCGATGGAGGTGGCGCAGGCGGTGGCCGATACGGCGCGCGCTGCGCGCTGCAACGTGCTGTCCTGCTGGCTGGGCGGGGACGGCATGGCGCCGGCGCGGCGCCTGCTGGGCGAGGCGGGTGTGGCCAGCTACGACACGCCGGAAGACGCGGTGGCCGGCTTCATGCAGATGGTGAACTACCGGCGCGCGCAGCAATTGCTGATGGAAGTGCCGGCCGCCGCAGCCGGCGACTTCTGTCCCGACCAGGCCCGCGCACGGCAGGTCATCGAGGACGCGCTGCTGGCCAGGCGCCACATCCTGACCGAGCCGGAAGCCAAGGAAGTGCTGGCCTGCTACGTCATCCCGGTGGTGGAAACGGCGATTGCCGACCGCGTCGAGGCCGCCGTGCTGCTGGCCGAGCGCATCGGCTATCCGGTGGCCCTGAAGATCCTGTCGCCCGACATCACCCACAAGTCCGACGTGGGCGGCGTGGCGCTTGACCTGGCGACGCCGCAAGCGGTGCGGGCCGCCGCGCAAGCCATGCGCGAGCGCCTGTACGCGCTGCATCCCGAAGCGCATTTGCGCGGCTTCACCGTGCAGGCGATGGCGCGCCGGCCCGGTGCGCACGAGCTGATTGCCGGCGCCAGCTGCGACCCGGTGTTCGGGCCGGTCATCCTGTTCGGGCAGGGCGGCATCGCGGTGGAAACCATCGGCGACCGCGCCCTGGCGCTGCCGCCGCTGAACCAGGTGCTGGCGCGCGACCTGGTGGGACGCACCCGCGTGGCGCGCCTGCTGGCCGGCTACCGCGGCCGGCCGCCGGCCGACATGGAGGCGCTGTACACGGTGCTGGTGCGCATTGCGACGCTGCTGGCCGACCTGCCCCAGGTGCAGGAGCTGGACATCAACCCGCTGCTGGCCGACCAGGATGGCGTGCTGGCGCTCGATGCGCGCATGCGCGTGGCGGCCGCCACCTGCATCGGCCCGGCACGCTTCGCCATCCGGCCCTATCCGGCCGAACTGGAGGAGACCGTGCGCTGGGAAGGAAGCCCGCTGCTGCTGCGCCCGATCCGGCCCGAGGACGCGCCGCAGCACGCGGCCTTCTTCGCCGCCCTGACGCCGGAGGACGTGCGCTTCCGCATGTTCGCGCAGCTGCAATCGCTGCCGCCGGCGCAACTGGCGCGCTGGACGCAGATCGACTACGACCGTGAAATGGCCTTCATCGCGACCCGGCCCGGCGTCAACGGCCCGGAAACGCTGGGCGTGGCGCGGGCCGTCGCCGATCCGGACAATATCAGCGCGGAATTTGCCGTGGTGGTGCGCTCGGACCTGAAGGGGCGCGGCCTGGGCGCGCTGTTGATGGAGAAAATGCTGCGCTATTGCCGGGCGCGCGGCACGCGGGAAGTGGTGGGTGAGGCGCTGCCCGAGAATACCCGCATGCTGCAGCTGGCGCGCCACCTGGGCTTCACGGTGGCGCCGGCCGCGCAGGAAGGGGCCATCGGCATGCGCCTGGTGCTGGGCGCGGCGCCGGCCTAGCCTATTGCGTCATCAGCAGCGGCACCGGGCTTTGTTCGACCAGGCTGGCGGTGGTGCTGCCCAGGGCCCAGTCGTGCATGCGGCTGTGGCCATAGGCGCCGGCCACCAGCAAGTCGGCCCGCTGCTGGCGCGCCAGGTCGCACAGGGCGCTGCCGGTTTCCTGCACCGTGTCCAGGCCCAGTACCTGGACCTTGCAGTGCTGGCGCGCCAGGTAGGCGGCCAGGTCGGCGCCCGGCTCGGCGCCCATGTCGATACGCTCCATGTCCGGGTTGACCACCGCGATGCAGACTTGCGCCGCGCTGCGCAGCAGGGGCATGGCGAAAGCCAGCGCACGGCTGGCGCCCGGGCTGCCGTTCCAGCCGATCATGACCTTGTTGAAGCTGCCCGAAGGCTGGCGCAGGTTGGGCGGCACCAGCAGCACCGGGCGCACGCATTGGGTGACCAGGCGGCCGGGCAGGCGGGACGGGGCCAGCACGCCGTATTCCGCCACATCCTGGGTGCCGGCCACCAGCAGGTCGCAGTAGCGCGACTGCAGCACCAGCGCCTCCACCGCCGTGGTGTCGAGCAGCCGCGATTCGAAGGAATCCACGCCCTGCTCGAAGCACTGGCGCTCGAAGGTTTCCAGCCGCTGCTGGGCTTCCCGGCGCAGCAGGCCGTCATCCAGCGCCGGCATGATGGCCACCGGCGCGCCGGCCACCATCAGGTTGTTCAATTCGACCCAGCCGGAAACCGCGGTCCCGACCAGGTGCGCGCCGTGGATCGCGGCCAGGCCGGCGGCCACGGCGAACGTGGCCGGCATGCCGGAGACGGGACTGACGTGGACGACGATGGTCTTGTACATGATGCGCTCCAGGCGGGGTTACGACATGGTCCATTGCAGCCACCAGAAGGCGGCCACTCCCAACAGCAACAGCAGGCCGATGCTGTGCCAGCCGCGCCGCAAGCCCTGTTCCGGCCGGCCCGGCTTTTGGCCGCTGATCATCGACGCCACCAGGTTTTCGCGGTGCAGGCGGCTGCTGGCCACGACAGCGGCAATGTGCAGCAGCACCAGGGCCAGCATCAGGTTGGCGAAGGTTTCGTGGACTTCTTCCCACACCTCGGCGCTGCCTTCCTGCAGCGTGAACCAGCCGCTGGCCGCAACGGCGGCGCCAAGCGCCAGCAGGCCGACGATGGCCACCGCGCCGGCGGGGTTGTGGCCGAGGAAGTGCTGCGGCCTGCCGTGCAGCAGGGAGCGCAGGTAAGCGGCGACGGCGGCCGGGCCGCGCACGAAATCGCTGAAGCGCGCGTAGCGCGAGCCGATGCAACCCCAGACCAGGCGGAAGCCGATCAGGCCGGCCATGGTATAGCCCAGCGTGACGTGCACCAGTTGCCAGCGCTCGTTTTCCGCAGTCAGGTAGGCGCCGGCAAAGCAGAACACCAGCAGCCAGTGGAATACCCGGACCGGAACGTCCCATACCAGGACCGGTTTGTCGTCTTGCGTGTGCATGCATGGCCTCCGCTTGCTGCATAATCGTTCCACCAATGCTAAGACCCGCAAGCCGGCGTTTGTATGATCCAGGTCATGTTTTTCCGGGATCCCCCCAAGTAACGTTGAGCCATTGACATGGCGCGGCACCAAGGCCGCGCGTGAAGGAGGACACTGGACGTGGAAACTGGCGAAACCGTTTATACCTGCCCGATGCATCCGGAAGTGCGGCAGGCCGCACCGGGCAACTGCCCGAAATGCGGCATGAAGCTGGAGCCGGTGCTGCCCGCGCTGGAAGAAGAACGCGACCCGGAGCTGGAGGACTTCCAGCGCCGCTTCTGGTGGACGCTGCCGTTGACGGTGCTGGTCACCACCCTGGCGATGTTCGGCCACCGCCTGTTCCCGCACGGGCTGGCAGGGCCGGGCTGGATCGAACTGCTGCTGGGGACACCGGTGGTGCTGTGGGCCGGCTGGCCCTTCCTGCAGCGCTGCGCCGCCTCGCTGGTATCGCGCAAGCCGAACATGTGGACGCTGATCGGCATCGGTGTGCTGGCCGCTTACGGCTACAGCGTGGTGGCGACCATCGCGCCCGGCGCCTTCCCGGCTTCGCTGGCCGAGCATGGCCGCATCGGCGTGTATTTCGAAGCGGCGGCCGTGATTGTGTCGCTCACCCTGCTGGGCCAGATCCTGGAACTGAAGGCGCGCTCCAGGACCTCGGCTGCGATCAAGTCCCTGCTCGGCCTTGCGCCGAAAATGGCGCGCCGTATCGGCGCAGGCGGCGAGGAGGAGGACATTCCCCTGTCCCACGTGCACGTCGGCGACGTGCTGCGCGTGCGGCCCGGCGAGAAGGTGCCGGTGGACGGCATCGTCAGCAGCGGCGAGAGCGCGGTGGACGAATCCATGCTGACGGGCGAGCCCTTGCCGGTCAGTAAGCGCGCCGGCGACAAGGTGGTCGGCGCCACGCTCAATACCAGCGGCAGCCTGGTGATCCGGGCCGAGCGCGTCGGCAGCGAAACGATGCTGTCGCAAATCGTGCAGATGGTGTCCCAGGCCCAGCGCTCGCGCGCGCCGATGCAGCGCCTGGCCGACGTGGTGGCGGGCTATTTCGTGGCGGCCGTGGTGCTGGTGGCCGTGGCGACGCTGATTGCCTGGGCCGTGCTGGGACCGGAACCGCGCTGGGTGTACGGCTTCGTCAACGCGGTGGCGGTGCTGATCATTGCCTGCCCGTGCGCGCTTGGGCTGGCGACGCCGATGTCGGTGATGGCGGCCACCGGCCGCGCGGCCACGCAGGGTATCCTGTTCCGCGATGCGGCGGCGATCGAGAGCTTGCGCAAGGTCGATACCCTGATCGTCGACAAGACCGGCACCCTGACCGAAGGCAAGCCGGCCTTCGACAGCGTGGCCGCCGCACCCGGCTGGCAGGACCAGGACGTGCTGCGCCTGGCGGCCAGCCTGGACCAGGGCAGCGAGCATCCGCTGGCGCACGCGCTGGTCGCGGAAGCGCGCCGGCGCGGCCTTGCGCTGGCCGATCCGGCTGCATTCGAGTCAGCCAGCGGCATCGGCGTGCGCGGCGAGGTGGAAGGGCGGCGCCTGGCGCTTGGCAACAGCGCCATGATGGCGGCAGACGGCGTGGCATGGGACGTCCTGGCCGGCAAGGCCGAAGCCTTGCGCGGACAGGGCGCCAGCGTCATGCTGCTGGCGGCCGACGGCAAACTGGCGGGCCTGCTGGCCGTGTCCGATCCGGTCAAGGCCAGTACGGCCGAAGCGCTGGCGGCATTGACGGACGACGGCGTGCGCGTGATCATGGCCACCGGCGATGGCTTGACCACGGCGCGCTCCGTCGCGGACCGGCTGGGCATCAAGGAAGTGCACGGCGAAGTCAAGCCGCAGGACAAGCTGCAGCTGGTGGAGCAGTTGCAGCGGGAGGGGCGCGTCGTGGCCATGGCCGGCGACGGCATCAACGATGCACCGGCGCTGGCGCGGGCCAACGTGGGCATCGCCATGGGCACCGGGACCGACGTCGCCATCAACAGCGCCCACGTGGCGCTGGTCAAGGGCGACCTGCGCGGCATTGCCAGGGCGCGCGCCATTTCAAACGATGCGGTGCGCAATATGCGGCAGAACCTGGCCTTCGCGTTTGCCTACAATGCGCTCGGCATTCCGCTGGCGGCGGGCGTGCTGTACCCCGCCACCGGCATGCTGCTGTCGCCCATGATCGCCGCGCTGGCGATGAGCCTCAGTTCCGTTTCCGTCATCACGAACGCGCTACGCCTGCGGCACGCGGGTTAGCCGGATACAGCCAGGTGAACAGCAGGGTGGCCGCCGCGCCGCCTGCCAACTGGGCCGCGATGAAGCCTGGCGCATCGGCCGGGCGGATGCCGGCGAAGGTATCGGTGGCCGCGCGCGCCAGCGTCACCGCCGGATTGGCGAAGGACGTCGATGCCGTGAACCAGTAGGCCGAGGTGATGTAAGCCGCCACCGCGAACGGCGTGATGGAAGGCCGGCTGCGCGAACAGCCGATGATGACGCCGACCAGGCCAAAGGTGGCCACGCACTCGCTCCACCATTGCGCGGCACCGGTGCGGGCATGGGCCGAGGCGAAGAAGGCCGGTTCGCCGAACATCGCATGGGCCGCCGCCACGCCGGCAAACGCGCCCGCCACCTGCACCGCGAGGTAGGGCAGCACGGCGTGGGCGGCCAGGTTCTTCTGCCACGCTTCGGACAGCGTCACCACGGGATTGAAGTGGGCGCCGGAGACGGCGCCGAACATCAGGATCAGCGCAACCAGGCCGGCGCCGGTGGCGATGGCGTTGGCCAGCAGGGCGATGGCGACGTTGCCGCCGGCCAGGCGTTCGGCCATGATGCCCGAACCGACCACCACCGCCAGCAGCATAGCGGTGCCCAGGCCTTCCGCGACCAGGCGTCGAGCGAGCGTCATGCCATCACCTTGCCGATGCGGTCCAGTTCCGCCTTCATGCGGGCCGGGTCGTGCTTCAGCGCTTCCAGCGGCAAGGCGAAGAAGGCTTCGATGCGGGCGCGCAGGATGCGGTAGGCCTGCATGAAGGCGGCGTCGATCTCTTCATCCGTGCCGGTGGCGTGGGCCGGGTCTTCCACGCCCCAGTGGGCGCGGATGGCGGGGCTCAGGTAGGCCGGGCATTCCTCGCCGGCCGCGCTGCCGCAGACGGTGATCACGATGTCGGGCGTGACGGGCAGCTTGTCCCAGGACTTGCTGTGGCAGCCTTCGGTGGCAATGCCTTCGCGCGCCAGCAGGGCCAGCGAGCGCGGGTGCACGTAGCCGGCCGGCTTGCTGCCGGCGCTGACGGCATGCCAGCCCTCCGGGGCCAGGTGGTTGAAGGTGGCTTCGCCAAGGATGGAGCGGCAGGAGTTGCCGGTGCAGAGTATCAGTACGTTCATCGTTTGCATGGGGTGGAAGGTGCGCAGCTGTCGCCGCCGCAGCAATTGTCGCTCAGGTAGGCGAGCAGGCCATTCATGGTGTCGAAGTTGGCGCTGTAGAAGATGAAGCGGCCTTCCTGGCGGGAAGTTGCCAGGCCGGCCTGCGACAGCTCCTTCAGGTGGAAGGACAGGGAGGAAGGCGCGATGTCCAGCTGTTCGGCGATCCGGCTGGCGGCCAGCCCTTGCGGCCCGGCTTGCACCAGCAGGCGGTAGGCCTTGAGGCGGGACTCTTGCGCCAATGCCGCCAGCGCGGCCACTGCTTCCCTGGTTTCCATTGTGCTCTCCAATTCGACATTTCGAATAATATCGAATTATATTGACAGTTCGATGACATTGGAATTATTCTTCGTTCGTCGATCAACGAATGAGGAAATGATGTCGAGCTGTTGCGAGCCCACACCGGGGAAGACCCTGCCTGCCGTGAATGCGGAGGAGGTGGCCCAGCTGTGCAAGGCGCTGGCGCATCCGGCGCGCGTGCAGCTGCTGTGCTACCTGGCATCGTATGGGGCTTGCTACTTCGGCAACCTGGCGGATGTGCTGCCATTGTCGCCGTCCACCATTTCCCAGCACGTGACGATCCTGAAGGAAGCGGGCCTGATTCTCGGCTCGTCCGATGCGCAGCGGGTGTGCTATTGCGTCAACCCGGAGCGGATCGGGCAGCTCAAGCAGCTGATCAATGCCCTGTGAGGGCATTTTTTTGAATCGATTCATTCGTCATTCGCCGAATAACAAAGGAGAGCAACATGAGCAATACGCTGACTTACCGCCGCGCCAATGAAGCCGACTGGCCCGCCATCGAAGCCTTGCTGCAGGCGGCACGGCTGCCGCTGGACGGGGCGCGCGAACACCTGGGCAATTTCATGGTAGGTGAGGCGGGCGGCGAAGTGCTGGGCGTGGGCGGCTTCGAGCGCTATGGGCGCATCGCGCTGCTGCGCTCCGTGGCGGTGGCCGGCAGCCTGCGTGGCCGCGGCATCGGCGAGCAGTTGCTGGAAGCGGTGCTGGGGCTGGCGCGCAACGAAGGCGTGGAAGCCATCTACCTGCTCACCACGACGGCCGCCGCCTTCTTCGGCAAGCGCGGCTTCCAGCAGGTGGACCGCAGCGCGGCGCCGGCGGCCTTGCAGCAGTCGCGCGAATTCCAGGGCGTCTGCCCCGCGTCGGCCACGCTGATGGTGGCGCCGCTGGGGCGGCTGCCGGTTGCCGTCCTCGGCGCCGGCCCGGTCGGGCTGGCGGCGGCGGCCCACCTGGTCACGCGCGGGTTCACGCCGATCGTGTTCGAACAGGGCGCCGATGCCGGTGCCAACCTCGCGACCTACCGTCACGTGCGCCTGTTCTCGCCGTGGCAGTACAACGTCGACAAGGCCGCCCGCCAATTGCTGGAAGCGCATGGCTGGATCGCGCCCGCCGCGCAAGCCCTGCCGACGGCCGGTGAGCTGGCCGATGGCTACCTGGCGCCGCTGGCGCGCTTGCCGGTCCTGGCGCGCCACATCCATTTCGGCCACCGCGTGGTGCAGTTGAGCCGGGCCGGATTCGACAAGGTGAAAACGCGCGGACGCGAATCGGCGCCTTTCATCGTGCGCACGGACAGCGCGCAGGGCCTGCAGGACCACCAGGTGCTGGCCGTGATCGACGCCACCGGCACCTGGTCGCATCCGAACCCGCTGGGCGCCAACGGCCTGCCGGCGCTCGGTGAGGCGCAGGCCGCGCCGCGCATCGCCTACGGCATGCCCGACGTGCTGGGCGCCCAGCGCGCCGACTATGCCGGTCGCCGCGTACTGGTGGTGGGAGCGGGGCATTCGGCCGCCGGCACCTTGCTGGCGCTGGCGGAGCTGGCCGAACAGGCTCCGGGCACGCAGCTGGTGTGGGCGACGCGCGGCACCCAGCTTGGCAGGGTGTTCGGTGGCGGCGAGGCCGACGGCTTGCCGGCGCGCGGACAACTGGGCCTGCGCCTGAAAGCCTTGCAGGAATCCGGCCGGCTGGAATTGCATGCCGGCTTCCAGATCCAGTCGCTGTCCGAAGAGCAGGGCCGCCTGCGGGTGTCGGGCATCGGCGCCGATGGCGCCGGGCAGGCCATCGAACAGGTCGACCGTATCGTCGCCGCCACCGGGGCGCGGCCGGACCTGGGGCTGACGCGGGAGCTGCGCGTGCGCCACGATCCCTGGCTGGAAAGCACCGATGCGCTGGCGCCCCTGATCGACCCGAACGAGCATAGCTGCGGCACCGTGCGCCCGCACGGCCACCGCGAGTTGTCGCACCCCGAAGCCGGCTATTACGCGGTGGGCGCCAAGAGTTACGGCCGCGCGCCGAACTTCCTGATGGCGACCGGCTATGAACAGGTGCGTTCCGTGGTGGCGGCGCTGGCGGGCGACCTGGCCGCCGCCGACGACGTGCAGCTGGAATTGCCCGAAACGGGCGTCTGCAACACGCAACTGGCGGAACAGGAGGCTTGCTGCGGCGGCCCGGCGCCGGCAGGCAGCGGGAGCTGCTGCGCGCTGGACGTGGCGGAAAAGGCCCGCGGCGCGGTAGGCTGCGCGGCATCGTCCGCCTGCGCACCGAGCAAGCCAGCCGCCAGCGGCTGCTGCAACTGAGCGGGGAGGGCGCATGCGTCTGGCATTCTGCGTATTCCGTCGCGCTTTCCTGCCGCTGGCCCTGGCGGCCAGCGTCGCTTCCTATTACGCGGCTTATGCGGCGGGCGGCAACCTGGAGCTGGCAGTCGTTGTCCCTGCCGCGCTGGCCTTCCTGCTCGCGGCGCTGGTGGAGCGGGTCGACCCCTATCGGTCGGCGTGGTCGCGGCCCCGGGGCGACGTCGGCACCGATCTCGCCAGCGCCGGCTTGCTGTTCATGCTGGTCGACCCCTTGCTCAAATGGCTGGCGCCGATCGCGGTCGTGGCGGCGCTGCAGGGAACCCCGCTGGCCGGCGCGCTGGCGATCTTCCCGCGCGACTGGCCTGTCGCGGCGCAAGTGCTGCTTGCCACGCTGCTGGCGGAATTCGGCAGCTACTGGTCGCACCGCCTGCACCACAGGCATCCCGCACTGTGGCGCTGGCATGCGCTGCACCATGGCAGCGAGCGGCTCTATGCGCTGAACAATTTCCGCATCCATCCGCTGAACCATGTGGTGAATTACCTGCTGGGGATCGTACCGTTGCTGGCGATCGGCGTGCCGGGACCGGTGATCCTGGGCTACTTCGCCGTGACGCTGCCCGTGCTGGTGACCCAGCATGCCAACCTGCCGCTGCGGAACGGTTGGCTCAACCTGGTGTTCAGTACCAATGAGGTGCACCGCTGGCACCATTCGGCCAGGGCGGGCGAGGGCGACAGCAATTTCGGCCGGGCGCTGGTGATCTGGGACCAGGCCTTCGGCACTTACCGCTACCAGCCGGCCGGCAACGATCCAGGCCGCGTCGGGCTTTATGCAGGCAGCAGCGCCCCAGCCTTCTGCTGCGTGCGGCCATGAGCGGCAGGTCGTGGTCGGTGCCGATCCTCGGCGTGACGCAAGTCATTTCCTGGGGCATCCTGTATTACGCCTTTGGGGTGATGGCGCCGGCGATCCGCGCGGACCTGGGCGTGTCGCCGGCGCAGCTGTATGGCGCATTCTCATGGGCCGTGCTGGTGGCGGGCCTGGCGGCACTGCCGGTCGGCGTGCTGATCGACCGCCATGGCGGAAGAAGGGTGATGGCGGCCGGCTCGCTGGTGGCGGGGACGGGCATGCTGGTCCTTGGCGCCAGCCGTGGCCTGGCGGCGTATTACTTCGCATGGTCGGTCATCGGCCTTGGCATGGCGATGACGCTGTACGACGCAGCCTTCGCCACCCTCAACCGGAGCTTGCGCGAATCGTCGCGCCGTGCGATCTCGAACGTGACGCTGGCGGGCGGCCTGGCTAGCACGGCTTTCTGGCCGCTGACGGCCTGGCTGCTGGCGCGCCAGGACTGGCGCGACACCTGCTTCGCCTTTGCCGCGCTCCTGCTGGCGGTGTGCGCCCCATTGCATTGCCTGCTGGACGATGGCGCGCCCCGCACGGTCACGGGCACGGCCACCGCTGCGGCGCAGGACCACGGGCACGACTCGCTGCGGCAAGCCATGGCCCGCCCCCTGTTCTGGCGCCTGGCCGCCGTGTTTGCCACGCAAGCCTTCGTGTTCTCGGCGCTGTCGGTGCACATGGTGCCGCTGATCCGCAAGATCGGCCACCCGGAACACCTGGCGGTCGCGCTGGCGGCAGCCATCGGCCCGATGCAGGTGATCGGGCGGCTGGCCGAGCGCACCCTGGCGGCGCGCGCATCGCCGCAACGCGTGGCGGCATGGACCTTTGCCGCCTTGCCGCTGGCGCTGCTGGTGCTTTACACGCTGGGCGCCAGCGTGGGGGCGGTGGCGGTGTTCTGTGTGCTGTACGGCATGAGCAACGGCGTCCTGACGATATTGCGCGGCACCTTGCCGCAAGCGCTGTTCGGCCACACGCACTATGGCGCGATCGCGGGCGCGCTGGCGGCGCCATCGCTGCTGGCCAAGGCCGGCGCGCCGGTGCTGCTTGCGCTGTTCCTGGAAGAGGGCGGGGGCGGAGGCGGCTACCGCACGCTGCTGGGCGGCCTGTTCCTGCTGGCGCTGGCCGCCTTTGCCCTGTTCCGCTACCGGCCCTGTTTATCAAGCAGCGGCTAAACTGCGGCCGTTTCCTGCAAGCCGGTTGAACTGGATTTCCGCTGTTTGTATAAAGATGGCGGAGGTTTAGTAATCCTTCCTCCCGGGATGCCGTCCGTGCCCCCATGCGGGCGGCATCCCACCCTCCCACACATGTTTACTAAACGGCGCTAAAAAACACCCCGGAAATCGCGTTTTCCGCCAAACCGTCGAAGGACGACTTTATACTGGCCCGGCACTTTGAATGTTTATTAAACTTTCTTGGAGTCCCCATGAGCCAGGTCACCATCCGCGATATTGCCGAAGCGACCAGCCTGTCGATCGGCACCGTGTCGCGCGCCCTGAAGAACCAGGCCGGCATGACCGAAGTGACGCGCGACAAGGTGCGCGAGGCGGCCATCCGGCTCGGTTACGATTTCTCGCAGTTGAAGAAGGGGCGCATCCGGCGCATCGCCTTCCTGCTGCACAGCCAGCACAATACGCTGGCCTGCAGCCAGTTCTTTTCGCCCGTGCTGCATGGCGCCGAAGCGGCTTGCCGGCGCGAGGGCATCGCCTTGTCCTTCATCGCGGTGGGGCCGGCGGAACCGGCGCTGGGCCTGATCCGCGTGCACCAGCCGGACGCCATCCTGTGCGCCGGCTTCTTCGAGCCGGAAGTGCTGGCCGCCCTGCAGCAGGTCGGCAAGCCGCTGGTGCTGGTGGACATGCACCGGCGCGGCTTCACTTCCGTCAACCCGGACAATGTGCGCGGCGGCTACCTGGCCACCCAGCACCTGCTGCGCTGCGGCCGCAAGCGCGTGGCCATGCTCTCAGGCTCGCTGGCCCATTACAGCATCCAGCAACGCAACCGCGGCTTCCGCCAGGCGCTGTACGACGCCAAGGTGCATGCCGACCCCGAACTGGAAGTCATCATCCCCACCTTCGGCGAAGGCGAGGACGCGGTGGTGGACGCCATGCGCCACCTGCTCAGCCTGCCTAGGAAGCCTGACGCGCTGTTCTGCTACAACGACAGCACCGCCCTGATCGCCATGAAGTATTGCCTGAACGAGGGCATGAAGATCCCGCATGACCTCGCCATTGTCGGCTTCGACGACATCAGCAGCGCCGCCGCCGCCATCCCGCCGCTCAGCACCATCCACGTGGACAAGGAAGCGCTGGGCCGCGCCGGCATCGAACGATTGCTCCATAAAACAGAAGAAATCCCTTTGGAAACAACCCTGCCTGTCAGTCTCATCGTGCGCGAAAGCAGCTACGACGACTAATGCACCTTCAACCCCGGAACCCTGGAATCTCCATGCCCAACTTCCCCGATTTCCGCAGCAAGACCGTCCTGCTCGAGCACGCGCAGCACAGCATGCGTTTCTACCATCCGCGCGCCATCGACCCGAAGGGCGGCCTCTATCACTACTTCAAGGATGACGGCACGGTCTACGATGACCACCACCGCCACCTGGTCAGCAGCACGCGCTTCGTGTTCACCTATGCCATGGCGTACCGGCATTTCCACGATCCGGCCTACCTCGAAGGGCTCAAGCATGCGCTGGCCTTCCTGCGCGACGCCCACCGCGCGCCGGACGGCAGCGGCTATGCCTGGATGCTGGACGGCGGCAAGGTGGAAGACGGCACCCAGCACTGCTACGGCCAGGCTTTCGTGCTGCTGGCGTATGCGCACGCCACCATGGCGGGGCTGGACCAGGCCCGCCCGTGGATCGCGGAAACCTTTGACTTGATGGAGCAGCGCTTCTGGGATGCGGCCGCCGGCCTGTATGCCGATGAAGCCAGCCAGGACTGGAGCGCGCTGTCGTCTTACCGCGGCCAGAATGCGAACATGCATGCCTGCGAAGCGCTGCAGGCAGCCTACCAGGCCACGGGCGAACTGCGCTACCTGGAACGCGCCTATACGATCGCCCGCAACATCACCCAGCGCCAGGCGCAGCGCTGCGGTGGCCTGATCTGGGAGCACTACGATGCCAACTGGCAGCCGGACTGGCGCTTCAATATCGACGATCCGGAAAACCTGTTCCGTCCCTGGGGCTACCAGCCGGGCCACTTCACCGAATGGGCCAAGCTGCTGGTG
Organism: uncultured Duganella sp.; assembly: GCA_966112955.1. Taxonomy (GTDB): domain Bacteria; phylum Pseudomonadota; class Gammaproteobacteria; order Burkholderiales; family Burkholderiaceae_D; genus Rugamonas. Next base: position 4,965 of record CBHWEO010000014.1, on the reverse strand, counting down.
CAGCTGGAAACGCGCGGCGCCGTGCTGGGCAAGGACCTGGGCTGGCTGCTGCCGACGGCCGAGCGCCTGTTCAAGGTGGCGCTGGCCAAGGGCTGGGACCCGGTGCATGGCGGCGTGTGCTACTCGCTGTCGCCGGAACTGGAGATCTGCGACTTCCACAAGTATTTCTGGGTGCAGGCCGAGAGCGCGGCGGCAGCGGCCATGCTGGCCCAGCGCACCGGCAATGCGGAATACTGGGACTGGTACCAGCGCCTGTGGGAATACAGCTGGACCCATATGGTGGACCACGAGCACGGCGCCTGGTACCGCATCCTGGACCGCGAGAACCGCAAGCTGAGCGACGAAAAGAGCCCGGCCGGCAAGGTCGACTACCACACCATGGGCGCCTGCTACGACATCGTGGCCGCGCTGGAGGCGGGCAGCCATGCATGACGCGCCGCTGATGCTGTGCGCCGGCGAGGCGCTGACGGACCTGATCCACCAGGGCAGCGAACAGTGGGTGAGCCGCGTCGGCGGCTCGACCTGGAATGTGGCCCGTGCGCTGGCCATGCTGGGCGAGCGCACGGGCTTTGCCGGCGCCATCAGCCGCGACCGTTTTGGCGACAGCCTGTGGGCCGCCAGCGAGGAAGTGGGGCTGGACTTGCGCCTGCTGCAGCGCGTGGAGCGTTCGCCGCTGCTGGCCGTGGTGGAGCAGGGCGAACCGCCGCGCTATTTCTTCATCGGCGACGACAGCGCCGACCTGCATTTCGATCCGGCGGCGCTGCCGGAAGGCTGGTCCCGCGCGCTGCGCTGGGCCCACTTTGGCGGCATCAGCCTGGCGCGTGAACCGCTGGCGTCGCGCCTGGTGGCGCTGGCGGAGAAGCTGAAGGCGCAGGGCGTGGGCATCAGCTACGACCCGAATTACCGCAATGTGATGGGGCCGGACTATGCACCGGTGCTGCGCCGCATGGCGGCGCTGGCCGACGTGGTCAAGGTGTCCGACGACGACTTGCGCGGCCTGTTCCCCGGCGTGCCGCTCGATGCCGCGCTGGCGCAACTGCGCACGGCCAATCCGTCGGCCTATTGCCTGCTGACGCGCGGCGGCCAGGGCGCCAGTCTGCTGCATGGCGGCAAGCGCGCCGATGCGCGCGCGCCGTCCGTCGCAGTGGTGGATACGGTCGGCGCCGGCGACGCCAGCATGGCGGGCCTGCTGCATAGCCTGGTGCGCTATCCGGGCCGCGCGCTGCAATCGCATTTGCACGCGGCGCTGGCCGCCGGTTCCGCGGCCTGCCTGCAAGCCGGCGCCACGCCGCCGCACCCGGCGGCCATGCAGCAACTGTTCGAACAGCTCGAAGGAGAGGAGTAAGCCTGATGATCGTCGTCCGTACTTTCCGCCTGGCCGGCCTGGGCGCCCTGATGGCTGCGGCCTTGCTTGCCGCGCCGCTGGCGCCGGCGGCCGATGCCGCAACCGCCTTCCCGGTCAACACCTTCATCGGCACCCAGGATGAAGGCAATACCTTCCCCGGCGCTTCGGCGCCCTTCGGCATGATCCAGGTCAGCCCGACCGGCGAGCATTATGCCGGCTGGCGCTACAGCGATTCGCGCATCCGCGGCTTCGGCCATTCCTACCTGTCCGGCGCGGGCTGCTGGGAGCAGGGCGGCCAGCTGTCGGTGCTGCCGGTGACCGGCCGCATCGGGCCCGGCGGCGATTTCGACACCGCCAAGCCGGACAGCTTCAACGCCAAGCGCTATGCCGCCGAATACAGCCACGAGGGCGAGGTGGGCCAGGCCGGCTACTACAAGGTGCAGCTGACCAGCTATGGCGGCATCACCGCCGAAGCCACCGCGCTGACCCGCGCGGCGGCGGAGCGCTACACCTTCGCGCCGGGCGCCGCCAGCGGCAACGTGCTCCTCAACCTGGGCCAGGCCAACGAGCGCCATTCGGTGGTGGGCAGTGAAGTCAAGGTGCTGGACGACCACAGCGTGGAAGGCAGGATCGTCACCAAAAGCTTCTGCGGCGGCGCCCAGTACACCACCTGGTTCCGCATCGTGTTCGACCAGCCGTTCGCCGCCCATGGTATCTGGGACGACCGTGGCGGCTGGCCCGGCGTGAAAGGTCCCAGCCAGCAGGGCGACAGCCGGCCGCACGGCGTCTGGCTGACCTTCGACCTGAAGCAGGGCAGGGCGGTGACGGCCGTCAGCGCGATTTCCCACGTGGACGCGGAGGGTGCCCGCATCAACCTGCGCGCCGAAGGCATGGCCAACGGCAAGCCGCTCAGCTTCGACGCGATGCGCGCACAGGCCCAGGCCGCGTGGCAGCGCGAACTGGGCAGCGTGCGGGTGGAGGGCGGCAGCAGCGACGACCGCACCGTGTTCTACACCGCGCTGTACCATGCCCTGCTGCAGCCGCTGACCGGCAGCGATGCCGATGGCCGCTACCGTGGCTACGACGATGCGCTGCATACGGCCAGGGGCTGGACTTATTATGAATTCTTTTCGCTGTGGGATACCTACCGCGCCCAGAACCAGTTGCTGGCGCTGCTGCGCCCACAGCGTGCGCGCGATATCGCAAATTCGGTGCTGAAGATCCGCGAACAGGCGGGCTGGCTGCCGCGCTGGGGTTACGCCAACTTCGACAGCAATGTGATGACGGGCGACCCGGTCACGCCTTTCCTGGTCGACCTGTGGCGCTTCGGCGCGCTGAAAGGCCGCGAACGCGAAGCCTATGCCGCGCTGCGCGAGAATGCCTTCGGCGTGCCGCCGGCGCTGATCCGCGCCCAGGGGCGCGCCGGCAACCCGAGCTACCTGCGCCAGGGCTTCGTGCAGTATGACCGGGGCTTTGTTTCCAAGGGCATGGATATCGACCCCCACCACGGCGCGTCGGCGACGCTGGAATATGCGCTGGCCGACAGCGCGCTGGCGGTGATGGCCAGGGCGCTGGGCCACGGCAAGGATGCGCAACTGCTGGAGCAGCGCGCGCTGAACTGGCGCAAGGTGTGGGACCCGTCCGTCGAGGATGCTCCGACCGGCCAGCGCGGCTTCCCGCGTCCGCGCCTGCTCGATGGCGCCTGGTTCGCGGACCTGAACGGCAGCTACGACCCGCGCGCCGAGCGCGGCTTCCACGAAGGCACGGCCTGGCAGTACCAGTGGCTGGTGCCGCAGGATATCCCGGGCCTGGCGGCCGCCATGGGCGGGCAGGCCAAGGCGCTGCAGCGGCTGGACCAGTTCTTCGACCACGATGCGCTGGTGGCCGATCCGGCGGCGGTGCGCAAGTCGTGGGTGGTGGGGCCGTACAGCTATTACAGCCAGTTCCGCTATAACCCGAACAACGAACCCGACCTGCACGCGCCGTGGATGTACACCCTGCTCGGACAGCCGTGGAAGACCACCACCGTGCTGCGGGCGGCGGAAACCCTGTTCGGCAACAGCCCGGGCGGCGTGACCGGCAACGACGACCTGGGTACCATGTCGGCCTGGTACCTGTTCAGCGCACTGGGCCTGTATCCGGACGCGCCGGGCAGCGGCCGCTTCCTGCTGCACGCGCCGCGCTTCGCCCGCGCCGAGATCGACCTGGGGACGGGCCGCACCCTGCGCATCGAGGCGCCCGCGGCCAAACCGGGCGAGCGCGCCTACGTGCAGTCGGTGCAATGGGGCGGCCGCCCGCTGTCGCGCGTGTGGCTGGATTGGGAACAGCTGCAGGCAGCGGGTACACTGTCGTTCCAGTTGGCGCCGCAACCCGACGCGTCGGGCTGGGGCACCCGGGCCCGCGACCTGCCGCGCCCACCTGCCGGAATGACGCAGTAACGGATACCAATACAAGTCAGAGGAGACCAAGATGGCAAACATGGCACACAACACCGGGACCAGCGCGGCGCCCGGCGCGGCGCCCCCGGCAACCGGCGGCGCGCAGAACGGCAGCAATACCGGCCCGCTGGTGATCGTTACCCTGCTGTTCTTCATGTGGGGCCTGATCACGTCGCTGAACGACGTGCTGATCCCGCACCTGAAGGCGATCTACACGCTGTCGTACTTCCAGGCGATGCTGGTGCAGTTCTGCTTCTTCGGCGCCTACTTCATCGTCTCGCTGCCGGCGGGCGTCCTGATCCGGCGCATCGGCTACCAGAAGGGCGCGGTGACCGGGCTGCTGATCGCGGCCGGCGGCTGCGTGCTGTTCTACCCCGCTTCCTTCGGCGGCTACGGCCTGTTCCTGCTGGCCTTCTTCGTGCTGGCTGCCGGTATCACGGTGCTGCAGGTGGCGGCCAACCCTTACGTGACGGTGCTCGGCGCGGCGCGCACGGCGTCCAGCCGCCTGAACCTGACCCAGGCCTTCAACTCGCTCGGCACCACGATCGGCCCGTCCATCGGGGGCCTGCTGATCCTGTCGGCGGTGGGCGCGGCGGCGGGTGCGGCGGCCGATGCCGCCACCGTGCGCGGGCCTTACCTGGGGCTGGCCGGCGCGCTGGCGCTGCTGGCGGTGCTGTTCTACGTCGCCAGGCTGCCGCAGATCGCGGACAGCGAGGACGTGGCGCTGGCCGGCGAGGGCCACGGCTCGGCCTGGGCCCACAAGCACCTGGTGCTGGGCGCCATCGGCATCTTCCTGTACGTGGGCGCGGAAGTCAGCATCGGCAGCTTCCTGATCAACTTCCTGGGCGAGGCGCACATCGCCGGCCTGTCGCACGCCGATGCCGCCAATTACGTCAGCGTCTATTGGGGCGGTGCCATGGTGGGCCGCTTCATCGGCTTCGTCGTGATGCGCGTGGCCAGCCCGGGCAAGACTCTGGCCGTCAATTCGCTGGTGGCGATCGGCTTGGTGCTGGCGGCGACGTTCGGCAAGGGCAGCGTGGCAATGTGGGCGATCCTGGCGGTCGGCCTGTGCAACTCCATCATGTTTCCGACCATTTTCAGCATGGCGCTGCATGGCCTGGGCAAGTACACCGGCCAGGGCTCGGGCATCCTGTGCATGGCCATCGTCGGCGGCGCCATCGT
>CBHWEO010000013.1:0-41313 GCA_966112955.1 uncultured Duganella sp. | reverse complement strand
TTGGCATTCGATTCGGGCACGCTGCGCGGCCCAGCGCCATATAGTACTGCGGGAATGCCATGTTCGCCATACAGGCGGGCGTCCGCATACAGCGGCGTGCCGATGGCCGGGATATCCTCGCCCAGCACCGCCCTGGCGTTCTTCTGCAGGTTCGCGACCAGCGGCGCGCCGGCAGGCAGCGGGCGCAAGGCATGCGACAGCAGCAGGCGCTTGATTTCCAGGCGGATGCCGGGCTCGCCGCGCACCGCATCCTCGACCAGTTGGCGCACCTGGGCTTCCACCGCCGCCGGGTCTTCTTCCGGAATCATGCGGCGGTCCATCTTCATCACCACCTTGCCCGGCACCACGTTGGTATTGGTGCCGCCATCGATGCGGCCCACCAGCATGGTCGGCGAGTCGATGCCCGGTACACGGGACTTGATCTTCTTCAGTTCCGGCAGCTGGCCATAGATCGCGTTCAGGATCCTGGTTGCCGCCTGCAGCGCATCATGGCCGGTCTCCGGCATGGCGCCGTGGCCGGACTTGCCGTGCACGGTGATTTCCAGTTGCAGGCAGGCGTTGTGGGCGGTGACGATGTTGTAGCTGAAGCCTGCCGCAATCACGAAGTCCGGCCTGGTCAGCTTTTCGCGCAGCAGGAAACCAGGACCCAGCAGGCCGCCGAATTCCTCGTCATAAGTGAAGTGCAGCTCGACGCCGCCTTTCAGCTTGACGCCCAGCGCCTCCAGCGCGCGCACGGCAAAGATGTACGTGGCGAAGTCGCACTTGGACACTGCCGCCGCGCGGCCATAGATATAGCCGTTGTCGATCACGCCGCCGTAAGGTGGATAGGTCCAGCCTTCGCCCGGCGGCACCACGTCGCCGTGCGCGTTCAGCGCGATGGTCGGGCCGCCCGGTGCGTAAGGGCGGCGGATGATCAGGTTGGTGATCGATTCCATGCCGTAATCGCGCACTTCCTGCTCTGGCACGGCGTGCTTCTCGGCGTGCCAGCCGTAGGCCTTGACCAGCTCCGCCACCGTGTCCGCATGCGGCGCGTTATTGCCAGGCGGCGTGTCGGTCGGTACGCGCAGCACTTGCTGCAGCAGCGCCACTTCCTCGTCGAAGTGGGCGTCGATCCATTGGGTGATTTGCTCGTTCATCACTTTGCTCCTGCGGCAAACCAGGCGCCCAGTTCGGCGCGCTCGGCGTCAGTCATATTGGTCAGGTTACCGATCGGCATATCCTTCTGCTCCACCGCGCGCTTGTGGATTTGCGCGGCGCGCTGGTGCACCTGGTCGGGGGTGTCGAATATCACGCCGGCCGGCGCGGTGGCAAAGCCCGGCTGGGTCGGTGTCGCCGAATGGCAGGCTACGCAGCGCGCGTCGATGATCGCCTTCACTTTCGCGAATTGCGCTGCCGGATCGGCGGCCGGCTTCACGGCTGCCGGCTTGGGCGGCGCAATGGCCACCGCGACCGCCAGCAGCAAGGCCACGCCGATGGCCGGGTAGCGCCACTCGATGCGGCCTTTGTGGCGCAGGTTGAAGAAGTGGCGGATGAAGACCCCGGCCGCCATGATGAAGCCCAGCACCAGCCACGCATACTTGTGCTGGTACGTCATCGCATAATGGTTGCTGATCATGATGAACAGCACCGGCAGCGTGAAGTAGTTGTTATGCACGCTGCGCTGCTTGGCCTTGATGCCGTGGATCGGGTCCGGCAGGCCGCCGGCCTGCATCGCCTGCACCATCTTGCGCTGGCCGGGAATGATCAGCATCGCCACATTGCCCACCATGATGGTGCCGATCATGGCGCCGATATGGATGAAGGCCGCGCGCCCGCTCAGGAGATGCGTCAACACATATGCCGCGCCGACCAGCAGCAGGAAGACCACCAGGCCAAGCCATTTCTCGTTCTTGCCCAGCGGGGAGCGGCACAGCGCATCGTACACCACCCAGCCGGCGACCAGGAAGCCGATGCCAATGCCGATCGCTTGCAGGCTGGTGAGGTCGGCCACCTGCTTGTCCACCATCATGGCCTGCGCGTTGAAGTAATAGGCGATCGTCAACAGCACGATGCCGGACAGCCAGGTGCTGTACGCCTCCCACTTGAACCAGTGCAGTTCCTTCGGCAATTCGGCGGGAGCGACCAGGTATTTCTGCGGGTTGTAGAAGCCGCCGCCGTGCACGGCCCACAATTCACCGGAAACGCCTTTCTTTGCCAGGTCCGAGCCGGGCGCCGGCGGACGGATCGAATTATCCAGCCAGACGAAATAGAACGAAGCGCCAATCCAGGCGATACCCGTGATGATGTGCAGCCAGCGCACCAGCAAATTAGCCCATTCCAGGCCATAGGGCAGCAGGTAATCCATGTAATTCCTTGAGTTAGAAAAGTGCCAATCTACCGAAGATACGCGCTTTCAGGTTCCGGCAACATGAAATATGTCGTATATTCAAGATATTCGAATTCATATACGTAAGCAAGATGTCCGCCCTGCCGCAACACCTCGATATCCACCTGATCCGGATCCTCTACCTGCTGCTGGTGGAGAAGAACGTATCGCGCGTGGCGCTCAAGTTGAACCAGCCGCAGCCCTCCATTTCGGCCTCGCTGCGCAAGCTGCGAGAACTGACCGGCGACCCGCTGCTGGTACGCGGCGCGCGCGGCATGGTGCCGACCCAGCACGGCGAAAGCCTGCTCAAGCCGGCCAAGCGCATCCTGGACGAAGCCGAATCGCTGTTCGTCAGGAAGACGCCTTTCGCGCCACAGGAAGAAGCGCGCACCTTCAACATCGCCGCGCCGGATTACCTGGACAGCCAGTTCCTGCCGAATGTGGTAACCCTGCTGCGCCGCGGCTCGCCCAAGAGCCGGGTGGTGATCCATTCCATCGGCCCCGGCACCGACTACCTGCGCCTGCTGTCGGACGGCGACATGGACCTGGTGATCGCCAACTGGGACGAACCGCCGCAGCACCTGCACATCTCCAAGCTGTTCGAAGACCCGATCATCTGCGCCATGCACGCGGGCAGCCCCTACGCCAAGCGCACGGCAAGCGATGCGATGACGCTGGAGGATTACCTCGCCCTGCCCCATGTCGCGCCGTCGCAGATGGTGCCTGGCTACGGCGGCGTGATCGACGCCTTCCTCGAGCGCCAGGGCCTGCGGCGCAACGTGGCGGTGGAATCGGCCTATTTCAGCCTGATTCCCTACATGCTGGCGCAGACCGACCTGGTATTGACCACCGGCCGCCAGTTCCTGCGCTTCTACGAGAATTCGCTTCCGCTGAAAGTGTTCAACGTACCGGTGAAATTCCCGGCAATGCGCTTCTACCAGCTGTGGCACGAACGCGTGCACCAGGCCCCCGAACACAAATGGCTGCGCGACCAGGTCACCGCCGCCGCCAAGGCGCTGGCGAAGTAGGCCTATCCGCTTCGCTCGCGTTCGCGGCGGCGGCGCTCATATTCTTCCTTTTTTGCTTCGATGCCGGGGCCAGTCTTCATGTCACGGCTCCGCCCGGGCCAACATTCGCCGACGCTGGCGCAGCAGTCCGCGAAATCAATCGCGTCGCCACAGCTGGTGTCACAGCCATGGCACTCCAGCGACGGCAAGTCGCAACTGCCCGCCTGCCGATGCCTGGGACGATTATGCAGTCGAAACTGGATGCTGCAGGCTTGTAAACGTCGGCGCAATAACGCCATGCCCATTCCAGTGCCATAGCGCGAAATCACGCGGTATCCATACCCGGAGCAACCCTGGCCGCCTTTGTACACACGATATGCGCAGGAATAGCCCTTGTAGGGGGAAACAAAACGCTGGTACAAACCGATTGCCCAAAGCAGCAATCCCTTCATCGGTACTCCGGCAAATTGAGGAGGCTATATCATATCGTATAGGGATGACATCTTTGGCTGCTTATAGGCCGGACCACCCGGGCGGGATATGATCGAATGTTCAATATAGGATGCCTGCGATGACGACGACCCTCTCCGAACTGAACTCCTGCGACCCGGCTGTTTTTGCCGACCGACTGCGCGGCATTTACGAGCATTCGCCGTGGATCCCCGACCGCGCGGCGGCGCAGCGTCCATTTGCGACGCTGGCGGCGTTGAAGCAGGCCTTGCTGGGTGTGGTGTCCAGCGCGACGGAAGCCGAGCAGCTTGGCCTGATCCGCGCCCACCCGGAACTGGCGGGCAAGGCCGCCATCGCCGGTGAGCTCACCGCCGAATCGACCAGCGAACAGGCCAAGTCCGGCCTGAACCTGTGCAGCCCCGAGGAATTCGCCACCCTGCACAAGCTGAATGCCGACTACAACGCCAAGTTCGGTTTCCCCTTCATCCTCGCCGTCAAAGGACCGACCGGCCAGGGCTTGACGCGCGAAGCCGTCATCGCCACCTTCGCACGCCGCCTGAAAAACCAGCGTGCGGACGAAATGGCGGAATGCCTGCGCCAGATCCACCGTATCGCGGAAATCCGCCTGAACGACCTGCTCGGCGTGCAGCTCGCATTCGGCCCGCAAATCATGCAATGGTCGGAAGAGCTGGCGCAATGGAGCGACGAACCGGGTGCCCTCACCTGCGCTTACATGACCGACGCCCACCGCGCCACCGCCGCGCAACTGGCAAGCTGGATGCGCGAGTCCGGCATGCAGGTAGAGATCGACGCCGTCGGCAACGTGGTCGGCCGCTACCTGTCCGACAGGCCCGGCGCGAAGACCATCCTCACCGGCTCGCATTACGACACCGTGCGCAACGGCGGCAAGTACGACGGCCGCCTGGGCATCCTGCTGCCGATCGCCATCGTGCGCCACCTGCACGCGCGCGGCGAAAAACTCCCCTTCCACTTCGAGGTGATCGGCTTCGCGGAGGAAGAAGGCGTGCGCTTCCGCAGCACTTTCCTGGGCAGTAATGCCGTCGCCGGCAAGTTCGACATGTCGCTGTTGGACGCAGTCGATGCGGACGGCGTCACCATGCGCGCGGCGCTGGCCGCCGCCGGCCATGACGCCTCCGCCATCCCCGCCATTGCCCGCCGCCGCGAAGACATCGCCGCTTACGTCGAAGTCCACATCGAACAGGGACCGGTGCTGCTGGAGCATGGCTTGCCGCTTGGCGTCGTGACCGCGATCGCCGGCAGTTCCCGCTTCCTGGTGGAGCTGCAAGGCGTGGCCAGCCACGCAGGCACCACGCCCATGCACATGCGCAAGGACGCTGCGGCCGCCGCGGCGGAAATCGTGCTGCTGGTCGAACAGCGCTGCGCGCAAGGCGAAGCGCTGGTCGGCACGGTCGGCCAGTTGCAAGTGCCGGGCGGCTCCGTCAACGTGGTTCCCGGCGCCTGCAAGCTGTCGCTCGACATCCGCGCGGCCGACGACGCTGTGCGCGGCGCGGCCGTGCGCGATGTGCTGGATGGACTGGCCGCGGTCTGCGCGCGCCGCTCGATCGATTACAAGGTCGAAAAAATCGTCGAAGCCAAGGCCGCACCATGCGCACCATGGCTGATGCAGCAGCTGGGCGATGCCGTGCAGCGCAGCGGTCTGCCGCGCTTCGACCTGCTGTCCGGCGCGGGCCACGATGCCATGGCGCTCGCCGCCCTGACCGACGTGGCCATGCTGTTCACCCGCTGCGGCAATGGCGGCATCAGCCACAATCCGCTGGAAACCATGACGGCCGACGATGCCGACCTGGCCGCCCAGGTGCTGCTCGACTTCCTGCGGAACTTCAGCCCTCGAGCCTGAACAGTGTCTCCACCGTGACGCCAAGCGCGCGCGCCAGCTTGAGCGCAAGGACGGTGGACGGCACCATGCGCCCGGCCTCGATCGCGTTGATGGACTTGCGCGTGACACCGACCAGTTGCGCCAGGTCTTCCTGTGTCAGGTCGTGCATGGCGCGGTGAGCCTTCATCGTCGTCTGCAACTGCTCTGCCATCGGATTACCTGTCGTAATACAGCACGCTGCCGAGCATCGCGGCGACACCCACGGTGACGACCGCCACGATCATGACGGCCGGCGCCTTTGCCACGCCGGCAAGCGATACGATGCTCCCGGCGACAATCGTTGCGACCATCGCTGCGAAGAATCCATTGCGGTAGCCCTTGGACAGGGCCTGCTGCCGCAGCTCGTCTTCCAACACGGCACGCATCTGCCGTGAATACATCAGGTTAGCTTTCCCGCCTTTTCTGCGCAGCGCCCCCACGGCGATGACATTGGCAACCGGCAGCAGGATCATCGCAGAGCGCGCCGTTTCGGCCAATGCCGGACCGCCGGAGAGCACCAGCACCATGCAGGCGCCCACATACAGGACGGTGAGCAGTACCATCCACAGCCCCAGGTGCGAGAGCCGCACCAGCACATCGGAATTCATGTCGTCTTGAGTCATGGCAGTGTCCTCCTGCCATGTAATGTAACACAAACTTCCCAAAATGGAACCTAACGGTTTCATTTTTTGCTGTTGAACTCTCCCAGGGCAGGAATCGGCCCAGCCTCGGACGGCGTTTCGGAAAAGCGCGGCGCCGGATTCGCCTGCAGCACGCCACCAGCCTGCGAATAGGTGGCACGCGCCAGCAGGTGCGGGTGGCGCGCCGCTTCGGACGGCGACAGCACCGGCGCGAAGCACGCATCGGTCCCTTCCAGCAGCGCGCACCATTCGTCACGGGTGCGGGTGGCAAACAGTTCCGCCATCGCGGCGCGCTGCAAGGGCCACTGGCCCGCCGCATGCTGGGTGGCGAAACGGCGGTCCTCGGACAGGCCGAGTTTTTCCAGCAGCGTTTTATAGAACTTGCCCTCCAGCGCGCCGACCGTGATGTCGCGGCCATCCTTGCAGCGATAGGTGTTGAACCAGTGCGGGCCATCCAGCACGGAGGTGCCGCGCTGTTCGCGCATCAGGCCCGTGCCGCCCAGGTCGAGCAGGAGGTTCATCAGGTGCGCCGAGCCATCGACGATGGCGGCATCGATCACCTGTCCCTTTCCGCCGCCGCGCGCATGCAGGATGGCGGAGACGATACCCAGCGCGAGATAAAGCGCACCGCCGCCCAAGTCACCTACAAGGGTGGGCGGCGCCACGGGCGGCACATCGCCCGCGCCGGCATAATGCAGGGCCCCGGACAAGGCGATGTAGTTATTGTCATGGCCAGCCGCCTGCGCCAGCGGGCCGGCCTGGCCCCAGCCTGTCATGCGGCCATAGGCCAGGCGTGGGTTGCGCGCCAGGCAGACCTCGGGGCCAAGGCCGAGGCGCTCCATGGCGCCGGGCCGCATGCCCTCGATCAGGCCGTCCGCATCCTCGACCAGGTCCAGCACCGTGTCGATGGCGCCGGGTTGTTTCAGGTCCAGCGCCAGCGAACGCTTGCCCCGGCGCAGGATGCCTGCCGTCGGGATCTCCGCCGGCCCGGGACGCTCGACCACGATCACTTCCGCGCCCAGGTCCGCCAGCAGCATGCCGCAGAACGGCCCCGGGCCGATGCCCGCAATCTCGATAATCCTGACGCCGGCCAGCACGCCCATGTCAACGCTCCCTGAAGTAGCTGCCTCCACCGGCCGCCATCGCCTTCAACTGGGCGGGCGGCGTGAAGCGGTCGCCATGGGCGGCCGCCAGCCGTTCGCATTGCGCCACGAAGGCCGCCGCGCCGGCATTGTCGATCATGCTCAAGGGGCCGCCGCGGAATGGCGGGAAACCCCATGCGAGGATAGCACCGACGTCCGCATCGCGTGCGGAGCGCAGAACGCCTTCGTCCATGCAGCGCGCGGTTTCCACGGCCTGCACCACGACCAAACGTTCCGCCACGCTCGCCACGTCGGGCTGCACGGCCGCGCGCGGGTACAGTTCGGCCAGGCCGGCCCATAGCGACTTCTTGCCGCCATCGGGATAGTCGTAAAAGCCCTTGCCGGCTTTCTTGCCGATGCGCCCCAGTTCCACCATGCGCGCCGCCACCTCATGGCCCGGGCGGGCGCGATAGGCTTCGCCCAGATCGAGGCGCGTCTGACGGTCGATCTTCCAGATCAATTCGGACGACACTTCATCCGTCAGCGCCAGCGGCCCAACCGGCATGCCAGCCTGCAGGCCCGCGTTTTCGATCAGCGCCGGCGCCACGCCCTCGGCCAGCAGGGCCAGGCCTTCCAGCACATAGGTTGAGAACACGCGGCTGGTGTAGAAGCCGCGCGAATCGTTGACCACGATCGGCGTCATGCCCAGCGCCCGCACCAGGTCCATCGAGCGCGCCAGTGTAGCGTCGGACGTCTGCTTGCCGACGATGATTTCCACAATGGCCATGCGGTCCACCGGCGAGAAGAAGTGCAGGCCGATGAAGTTGGCCGGCCGCGTGCTGGCTTCCGCCAGGCCGCTGATCGGCAGGGTCGACGTATTCGAGGCGAAGATCGCATCCGCGCCCAGCACCGCTTCCGCCCGGCGCGTCACGTCGGCCTTGATGGCGCGGTCTTCGAACACCGCCTCCACCACCAGCTCCGCCCCTGCCAGCTGGGCGAAGTCCGTCGTCGGATGGATGCGGGCCAGCAGCGCTTCCGCCTTGTCGGCGGTGAGCTGGCCGCGCTGCTGCTGTTTCGCCAGCAGCCCCGTGGAATAAGCCTTCCCGCGATCCGCCGCCTCCTGCGAGGTATCGACCAGCACCACCTCGATGCCGGCCTTGGCGGCCACGTAGGCGATGCCGGCACCCATCATGCCGGCGCCCAGCACGCCGATCCTGCTGAACTTCTGCGTCGGCACGCCCTGTGGACGGTCGGCCAGCTTGTTCGCCTCGTTCATGCCGAAGAACAGGGTCCGGATCATGTTCTTCGCTTCCGGCGACAGCACGGTTTGCACAAAGTAGCGCGCTTCCGTCATCAGGCCGGTATCGAGGTCGGTGATCAAGCCTTCATACACGCAGGACAGGATGTTGCGCGGCGCCGGGTAGTTCCCGTAGGTCTTCGCGCGCAGCATGGCGTTGGCGGCCATGAAGACTTGCTGCACCGCGGGCGACGATACCGCACCGCCGGGGATCTTGAAGCCCTTCGCATCCCAAGGCTGCTGCGCGCCGCCGGCGGCAATGGTCCCTTCCAGCCAGGCATGCGCCGCGGCCAGCTCCGTGCCGGCAGCGACAACTTCGTTCAGGATGCCCAGTTCGCGCGCGGCGGCTGCAGTCAGGCGCTTGCCTTCCAATAGCAGCGGCAGCGCTTTCTGGATGCCGACCAGGCGCGGCAAGCGCTGCGTGCCGCCGCCGCCCGGCAGCAAGCCAAGCGTCACCTCCGGCAGGCCGAAGCGGGCTTTCGGGTTGTCGGCCGCCACGCGGTAATGGCCGCACAGCGCCACCTCCAGGCCGCCACCCAGCGTCGTTCCCGGCAGCGCCATGGCGACCGGCTTGCCGCACGTTTCCAGCTTGCGCAGCGCACGATCCAGGCGCACAACGCGCTCGAACAGCGCATCGGCCGTTTTCGCGGACAGCAGCCATTCCAGGTCACCACCCGCGATGAAGTCCGGCTTGGCGGACGTCATCAGCACGCCCATGACGGCGGCATCGTCCACTACGCGGTCCACGAGTTCGCACAGCGCGCTGCAGCTTGCTTCGTTCAGCACATTCTGGCTGCGTCCCGGCATATTCCAGCTCAGGGTGGCAATGCCGTGGGAATCCAGGCTGTAATCGATCATTGTCCGTCTCCCTTAAATGCGCTCGATGATGGTGGCGGTGCCCATGCCCGCGCCCACACACAGCGTGGCCAGGCCGGTCTGCAGGTTGCGGCGTTCCAGCTCATCGAGCAGGGTGCCGAGAATCATGGCCCCGGTAGCGCCCAGCGGGTGGCCCATGGCGATGGCGCCGCCGTTGACGTTCATCCTGTCGTGCGGGACGTTCATCACTTCCATGAAGCGCAGTACCACCGAGGCGAAGGCTTCGTTCAGTTCATACAGGTCGATATCAGCCGCCTGCATGCCGGCGCGCTTCAGTGCCTTTTCAGCGGCGTAGCTTGGGCCGGTCAGCATGATGGATGGCTCGCTGCCGATGGAGGCGAAAGAACGGATACGGGCGCGCGGCTTCAGGCCTGCGCGTTCGCCCGCCTCGCGGCTGCCGATCAGCACTGCGGCCGCGCCATCCACGATGCCGGAGCTGTTGCCCGCGTGGTGCACGTGCTGCATCTGTTCGATGTGCGGGTAGCGCTGGGTGATGACGGCGTCGAAGCCGAAATTGGCGCCCATCTCCGCGAACGACGGCTTCAGCGCGCCGAGCGATTCGACGGTGGTGTCCGGGCGCACCATTTCATCGCGGGCCAGGATGGTCAGCCCGTTACGGTCCAGCACCGGCACCACCGAGCGCGCGAAGCGTCCTTCCTGCCACGCGAGGTGGGCGCGCTGCTGCGATGCCACGGCATAGGCGTCGACATCGCGGCGGCTGTAGCCCCAGATGGTGGCGATGGCATCGGCCGAAATACCTTGGGGAACGAAATAGGAATCGAAGGCGCTCTGCGGGTCGACCGGCCAGGCGCCGCCGGAAGAACCCATCGGCACGCGCGACATCGATTCCACGCCGCCGCCGACCACCATGTCGGACTGGCCGGACATCACCTGCGCCGCCGCCATATTGCAAGCTTCAAGGCCGGAAGCGCAGAAGCGGTTGATCTGCACACCCGCCACCGATTCCGCATAGCCTGCCGCCAATGCGGCCACGCGGCCAATGCAGGCGCCCTGCTCGCCAACCGGCTCGACGCAGCCAAGCACCACGTCGTCGATCATGGCGCTGTCGAAGTGGTTGCGGCTGACCAGCGCGCGCAGCGCGGTCTCCGCCAGGCGCAGCGGCGTCACGCCGTGCAGCGAACCGTCCTTCTTGCCCTTGCCGCGCGGCGTGCGCACGGCGTCAAAGATATACGCTTCCAAGCTGGTCTCCTTACAGCGTGCGGCTGATCAGTTCTTTCATGATTTCATTGGTGCCGCCGTACACGCGCTGCACGCGTGCGTCGGCCCAGGCGCGGGTGATCGGGTATTCCCACATATAGCCGTAGCCGCCGTGCAGCTGCACGCACTTATCGAGCACGCGGAACTGCATTTCGGTGGTCCAGTACTTGGCCATCGACGCGGTGGCAGCATCGAGCTTGTCGTCGATCAGCAGTTCCATGCAGCGGTCCACGAACACGCGGCACATCTGCACTTCGGTCTTGATCTCGGCCAGGGCGTGGGCGATGGTCTGGAATTCGGCGATCGGGCGCTTGAAGGCCTTGCGGTCGCGCGTGTATTGCACGGTCCACTCCAGGCCGGATTCGGCCGCCTGCACGGCCATGATGGCGATCTGCATGCGCTCCCATGGCAGTTCCTGCATCAGGTACTTGAAGCCGGCGCCTTCCTCGCCCAGCAGGTTCCGAGCGGGCACGCGGACGTTTTCGAAGAACAGTTCGGACGTGTCCTGCGCCTTCATGCCCGCCTTCTTCAGGCGCTTGCCCTTGCTGAAGCCCTGCATCGTGGTGTCGACCACGAACAGGCTGATGCCCTTGGCGCCGGCGCTCGGGTCGGTCTTGGCGACCACGATCACGCAGTCGGCGTTCCAGCCATTGGTGATGAAGGTCTTCGAGCCATTCAGCACGTAGTGGTCGCCGTCGCGGATGGCGCTGGTGGCGACGCCCTGCAGGTCGGAGCCGGTGCCCGGTTCGGTCATCGCGATGGCGCCGATCATTTCACCGGTGGCCAGCTTGGGAATGTAGTGCGACTTCAGGTACTCGCTGCCGTAGTGCAGGATGTAGGGCGCCACGATTTCCGAGTGCAGCATGAAGCCGGGACCGGAAGCGCCGATGCGGGCCTGCTCCTCGATCAGCACCATGCTGTAGCGGCGGTCGACGCCCGCGCCGCCGTATTGCTCCGGCATGGTGGGGCACAGGAAGCCCGCCGCACCGGCCTTCCGCCAGGCGTCGCGGTCGACATAGCCCTGCTCTTCCCAGCGCTCGTGGTGCGGGGCGATCTCGGTCTCCATGAAACGGCGCGCGGATTCGCGCAGCATGTCGTGTTCTTCGGTGAATAAGGTGCGGGGGATCATGATGCCGGGTCTCCGTTGAAGTTATAGGTCAGTTGACCGAAATAGTATCGGTCAGTTGACCTATTTGTCAATCGACGGGATAATCGCTGTCTTATGAGGAAAAAGTCAGACACGCCCCTGCAGGCGAAGGAATCGAATACGACCACCAAGGGCTTCGAGCGTGCCAGAGCCATCCTGGATGCGGCGCGGCTGTTGCTGGCGCGCGACGGCTATGCGGCGCTGGCCATGCGCAGCGTGGCGCAGCAGGTGGGGGTGAGTTTGTCGACCGTCCAGCACTACTACCCGAGCCGCGATGCGCTGATCGAGGCGCTGCTGGAGCAGACGTTCGCGCGCTACCAGGCCGGCATCGATGAACGGGTTGCCGCTGCCGGCGCCGGGCCGCGCGTGGAGCTGTTCGAATCGATCATCGATTACTTCCTGGCCGACTTGCGCGACCAGGTGTCCAGCGGTTTGTTCTTCGAGATCGCCGCACTGGCGAACCGGCATCCCGTCGCCACCAAGCTGTTCGACACCATGATGACGCGCGCGCGCCGGACCCTGCGTAACCTGATCCACGAGATCGATCCGGATTTGCCGATGCAGCAGTGCGAAGTGCGCGGCACACTGATCGTGGCACAGATGCTGGGCACGATGCTGTTCATCTCCGAAACCCGCCCCCAGCACAAGGAACTGGCGGACCTCGCCCACGAAGCGACCGTCGCCATCACCCGCATCGCCTTCGGCCGCTAGAACCTGCCGCGCAGTCCCACCTGTATCCCGTGTGGCATGATCCCCAAGGTAAATGAGCTGCGGCGTCCATGGGTATAGAAGCCTGCGAGCGTACCGATGGCCATCCCCGCCAGCACGTCGGTTTGCCAATGCCCGCGCGTCTTCATGCGTGCATAGCCGTCGTACAAGGGCAGTGCAGCCAAGGCATACACCCACGGATGGTCTTCCCGGTATTCCAGGATGAATGGCGTGACCGCTGCGCTGAACATGGTCACTTCGCCACTGGGGAAGCTGTGGTCGTGGCCAGTACGGAACCACGCATTGGGATTGTCGGTGCTGCTGGGCCGTTCGCGCCGGAATATGTGCTTCAGCGCTTCGGTAGTGATGCCGCCTATTAGCGTTGCATCGATGGCACGCCAGTTGGTCTGGCCCAGCCGCGACTCGCCGCCCTCCCATAAGCCAACGACGATCTCGCTAGCGATCAAGGCCGACATCAGGCGATGCTGCTGCTTCCGCGCCCAGATGCCGTCATTGTCGATATTGATCCTATTGTCAATGCCGAGAAATCCTCCCGCCTGGGCGGAGCTTCCGCACAATATGCCGAGCGCAAGCGCCAACGCCCCACGGCGGCGGAACGATCGAAGGAATGGCATATCCGGACTCCTTTCTCCAGGAGTCAAGAATACCAAGAACTACATTAAGCCAACGTGAAATTCATGCTAACCCGGCGCGATCAAGCATTGCATGCAACAGGACGTTGCAGCCGGCTTCCAGGTGCTCCTTCTTCGCGTCTTCGATTTCGTTGTGACTGATGCCGTCCTTGCAGGGGACGAAGATCATGCCGGCGGGGGCGACGCGGGCGGCGTAGATGGCGTCGTGGCCGGCGCCGGAAACCACGTCCATCGTCGAGTAGCCCAGCTTTTCGGTCGCCTTGCGCACCGCGCCGACGCAATCGGGATGGAACGGGCACGGCGGGTAGTAGGACACGCGCTCGATCCTGATCTCCAGGCCGCTCTCGGCGGACGTCTTGTCGATGAAGGCCAGCATGTCTTCATGCATCTTGTTCAGCAGCTCGTCGTTCACATTGCGCAGGTCGATGCTGAACTTCACCTGGCCGGGAATCACGTTGCGGCTATTGGGGAAGACCTGCATCATGCCCACCGTGCCGCGCCCGTATGGCGGGTAGCGGTTGGCGATGGCCACCACCTCGGGGATGATCTGCGCCGCGACCTGCATGGCGTCTTTGCGCAGGTGCATTGGCGTGGGGCCGGCGTGCGCTTCCATGCCGGTCACGGTGCAGTCGTACCACGAGAGACCCATTACGGCGGGCACCACGCCGATCACCTTGTCGGCATCTTCCAGCACCGGCCCCTGCTCGATATGGGTTTCGAAGTAGGCGCCGATGGGATGCTGGCCGGGTACCTGGTCGCCCTTGTAGCCGATACGTTCCAGCTCTTCGCCCACCGTTTTGCCTTCGATGTCCTTGGCGGCGTAGGCATGTTCCAGCGTGAAGGCGCCGCAGAACACGCCGGAACCCATCATCACCGGTACGAAGCGCGAACCTTCTTCATTGGTCCAGAAGGCGACTTCGATGGGGGCCTTGGTCTTGATGCCTTTGTCGTTCAGGGTGCGGACGACTTCCAGGCCGGCCAGCACGCCGTAGTTGCCGTCGAACTTGCCGCCCGTCGGCTGGGTGTCGATATGGCTGCCGGTCATGATCGGTGGGAGTGTGTTGTCTTCGCCGTCGCGGCGCATGAAGACGTTGCCGATCTGGTCGACGGTGATCGACAGGCCGGCGTCGCGCGCCCAGCCGGTCACCAGGTCGCGGCCCTGTTTGTCGAGGTCCGTCAGCGTCAGGCGTTTGACGCCGCCTTTCGGGGTGGCGCCGATCTTGGCCAGTTCCATCAGCGAGTCCCAGAGGCGGTCGCTGTTGATGCGTAGGGTGTTCATTTTTTCCTGCTCCTTTTATTAAAACCGGTAAACCGGTGTCAGGCACAAGTGCCTGACACCTGCTTCGGTTCAGGGTGCGATTGGGGCGAAGGCAGGACGGTCGATGTGCCGCCCCGCGCCTTCCACTGCCCGCAACTCGCCACGGTGGAACACGACCTTCCCGGCCGCCACCGTGGTGCTTGGAATCCCTTTGACTGTCCGTCCCTCGAAGACATTGAAGCCGCCCTTGGCAAACTGGGTCTTGGCCGAAATGGTGCGGGTACCCTGCGGGTCCCACACCACGATATCCGCGTCCGAGCCGGCTGCAATCACACCCTTGCGTGGATAGATATTGAAGATCTGCGCCGCGTTGGCCGACGTCACCCGCACGAATTCCGACGGCGTCAGCTTGCCACTGTTGACGCCTTCGTCCCAGATCACCGCCATGCGGTCTTCCACGCCGCCGCAGCCGTTGGGGATCTTGGTGAAATCGTTGCGACCAGCCGCCTTCTGCTCGGCGCAGAAGGTGCAATGGTCGGTCGCAGTGGTGTGCAGGTTGCCGCCCTGCAGGCCCTGCCACAAGGCTTTCTGGTGCTCGCGGCTGCGGAACGGTGGACTCATGACGTGACCCGCCGCGAAATCGAAATCGGGATGGTCGTACACGCTGTCATCCACGATCAGGTGGCCCGCCAGGGCTTCGCCATACACGCGCTGGCCGGCGGCGCGGGCACGGGTGATGGCGTCCAGCGATTCCTTGCACGAGACGTGCACGATGTACAGCGGCGTATTCAGCACATTGGCGATGGCAATCGCGCGGTTGGCCGCCTCCGCTTCCACCGCGGGAGGCCGCGACAGCGGATGGGCACGCGGCCCGGTGATCCCCTGGCGCAGCAAGTCCTGCTGCAACTGGTACACCAGCTCCCCGTTCTCGGCATGCACGGTCGGGATGGCGCCCAGTTCCAGCGCCCGGCGGAAGCTCTTCACCAGCGTTTCATCGTCCGCCATGATGGCGTTCTTGTAGGCCATGAAGTGCTTGAAGCTGTTCACGCCGTGGTTGCGCACCAGCGTGCCCATTTCCTCGTGCACCTTGTCCGACCACCAGGTGATCGCCACGTGGAAGGTATAGTCGCCAGCCGCCTTCTCCGCCCAGCCGCGCCATTGGTGGTATGCCTCCAGCAGCGGTTGCTGCGGGTTGGGAATCACGAAGTCGATGATGGTGGTATTGCCGCCCGCCAGGCCGGCGGCCGTGCCGGTGAAGAAGTCGTCCTGCGTGACGGTGCCCATGAAGGGCAGGTTCATGTGGGTGTGCGGGTCGATCCCGCCGGGCATGACGTACTGGCCGCCGGCGTCGATCACCTCGGCGCCCGCCGGCGCGGCCAGACCCTGCCCGACGGCTACGATCTTGTCGCCTTCGCACAGCACGTCGGCGCGGAAGGCACGGTCTGCATTCACTACGGTACCGCCACGAATCAGTGTCGCCATTTATGCGTTCTCCGGAATTGCGGGCGGCACGGCCTTGGCCGCCCTGCCCTTCATCAAGATGCCGTACACCAGCGCCGCTATCGCGATGCCGACGAACCATGCATAGGTATAAATCAGCTTGAACCCGTCGCCCACGTCCGCGAACGATGCCGGGAAGGCGGCATTCAGGAAGCCCGGCACATTGGGCGCTACGCCAAAAGCGAAAGCCAGCAGCGCGGCGGTGTTCCAGCCATTGGAGTAGCTGTATTCGCCGTTCCCGGCGTACAGCGCGCCCACGTTCAGTTCCGTCTTGCGGATCAGGTAGTAGTCGACGATCAGCACGCCCGCAATCGGTCCAAGCAGCGCGGAATAGCCGATCAGCCAGGTGAAGATATAGCCCTGCGTGGTCTCCAGCAGCTTCCACGGCATCATGGCCAGCGCGATGCCGGCCGTGATGTAGCCGCCGGTGCGGTAGGAGATATGCTTCGGCGCCAGCGCGGAAAAATCATAGGCCGGGCCGACCAGGTTGGCGGCCAGGTTGACGGAAATGGTGTCGATCAGCAGGATCACCAGGGCCACCAGCACCGCCACGCCTGTCATGCGGCTGGCCAGGTCGACCGGGTCCCAGATCGCCTTGCCGTACAGGACCACGGTGGCGGAGGTCACGATCACGGCCAGCGCTGCCAGCAGCCCCATAGGCACGGGAAGGCCGATGGACTGGCCCAGCACCTGGTCGCGTTGGGTCTTGGCGAAGCGGGTGAAGTCGGGGATATTCAGCGCCAGCGTGGCCCAGAAGCCGATCATGGCTGTCAGCGAAGGCCAGAACGTCGGCCAGAACTGGCCCGCCTTCTTGCCACCCTCGACGAATTGCGACGGCTGTTCGAGCAGCGTGCCGAACCCGCCGGCCTTCTGGTAGACCCAGCCAAGCAGCACGAAGCAGATCAGGATCTTCAGCGGCGCGGTATAGGTCTCCAGCTTGCGGATGGCGTCCATGCCGTGCACGATGTACCAGAACTGGATCGCCCAGAAAGCGAGGAAGCACAGGAGCTGTGCGAGGTTGATGCCAAGGCCGCCGATCTTCTCGCCGCCAATTCCGCCGCCCATCATCACGCCCAGCAGGGTGTAGATCATCTGCCCGCCGAACCAGGTCTGGATGCCGTACCAGCCGCAGGCCACGATGGCGCGCATCAGCGCAGGCAGCCGCGCGCCGGTGGTGCCGAAAGAAGCACGCGCCAGTACGGCGTAGGGGATGCCGTACTTGGTGCCGGCGTGGCCGATCAGCAGCATCGGCAACAGCACGATCGTATTCGCGAGGAAAACGGTGAGGACGGCCTGCCCCGCCGACATGCCGCCTTCGATCAGGCTGGCGGCCAGCGTGTAGGCGGGGATGCACATGACCATGCCGACCCAGAGTGCGGCGAAGTGGTACCAGCGCCAGGTGCGCTGCGATTCATTGGTCGGGGCCAGGTCTTCGTTCCACAGGTGCGTGTTGTCGCTCATTCGGTCGCCTGGGTTGGGAACCGGGAACACCTGGCGAACCGTAAAACGGGGGTCCGCCCCGGCGGGGCGTACCCCGGTTTTCCGATTCTCACGGGTTTTCCGGGGTTTTACGCAGTCACCTTCTCGGCACGCGGATTGCGCGGGTCCTGCGTCCAGTTCATGTAAGGCTTGCCCGTCGGGACTGCGACCATCGTAATACAACCTTGCACCGGACAGGTGATTTCGCATAGGTTGCAGCCCACGCATTCCTCATCATTGACCTTGTACGTCCGCGTGCCGGTGGCCTCGTCGACCAGCTGGAAGATCGACTGGTGCGATGTATCCTCGCACGCCACATAGCAGCGGCCGCACTTGATGCAGTCGTCCTGGTTGATGTGGGCGATGGACTTGTAATTCATGTTGAGGAACTTCCAGTCCGTGGTGTTGGCCACCGCCTTGCCCATGAAATCGTCCAGCGTCTTGTAGCCCTTGGAATCCATCCAGCGCTCCAGGCCATCCTTCATCTCCTGCACGATGCGGAAGCCGTGCAGCATGGCCGCCGTACAGACCTGCACGCAACCGGCCCCCAGCGCGATGAACTCGGCCGCATCCCTCCAGTTGCCGACGCCACCGATGCCCGAAATCGGCAGGCCCCGCGTTTCGGGATCGCGTGCGATTTCGGCCACCATGTTCAGCGCGATCGGCTTCACGGCGGGGCCGCAGTAGCCGCCGTGCGTGCTGGCGCCGCCCACATTGGGGAAGGCCACCATCTGGTCCAGGTCCAGCGACGTGATGGAGTTGATGGTGTTGATCAGCGAAACGGCATCCGCCCCGCCGGCCTTGGCCGCGCGCGCCGGACGGCGGATGTCGGTGATGTTCGGCGTCAGTTTCACGATCACCGGCAATTTGGTGTGCTTCTTGCACCAAGCCGTGACCTGCTCCACATACTCCGGCACCTGGCCGACCGCGGAACCCATGCCGCGTTCCGGCATGCCGTGCGGGCAGCCGAAATTCAGCTCGATGCCGTCGGCGCCGGTCGCCTCCACCTTCGGCAGGATCGCCGCCCAGGCCTGCTCTTCGCAAGGCAGCATCAGTGACACCACGATGGCGCGGTCCGGCCAGGCCTTCTTCACCGCCGTGATTTCCTGCAGGTTCAGTTCCAGCGAGCGGTCGGTAATCAGCTCGATATTGTTGAAGCCAATGACTTCGCGGTTCTTGCCGTAGATGGCGGAATAGCGCGACGACACATTGACCGGCGGTGGGTCTTCACCCAGCGTTTTCCAGACCACGCCGCCCCACCCTGCTTCAAAGGCGCGGATTACGTTGTAGGCCTTGTCGGTCGGCGGTGCGGAGGCGAGCCAGAAAGGATTCGGCGCCTTGATGCCGCAGAAATTGATGCTCAGGTCGGCCATTATGCTGCCCCCTTCTTCGCTTGGATATCGGAATGGATCGCCATCGCGGCGCGTTTGCCATGCTCCACGGCTTGCACGGTCAAATCCTGTCCGGGCGCCACGCAATCGCCGCCGGCGTAAATGCCAGGCAGTACGGTGCGGAAGCTGTCGTCGACATGGATCTTGTCGCCATCGCGCTTCAGCAGGGACGCCAGCGGGTCGGCCAGCGCGGCCGGCTCCATGGCCTGGCCGATCGCCTTGAAGATGGCATCGGCCGGCAGTTCGAAGGTAATGCCGGTGCCGATCATGCGCGAGCCATCTATCGTGGTGCGCTCAAAGCGCATGCCGCGCACGCGGCCCGCTTCGTCCAGCAGCACCTGCTGCGGCTGCGCCCAGGTGATCATGCGCACCTGGTTCGCCTTGGCGATGTCCTGTTCGTGGTGGGTGGCGCTCATGGCGTCGAACCCACGGCGGTAGACCATGGTCACCTCTTCCGCGCCCAGGCGCTGGATCTGCACCGCCATGTCGATGGCCGTATTGCCGGCGCCAATCACCACGGCACGGCGCGGCACGGGCATCTTGCTCAAGTCTTCGGCCTGGCGCAATTCGGAAATGTAGTCGACCGCCGCCATCAGGCCCGGGGCATCTTCGCCGGTGAGGCCGAGGGCGCGGCTGGCGCCCAGCCCCAGGCCGAGGAACACTGCGTCGTACTGCGCATGCAGCTCCTTCAGGTGCAGGTTGGCACCCAGCTTCTGGCCGTGGCGCACTTCAATGCCGCCAATCCCCAGCAGGAAATCCACTTCCTTCTGCGCGAAGTTGTCGGTCAGCTTGTACTTGGCGATGCCGTATTCATTCAGCCCGCCGGATTTTTCCTGCGCCTCGTAGATCACCACATCGTTGCCCAGCATGGCCAGGCGGTGCGCGCAGGACAGGCCGGCCGGCCCGGCGCCCACCACGGCGACCTTCTTGCCGGTGGATGGAGCCCGCTTGAACGGATGGCCATCCAGCTTGGCGTTGTCGAGGGCGAAGCGCTGCAGCAGGCCGATCTTCACCGGCTGGCCTTCCGCATCATGGTTGCGCACGCAGGCGTCCTCGCACAGGATCTCCGTCGGGCAGACGCGCGAGCAGCTGCCGCCCAGGATGTTCTGCTGCAGGATGGTGACCGCCGCGCCGTTCACGTTCTTCTCGTGGATATTGCGGATGAAGCTCGCCACGTCGATGCCGGTCGGGCAGATGCGCGTGCAGGGCGCGTCATAGCAGTACAGGCAGCGCGCGCTTTCAATCGCGGCCTGGCGCGCATTGAGCGGCGGCGCCAGGTCGGTGAAATGACCGGCCAGCTCTTCGTTCGTGGCCTTTGGCTGCGGTATGTATTTGAGTGACTCGATCATTTGGTTCCATCCTCACTTCATTTGTGGGAAAGCAAACTGCGCGCCAGCACTTGCGGTATTGGGCCAGCGCTCCATCACGGCCTTGTGGCGGGTGTAGAAACGCACACCCTCCGGACCATACGCGTGGTGGTCGCCAAACAGGCTGCGCTTCCACCCGCCGAAACTGTTGAAGGCCATCGGCACCGGCAGCGGAACGTTGACGCCCACCATGCCGACCTGGATCTGGCGTACGAACTCGCGCGCCACGCCGCCGTCGCGCGTGAAGACCGCGACGCCGTTGCCGTATTCGTTCTTGTTGATCAGCTCCACGGCGGAGCCGATGTCCGGCAAGCGCACCATGCACAGCACGGGGCCGAAGATCTCTTCCTTGTAGATTGTCATGTCGGGCGTGACGTGGTCGAACAGCGTACCGCCGATGAAGAAGCCGTTCGGGCGGTCCGCGACCCTGTAGTCACGGCCATCCACCACCAGGGTGGCGCCCTGCTCCACGCCTTCACCGATCAGGCGCTCGATGCGCTGCTTGGCGGCGGCCGTGACCACCGGTCCCATTTCAGCATCGGACGCCATGCCGTCGCGCACTTTCAGTGCAGCGGTGCGCTCTTTCAGTGCACCCAGCAGCTTGTCGCCGGCATCGCCCACCGCCGCCACCACCGAGATCGCCATGCAGCGCTCGCCGGCCGAACCGAAGGCGGCGCCCATCAGCGCGTCGACTGCCATGTCCATGTCGGCGTCGGGCATCACCACCATATGGTTCTTGGCGCCGCCCAGCGCCTGCACGCGCTTGCCGTGCTGCGAGCCGCGCGCGTAGATGTATTCCGCAATCGGCGTCGACCCGACAAAGCTCACCGCCTGGACCACCGGGTGGTCGAGCAGCGCATCCACCACCACCTTGTCGCCCTGGACCACGTTGAACACGCCATCCGGCAGGCCGGCTTCCTTCAACAGCCGCGCATGCAGCAGCGATGGCGACGGGTCGCGCTCGGAAGGCTTGAGGATAAAGGTATTGCCGCAGGCGATGGCGATCGGGAACATCCACATCGGCACCATCACCGGGAAATTGAACGGCGTGATGCCGGCCACCACGCCCAGCGGCATGCGCATCGACCAGGCATCGATGCCGCGTGCAATCTGGTCGGTGTATTCGCCCTTCATCATCTGCGGGATGCCGACGGCGAATTCCACCATCTCGATACCGCGCGCCACTTCACCCTTGGCATCCGCGAACGTCTTGCCGTGTTCGCGAGTCAGCATGGCGGCGAATTCCTCGGTGTGCTGGTGGCACAGCTCAAGGTATTTGAACAGAACGCGCGCCCGCGTCAGCGGCGGCGTGTTGGACCAGGCCGGAAACGCCGCTTCGGCCGCGCGCACGGCGGCATCGACTTCGTCCACCGTGCCAAGGGCCACGCGCGCCACAGGCTCGCCTAGCGCAGGATTGAACACGTCGCCATAGCGTCCGCTGGCCGTGTCGACCTTGGCGCCATTGATAAAGTGGGTGATGGTATCGAGATTACTCATTTCAGTCTCTGAGGTTCACGCCAGCAGCGATTCCGCCGGCACATAGGTATAGCCAAGGTCGTTGGCCACCGCTTCATAGGTGACCTTGCCCTGGCAGACATTGAGTCCATTGCGCAAATGGGGGTTGGCCTTCATGGCCTTGGCCCAGCCCTTGTCGGCCAGCGCGACGGCGTGGCCGATGGTGGCGTTGTTCAGCGCAAAGGTGGAAGTGCGGGCCACGGCGCCCGGCATATTGGCGACGCAATAGTGCACCACGCCGTCGACCACGAAGGTCGGGTTTTCGTGCGTGGTGGCGTGCGAGGTTTCGAAGCAGCCGCCTTGGTCGATCGCCACGTCCACCACCACCGAGCCTGGCTTCATGCGCGACACCATGGCGCGCGTCACCAGCTTGGGCGCGGCGGCGCCGGGAATCAGCACGCCGCCGATCACCAGGTCGGCATCCATCACGGCATCGTCGATGGTGTAGGCGTTGGAGAAGATGGTCTGGATGCGGTTGCCGTAGACGAGGTCGAGCTGGCGCAGGCGGTCCACGTTCTTGTCCAGCACCGTCACGCGCGCGCCCATGCCGACGGCGATCTGCATGGCATTGGTGCCGACCACGCCGGCGCCGATGATCGCCACATGGCCCGGCGCCACGCCCGGCACGCCGCCCAGCAGCAAGCCCATGCCGCCCTTGGATTTTTCGAGATGGGCGGCACCGGCCTGGATCGCCATGCGGCCCGCCACTTCGCTCATCGGCGCCAGCAGCGGCAAGCCGCCGTTCGGGCCGGTGATGGTTTCATACGCAATGCAGACCGCGCCGGAATTGACCAGCGCCTTGGTCTGCTCGGGGTCGGGAGCCAGGTGCAGGTAGGTGTACAGGATCTGGTTCTCGCGCAGCATGGCGCATTCCTGGGGTTGCGGCTCCTTCACCTTGACGATCATTTCGGCACGGGCAAAGATTTCCTCCGCCGTGGGAACGATCGTGGCGCCGGAGCCCACATACATTTCGTCGGTCAGACCGATTGCAGCGCCCGCGTTGTGTTGCACCAGGACCTGGTGCCCGCGGAGTGTCAGTTCCTTGACGCTGGCCGGGGTAAGGCCAACGCGCGATTCCTGATTCTTGATTTCCTTCGGTACGCCTACCAACATGGTTTGTCTCCTCTCGTTTTTTGAACCGGGAAGAACCGGGAAACCGGGGTACGACCTCGAGGGCCGGACCCCGGCTGTCCGGTTCTCCCGGTTTTAATCAAGCGTCTTCAACACCTTTCCGAGCTTGTCGAACAGCTCATCGATATGCTTCTTCTCAAAGGTAAGTGGTGGCGACAACGCGATGATGTCGCCGGTGGTGCGGATCAGCAGCCCATCCGCAAAAGCTTTCTTGAACGCGGCGTAAGCGCGCGACCCCGGTGCACCGGCCCGTGGCGCCAGCTCGATGCCGGCAACCAGCCCAATGGTGCGAATGTCGATCACGTGCGGCAAGCCTTTCAGCGAATGCATCGCGTCTTCCCAGTACGGCTGGATTTCCTTGGCGTGGTCCAGCAGCTTCTGTTCCCTGAACACTTCCAGCGTGGCCAGCGACGCCGCGCAGGCCACCGGGTGGCCGGTATAGGTATAGCCGTGGAACAGCTCAATGCCGGCCGGCGCATCCATGAAGGCGTCGTGGATGAACTGCTTGCTGAACACGGCGCCCATCGGGATGGTCCCGTTGGTCAGGCCCTTGGCCGTGGTCATCATGTCCGGTTCGACGCCGAAGTAATCGGTAGCGAACGGCGTAGTCAGGCGGCCAAAGCCGGTGATCACTTCGTCGAAGATCAGCAGGATGCCGTGCTTGGTGCACAGTTCGCGCAAGCGTTTCAGGTAGCCCTTGGGCGGCACCAGCACGCCGGTAGAACCGGCCACCGGCTCCACGATCACGGCGGCGATGGTGGAGGCGTCGTGCAGTGCCACGATGCGTTCCAGTTCGTCCGCCAGGTGGGCGCCATATTCCGGCTCGCCGCGCGTGTAGGCGTTCTTTTCCAGGTTGTGCGTGTGCGGCAGGTGGTCCACGCCCGGCAGCAGCGTGCCGTAGGGCTTGCGGTTGCCGGCGATGCCGCCCACGGAAATGCCGCCGAAGCCCACGCCGTGGTAGGCGCGCTCGCGGCCGATCAGGCGGGTACGCGACGCATCGCCGCGCGCCCTGTGGTAGGCCAATGCGATCTTCAGCGCGGTGTCCACCGCCTCGGAACCGGAGTTGGTGTAGAAGACGTGGCCGAAGCGATGGTTGGTGTACTCCATCAGCTTTTCGGCGAGGTCGAAAGCGGCCGGGTGGCCCATCTGGAAAGTCGGGGCGAAGTCGAGCTGGCCGACCATTTCGCTGACCGCCGCCACGATCTTCGGCTGGCGGTGGCCGCAAGGGACGCACCACAGGCCGGCGGTGCCATCCAGCACCTGGTTGCCGTCGACGTCCTTGTAGTAGACGCCTTCGGCCGAGACCAGCAGGCGCGGGTTGGCCTTGAAGTCGCGGTTGTTCGTGAACGGCATCCAGAAGGACGCCAGGGACTGCGGCCGGGCTTCGTTCATTTGCTATCTCCTTTTCGAAAACCGGGAAACCAGGGTACGACCCCAAGGGTCGGACCCGCCTGGGGTCCGACCCTTGGGTCGTACCCCGGTTGTCCGGTTTTAGCGGTTTTTACGATGCTCAAAAAACTTTACCAGTTGGCAAAATCATGATGCAATAATAGACAGCAAGGTAACTATGGCACATATACACACACACGGAAACGTTCCAACCGTACAGGTAGCAAAAACAGTACAGTTTTGAGAGAGCCCATGCCCCATCCCACCTGGCCAGAATTGCCGATCGAGCGCGCCAAGAAAGGCAGCCTGGTCGAAAAGATCGTGGATGCCATCAGCGCCATGGTAGCCAGCCGCGAGTTGCGCGTGGGCACCAAGATGCCCTCCGTGCGCCAGTTCGCGAAGTGTAATGGCGTCAGTACCTTTACAGTTGTCGAAGCGTATGACCGCCTGGTGACGCTCGGACTGTTGTCGTCGCGCCGCGGTTCCGGCTATTACGTTGCACGCCAGGAGGTGCCCGCACTGGCCGCGCCGGCCGCCATGTTCGCCACCCCGGCCGCCGTCGACGCCCTCACCCCGGAACTGTATTCCGGCGCCTCCGAAGCCCTGCCCGTCGGCGCCGGCTGGCTGCCGCCCGAATGGTATGGCGAAGACACCATCCTCGACGCCGTGCGCCACGCCATGCGCATCCCCGCCAACCGCCTGCGCGGCTACGGCCACCCGCTCGGTTTCCCCGGCCTGCGGCAATACATGGCGTCCAGCCTGGGCGACGAACTGTTTGCCGTGGAGGCCGAACAGATCCTGCTCACCCACGGCGCCACCCACGCCTTCGACCTGATCTTGCGCACCCTGACCAAGCCGGGCGACACGGTGTTCGTGGAAGACCCGGTGTACAGCAACCTGCTGTCGCTGATCCGCCACCACGGCTGCCACGCCATCGGCATCCCGCGCGGCGAGCATGGGCTGGACATGGACTTCCTCGCCGCCCAGGCGCGCGAAACCCAGCCCAAGCTCATGTTCGTCAACACCGTGCTGCAGAATCCCCTCGGCACCAGCCTGTCGCAGGCGCAGGCGCACCGCCTGCTGGGCTTCGCCGAGCAGTTCGACTTCTGGCTGGTGGAAGACGACATCTACCGCGAACTCACGCCGCGCGGCGAAGCCTCGCTGGCCGCGATGGACGGCTTGCGGCGCGTGATCCGCGTCGGCAGCTTTTCCAAGACCCTGTCGCCGGTGCTGCGCGTCGGTTCCATCTGCGCCTCCGCCTCGCTGCTGCCGGAACTGGTGCGCGTGAAGATGCTGGCCGGCCTCACGACGTCGGAAGTGAACGAGCGCGCCGCCTACCACGCCATCACCGCGCGGCCATACAAACGCACGGTGGAACGCCTGGTCGCCCAACTGGCCGAAGGCCGCGAACGCACCATCGAGTTGCTGGCCCTGGCCGGCATGGCGCCCATCGCGAGGCCGCGCGGCGGCATGTTCGTCAGCGCCGGCTGGCAGCAGGCGCCTTCCGCCGAATGCAACGGCAAGCTGCTGGCCGAACAGGCCCTCAAGTCCGGCATCCTGCTGGCGCCGGGCGAATTCTTCCAGCTGCGGCAGCCGGCGTCGATCTGGTTCCGCTTCAACGTCGCCTACTCGGATACCCCACAACTGCGCAACTTCCTGCAAGCCATGAGGAGGGAATATGGCATCAGCTAAGAACCGCCGCGTCATGAACCGCGACCGGCTGGAAGCCGACATCGCCGCCGAAGCGGTACGCGTGTTCGCCGAATCCGGCTATGAGGGCGCTTCGGTCGCCATCATCGCGGAAAACGTCGGCCTGTCGAAGCAGAACCTGATGTACTACTTCCCCACCAAGCAGGCGCTCTACCAGCGCGTGCTGGACGAGGTGCTGGACGACTGGCTGGAACGCATGGCCAGCCTGGCCGAGCAGGATGGCGAACCGGCCGACGTGCTGCGCGCCTATATCAAGGCCAAGCTGGATTTCTCGCGCGAACAGCCATGGGCTTCGCGCGTGTACGCGATGGAAGTGATCAGCGGCGCCCCGCTGTACGGGGAGCAGATCCGCGAACGCGTGGTGCCGCTGCTGCGCAAGGATATCGAAGTGTTCGAGCGCTGGATCGCCGAAGGCCGCATCGCCCCCGTCAACGCCACCCACCTGCTGTTCGCCATCTGGGCCATGACCCAATCCTATGCGGACTTCGCCGCGCAGATGCATCTGGTCCTGGGCGCAAACGAACTCACCGCCACGGACTTCGCCGACGCCGAAGAAACCATCTGCAAGCTGGTCATCGCTTCCCTGGTACCCGCCACACGCTAACAAAATGTTACGCCTGCAAACGCGGCGCCAGAGTTAAATGGAGTCCACCCAAACACGGAGAACAAGATGGACTACTCGCCCAGCCGCCGCACGGCCTTGATGTCATTGCTTGGCGCCGCCTTGCTTGCAGCCTGCGGCGGCGGCGGTACCGGCGGCTCAGTCACCCCGCCGGTACCGCCCTCGCCCCCGCCGCCGGCACCGGCCCGCCTCACATTGAGCGGTTCGTCAATGAAGCTGCCCAACGGCGCGGCCATCACGCTGCGCGGAATGAATGAAGGCACCTGGGGCGAAATGCAGCAGAAGGATGCCGCCGATATCGCCTCGAACGGCGGCAAGGTAGTACGGGTATTGCTACGGTGGTGGGGCCTGTACGGCACACCGGATATCGAAAGCCGCGCGGACGGCTCGCCCGGTCACTTCGACCCGGCCCACGTCCAGCGCTTCCTGAACGAGATCCAGTGGTGCCTCGATGCTGGCTTGTGGGTGATACCGGCCATCGATTCCAACTGCGGCCAGAACGGGCTGCAGGATGCGAACATGGCGGCGTATTGCGACCCTGGCGGCGCCTATCCGGGCGGGCACAATTTCTGGACCGACCTTGCGATGCGCCAGAAGTTCAAGGAAGCCTGGCTCTACCTGGCCGGCATCCTCAAGGACTACAACAACATCGCCTTCTACGAATTACTGCCGGAGCCTTTGGGCGGTGCCGGCCCTGGACAGGCCGCGCAGGTATCGGCCTTCTATCAGGAGCTGATGGCAGCCATCGACGGCGTCGACAAGCGCACGCCCTTCCTGGTCGGCGCGCGCGACGCCTACAACATCAACCTGTGCGACGAAGCCTACATCGCCGACCCGCGCTGGGCCAACCGCGTGGTTTATACCGGCAACCTGTTCCTGCGCACCGGGAAGACACAAGCCGAGAATCTCGCCAGCCTGGAGAGCCGGCTGGGCGCCCTGGTCGCCATGCGCAACAACCGCAACGTGCCGGTCTTCATCCAGCAATTCGGCGTGCGCAGCGGCGATGATCCCGGCAACTTTTACCTGGACGCCGGCCTGTCGCGCATGCATGCGGCGGGCGTCGGCTATACCGGCTGGCAATGGCGGCAGAACACCACCAGTATGGACGAATATGCGATCGTGGTCGAAGATCCCGTGACCCACCTGGACCGGGTCAAGCAGGACGTGCTGGCGGTCTACAGCAAGTACTGGCGCGCCTGAACGCTCACGCACCGCAACGGTGCATTTATTGCTGGCACAAAACTTGAATGGGAGAAGGCATCCCATCCAAGGATTGCGCCCATGCCCAACTTTTTCAATGAAATGAGCGATGCCGGCAGCACGCGCGAACACTACCGTGAATTCTGCCGCTGGCTGGAGCAGCAGCCGGCCGACATGGTGGCACGCAAGCGCGCCGAGGCCGACCTGAGCTTCCGCCGCGTCGGCATCACTTTCGCCGTGTACGGCGACGATGCCGGCACCGAGCGCCTGATCCCCTTCGACATCATCCCGCGCATCATTCCGGCGCACGAATGGGCCATGCTGGAGCGCGGCCTGGCGCAACGGGTCAAGGCGCTGAACATGTTCATCCACGATATCTATCACGGACAGGACATCATCCGCGCCGGCATCATTCCCGCCGAGCAAATCTTCCGCAACGCCCAGTACCGCCCGGAAATGCAGGGCATCGACGTCGCGGCCGGCATCTACGCCCACATCGCCGGGGTGGACATCGTGCGCGCCGGCCAGGGTGAGTTCTACGTCCTGGAAGACAACCTGCGCGTGCCGTCCGGCGTCTCCTACATGCTGGAAGACCGCAAGATGATGATGCGGCTGTTCCCCGACCTGTTCGCCTGCAACCGCGTGGCGCCGGTGGACCACTACCCGGACCTGCTGCTGGACAACCTGCGCTCGGTGGCGCCGCAGGGCGTGGACGACCCGACCGTAGTGGTGATGACCCCGGGCATGTACAACTCGGCCTACTTCGAGCACGCCTTCCTGGCGCAGCAGATGGGCGTCGAACTGGTGGAAGGCAAGGACTTGTTCGTCAACGACAATGCCGTCTACATGCGCACCACGCACGGCCCGCGCCGGGTCGACGTGATCTACCGCCGGCTGGACGACGACTTCCTCGACCCGCTGGCCTTCCGCGCCGATTCCTCGCTGGGCGTGCCCGGCCTGCTGTCGGTGTACCGCGCCGGCCGCGTCACGCTGGCCAATGCGATCGGCACCGGCGTCGCCGACGACAAGTCGATCTATCCCTTCGTGCCGGACATGATCCGCTTCTACCTGTCCGAAGAACCGGTGCTGCACAACGTCCCCACCTGGCAATGCCGCAAGCCGGCCGACCTGGATTATGTGCTGGCCCACCTGCCGGAACTGGTGGTCAAGGAAGTGCACGGCGCCGGCGGCTACGGCATGCTGGTCGGCCCGGCCAGCACGCGCGAACAGGTGGCCGCCTTCCGCGAACGCCTGGTGGCCAGGCCGGACGGCTATATCGCCCAGCCCACGCTGGCCCTGTCCAACTGTCCCACCTTCGTGGAAAACGGCATCGCGCCGCGCCACATCGACCTGCGCCCCTTCGTCCTGTCCGGCAAGACGGTGTCGATGGTGCCGGGCGGCCTGACCCGCGTGGCGCTGCAGGAAGGCTCGCTGGTGGTGAATTCCTCGCAAGGGGGCGGCACCAAGGATACCTGGGTACTCGAGGCATAGGAGGAAACCATCATGTTGAGCCGCACCGCCGACCACCTGTTCTGGATGTCGCGCTACACCGAGCGCGCCGAAAACACTGCCCGCATGCTGGACGTGACGGTGCAGACCGCCATGCTGCCGCAGTCGCCCGCCGAAACGGAACGCAGCTGGCGCGCACTGCTCGGCATCTCCGAGCTGGAACCGGCCTACTGCGCCAAATACCCGGCCGTCACGGCGCGCGACGTGATCGACTTCATGGTGCGTGACCCGTCCAATCCATCCTCGATCACGGCCTGCGTGCGCGAAGCGCGCGAGAACGCCCGTGCCGTGCGCGGCGCGCTGACCACGGAAGTGTGGGAAATCCAGAACCAGACCTGGCTCGACCTGCAGAAACATTTGGGCAACGGCTTGCTGGCGCAGGACCCCGGCAAGTTCTTCGACTGGGTCAAGTACCGCGCCCACCTGGCGCGCGGCGTCACGCTGGGCACCATGCTGAACGACGATACCGTCAACTTCATCCGTCTCGGCGCCGCGCTGGAGCGGGCCGACAACACGGCGCGCATCCTCGACGTCAAGTTCCACGGCTTGCGCGACAGCGCCACCGGCGAGCGCGATTTCTACTACTGGGCGGCACTGCTGCGCTCCGTGTCGGGCTTTGAAATCTACCGCAAGGTGTACCGCGACGTGATCACGCCGGAACGCGTGGCCGAACTGCTGATCCTGCGCGCCGACATGCCGCGTTCCCTGCTCGCCTGCATGGCGGAAGTGGTCGACAACCTGCGCGCCGTGCGCAACGACCTGTCGGCCGACACCGAACGCTTCGCCGGCCGCCTGCATGCCGAGCTCCAGTTCGGCCGGATCGAGGATATCCTGCAGGTTGGCCTGCACGATATGCTGAACGGTTTCCTGGCGCGCGTGTATGAGCTGGGCAACCGGGTCAGCCGCGACTTCCTGGTCCCGCTGGCCGCCTGAGGACAACGCATGCAACTGACCATCCGCCACGAAACGCGCTACAGCTACAGCAGCGCCCTCGCCTACAGCATCCAGCTGCTGCGCCTGACCCCGCGCGCCGAGGCGCAGCAGCACGTGCTGCAATGGCAGCTCTCCGCGCCGGGCCAGCTGCACGCGTTCACCGACGCCTTTGGCAACCGTTCGCATATGCTGACCCTGGCGGCGCCGCACAGCAAGCTGTCCATCGTGGCCAGCGGCACGCTGGAGACCAGCTGCCCGCCCGGCGGGCGCATCGGCCAGGCCGACGCCCTGCCGCCGCTGGCCTATACCGTGCCGACGCCGCTGACCAGCGCCAGTCCTGCCCTGCTGGCCATGGCCACTGGCACGCTGCGCACCGGCAGCGCCACCACGGGCGAGCTGCTGTCGCTGGCCCGGCAGGTGATCGGGGCGGTGGCTTACCGCAGCGGCGCCACGGAAGTCAGCACCAGCGCCGGTGCCGCGCTCGAACTGGGCAGCGGCGTGTGCCAGGACCATGCCCACGTCTTCCTCGCCTGCTGCCAGGCGCAAGGCATCCCGGCACGCTATGTGTCGGGCTATATCGATCCGGGCGGCGGCAGCCACGCCGCCAGCCATGCCTGGGTCGATGCCTGGGCCACGGACCACGATTACGAAGGCTGGGTCAGCATCGACGTCACCCATGCGCGGCTGATGGATGATGCCTATTGCCGCCTGGCCGTGGGGCGCGACTATGAAGCGGCGGCGCCGCTGCGGGGCGTGCGGCGGGGCGGCGGCACCGAAACCATGTCGGTCGAGGTGCGGGTACTCTCAGGGCAGCAATAGGCGGTGTAGAATCGGCTTTTCTTCTCAAGCTTCCCTATGACTTACTGTGTTGGCATGCGCCTCGATGCGGGGCTGGTATTCCTGTCCGATTCGCGCACCAATGCCGGCGTCGACCAGGTCGGCGCCGTGCGCAAGATGACCGTCTACGAAAATCCCGGCGACCGCGTGATGGTGTTGATGACTTCCGGGAACCTGTCCATCTCGCAATCGGTGCGCCAGCTGGTCGGCGAGCTTGCCGGCAGCAACGGCCACACCGTGTGGGACGCACCCAACCTGTTCGAGGCGGCACGCGTGGTCGGCGAAGCCGTGCGCAAGGTATATGAGCGGGACGCCGAGGCGCTGGGCAAATTCGGCATCGATTTCAATATCAACCTGGTCTTCGGCGGCCAGGTGAAGGGCGAGCGCTGCCGCCTGTTCCACATTTATTCGGCCGGCAACTTCATCGAAGCGCAAGCCGAGAATCCGTATTTCCAGATCGGCGAGGCCAAGTACGGCAAGCCGATCATCGACCGCGTGATCACGCCGGCCAGCTCGCTCGACGCGGCCGCCAAGTGCGCCCTGATTTCGATGGATTCGACGCTGCGCTCCAACGTCTCGGTCGGCTTGCCGCTGGATTTGCTGGTCTATGAAGCCGACAGCCTGGCCGTCACCCGCTTCGTCACGGTGGACGACAAGAACGCCTACTTCCAGATGATCCGCAGTACCTGGGGCCAGCAGCTGAAAGCAATCTTCGACAGCATCGATGCGCCGGAGTGGACGGCCCTGGCGGACCGTCCCTGCCAACCGGTGCGCGCTCCGTTGCCCGCCGGGCACGCTGGCGGCACGGCGCCGGCCGCGCCGCAAAGCTTTGCCCAGCATTTCGGCGACGGGCAGCAATAGAGCACGGCAGCGCTAGTGGTGGCCGCCCCGCTCTTCGGCCCAGATCACGAAGGTGAAGATGCGGTGCCCGCCACCGAGCTCGCGCTCGAACACCTGGGTACGGCCCTTGTTGGTGGTCCGCATCAGCCGGCCCCATTCTTCCGGCGCATTACCCGCCGCTTCGGCCGGCGGCGTGCTGAGTACCGTTCCAGCCGCATCCAGGTGGGCGTAGATCGTCTTCAGCATGTCGTAGTCGTGCGTGTTCGGATGTTCATTGTCCGGCGGGCCGAGCGGGTTGCTGGTGTAATCCATGCAGGTGCCCAGGTTCGGGTTGTCGAAGGCTTCATCCTGGTGGTCCAGGCCGAGCGTATGCCCCACTTCCTGGCACATCACGAGATTGCGCCATTCCGGCTTGTTATAGGACGCCATGGCGAAATAGGTGTCGTTCATTTTCACCGTGCCCTGGGTGATATGGGTGCCGCTGGCCCAGACCTGCGCAATGCCCAGCCAGCCATTGCGGCCATAGCTGTAATTGCAGACTTCGACGCGTCCCAGGGTCGGCGAGCATTTGCGCAGGTTGCCCACGCTGCCGGCCACCGCAGAGATATCGACCACGGTGGACTTGGTCCAGTCCGCAACCATGGAATTGAACGACGATTGCCAGACGCTGCTGACGTTATTGCCTACTTTGAGCGTGAACGGATTGGCTGTCCGGCCCCAGTGGTAACCTCCCCAGGAATGATCTGCCAGGGCCGCAGGCGGGATCGCCACCGCGGCTAAGACGGACGCACTGCAAAGGAACCGCAAAGTTCGTTTCTGCATGAAGTCCTCCGATGGATTGTGTTGCGCCGCCCGGCCGGGCGACGGCTCAACCATGGTAGGCCCGCACAATTGAATTGTCGAACAGCTCGCCCGTGATGTTGCCGGCGCAATACAGCGGCTCACGCCGCTTGCAAGTCAGGCCGCTTCGCGCGCCACGGCCAGCAATTCCGAAATGGCGCGGCCGTCATCGGGAAACAGCGCGCTGCCGAAGCGGATGGCCGGCTCGACTTTCTCGCCATCCGGCAATAATAGCGGGACCGACGTGGCAGCGTGGCGGAAACGCATCACCTGGCTCTGGACGATGGTGCGGC
Organism: uncultured Duganella sp.; assembly: GCA_966112955.1. Lineage (GTDB taxonomy): Bacteria > Pseudomonadota > Gammaproteobacteria > Burkholderiales > Burkholderiaceae_D > Rugamonas. The sequence continues at coordinate 8,158 of CBHWEO010000013.1, read as the reverse complement.
GCGCCGCCACACTCAGGATCACGCCGAACTCATCAACACCCAGCCGTCCCAGCACATCGCCTTCCCGGCACTCCCTGGCGAAACGCTTGGCCAGCTCCATCATCACTTCCCGCTGCGATGGCTGGACCCGCGCCACCATTACGCCCACGTGACTGCCGCGCGCAATCGAATCGTCGACGCGCAGGCGCAGTTTCTCGTAGAAGGAAGAACGGTTCGGCAGCCCGGTCGCCGGATCCTGCGTGACCTTGCGCTGCAGGACGCTGGCGCCTTCCTGTGACGCATGGAACATCAGGGCCGCCGTCATGTCGGCGATCGCCTGCCCCACCAGCACTTCATCCTGGTCGAAGGGCCGCGGATCGCGCCAGGCCAGCTTCAGCACGCCGCCCGCCTGGTCGCTGAACAGCAGCGGCAGGATGGCCATCGAGCGCAGGCCGACGCGACGACACGCTTCGCGGTTCACCCTGTCGTCGACCTCGGAATCGGTGCAACAGGCTGCCTGGCGCGTCGTCAGTACCAGGCCCGACAGGCTGCCCTTGATCGGCATGCGCAAGCCGAGCTGGGCTTCCGCCAGGCCATGCGCCGCGCGGTACACCACTTCGCTGCCCTCCACCAGTTCGATGACGGCGCCGTCCGCGCCGGTCAGCTGCATGGCTTTCGCCGCGGCGCTATCCATCACCGTGCCGAAGGCCGGGCCCAGGCGCGCCAGTTCCAGCTGGGCGTCGATGATGGCGACCAGTTTGGAGGCGGGAAGATCGAGCCGGTCGCTCATGGTCAGCTCTCGGTCAGATATGCTGGTCGATCAGGATGGGATTGCCGTCCGGATCGATCGCGATGATGTAGGCCGGTCCGGTGCTCGATTCGTCGGCGCGCACGGCCAGTGTCACGCCATTCTCCTCCAGCTGGCGTTGCAGCTGGCGGACGTCCGTAAAGCCCGGCACCAGTTGGGCATTGCTGTCCCAGCCCGGGTTGAAGGTCAGCGTATTCTTGTCGATCATGCCCTGGAACAGGCCGATCACCCGCTCCCCGTTTTTCATGATCAGCCAGTTCTGCTCGATATTCCCGCCAAAGTCCTTGAAACCGAACTTCGCGTAAAACTCGCGCGAGGCCTTGATATCCTTCACGTTCAGGCTGATCGAGAAGACACCGAGTTGCATGCCAGGCTCCGGGGAAGTGGTTAGATGTTACCAATCTATCATTTGCTACAATGAAAATCTACTTACCAGTGAGTTGTCATGCCCGCCTTTGCTCCCTTCACCCTGTCCGCCCAGCGCCTGCAGCTGCGTTCCCTGACCCCGGCCGACGTGCCGGCCCTGTACCGCATGTATTCGGACCCGGACGCCATGCGCTACTGGAGCAGCGCGCCCTGGAACGATATGCAGCAGGCCGAAGCCTATTACGCCGCCGCCCAGGCCGGCTATGAAAGCGGCGACCTGTTGCGCATGGGCGTCGAAGTCGATGGGCAGCTGGCCGGCATCATCAACCTGTACAGCTTCAACCGCCAGAACCGCCGCTGCGATATCGGCTATATGCTGGACCGCGCCTTCTGGGGCAAGGGCTATATGCAGGAGGCGATGGCGGCCCTGATCGATTACGCCTTCCGCGTACTGCGCCTGCACCGCATCGAGGCCGATATCGACCCGCGCAACACGGCTTCCGCCAAGCTGCTGAAGAGCTTGCATTTTGTGCATGAAGGCCATATGCGCGAGCGCTGGATCGTCAATGGGGAAATCTGCGATACCGACTTCTTCGGCCTGCTGCGCTCGGACTGGATGGCTGCCCGCTAGCAGTTCATCGCGGCTCGCGGCAAGTCATCCGCCCCGCCGTGCAGTTCGTCGGAAGCCGCTCCACTGTTGCCGCCGACAGCGTTACAGTTGCACCATCGAAACGCAAGGAGGACACGATGAAAACCATTAACAAAAGCGCCAAGGAAACCGTGAAGGAAGTGTGGCAAGCCTTCATCGGCATAGGCCGCCATTTCGTGCGCACCCTGGACCATATGTCCTGGCCCGGCATCGTGGCAATGTGCATCGTGATCGCCCTGTTCCTGACCATCCTGCCGCTGGCAATCACGCTCTTCATTGCCGTGCTGGTCGTGAAGCTGGCCATCAATGCCTTTGGAGACAAGAAGCAACATGGGTAACCGCGCACGCAGCGTGCTCTCCTTCGTTGGCGAGATCGGCGAAACCGCCAGCGCCATGTGGTGGAGCTTTTTCGACTGGCTGGCACAGGTGCCCCTGCGCCAGCTGGTCGTCACCTGGGTACTGGCCTTCCTGCTGGCGTGCACCCCGGCCGTCCACCCCAAGCAGGCGGCATTCTTCGTGCTGCTGTCGGCCGGCCTGAAAATCCTCGCCGGCGGCAAGCGCAAGGCTGAAATCGAGGCGCGCAAGGCGGCGGCGGAAGCCGGCAACGAAAGCCTGGAGCGGCGCCTGGTGGAAGCCCAGATGTCCGCCCTGCAGGCGCAGGTCGAGCCGCATTTCCTGTTCAATACCCTGGCCCTGATCGGCCAGCTGATCGAAACCGACCCGCCGGAAGCGGCCAAGATCCACACCCACCTGATCGAATACCTGCGCGCCACCCTGCCCCAGATGCGCTCGCGCGGCAACGGCACCCTGGGCCGCCAGATCCAGATGGCGCGCTCCTACCTGGCCATTATGCAGGCGCGCATGAAGTCGCGCCTGGCCGTCTCGATCGACGTGCCGCCGGAACTGGAAAGCGCCACCTTCCCGCCCATGATGCTGCAGATCCTCATCGAGAATTCGATCAAGCACGGGCTGGAGCCCAAGATCGAAGGCGGCCGCATCGATATCCGCGCCAGCGTCAACGGCAGCGTGCTGCAGGTGGACGTGCAGGACGACGGCGTCGGCTTCAACGCCTATGCCGGCGACGGCGTCGGCCTGACCAATGTGCGCGAACGCCTCAAGCTCATGTACGGCAACCGCGCCCAGCTGACGATCGAACAGCCGATGGATGGCGGCTGCCGCGCCTCGATCTGCATCCCGTTCGCCCCCGATATTTTCGCGAAGCCATAAATCATGTCCCAGCCCAAAGCCACCGCCATCATTGCCGACGACGAAGAACCGATGCGCGACATGCTGCGCAAACGCCTGCACGAAGCCTGGCCCGAGCTGGACATCGTTGCGGAAGCGGCCAACGGCATCGAAGCCATCGCCCTCGCCGGCCAGTTCCAGCCCGACATCGTCTTCCTCGACATCCGCATGCCGGGCCTGACCGGGATCGAAGCGGCGCGCATGCTGTTCAACCGCTGCCACATCGTCTTCATCACGGCCTATGACCAGTACGCGATCGAGGCCTTCGAACAGGGCGCGCTGGATTACCTGCTCAAGCCGGTCAACCTGGAGCGGCTGAAGACCACCTGCGGCCGCCTGCAGTCGCGCCTGGGCAAGACGCCCAACAACATCGAGCGCCAGCTCAGCCAGCTGCTGCAGCAAACCGGCAGCGGGCGCGGGCCGGGCGGCATGGCGCCGCAACCGGAATACCTGCACTGGATCCAGGCCCAGGTCGGCAACAGCCTGCGCATGATCTCGACCAAGGAAGTGTTGTTCTTTCGCGCCGATGAAAAATATACGCGCGTGCAGACCGCGCAGGGCGAATTCCTGATCCGCAAGACTTTGAAGGAGCTGGAAGACGAGCTGGACCCGAACGAATTCTGGCGCATCCACCGCTCCACCCTCGTGCGGGTGGATGCCATCGCCGAAGTGACGCGCGACCTGCGCGGGCGGCAGATGGTCCGCGTGCGCAATTCAAATGAGGAACTGGAAGTCAGTCGCGGCAATACCCATTTATTCCAGCAAATGTAGGGCGCCCGCGCTTGCTTGCCCCCTGTACGGTGCTAGTCTATATTGTCCTGACTATGCTGTTTTCACAGCGTTTTCAGGGAGAGAACGATGACGATTCCGAAGGCTACCCGCGCGACCATCATGCCTTGCCTGCGATACCGCGACGCCCCCGCCGCCATTGACTGGCTATGCAAGACATTGGGCTTCCAGCCGGCGCTGGTGGTCCCCAACGAAGACGGCACCATCGCCCACGCCCAGCTTTCCTACGGCAATGGCATGATCATGCTAAGCTCCATTTTCGATACCGAGTATGGCCGCTTGCTGAAGCAGCCCGCGCAGATGGGGATGGCTGTCACGCAAACCGCCTACCTGGTCGTCAACGACGCCGACGAAGTGCACGCACGCTGCGTGCAGGCCGGGGCGCCGATCGAGATGCCCTTGCAGGATGAAGATTACGGCGGCCGCGGCTTCACCTGCCGCGATCCTGAGGGGCATGTGTGGAGCATAGGCACTTATGACCCTTGGGAGCACTGATGGGACGCACTGTTCACTTTGAAATCCATGCCAGCGAGCCGCAAGCCCTGATCGACTTCTACGGCAAGATGTTCGACTGGAGCTTCTCCAAATGGGAAGGCGGCGAGTACTGGCTGGTCGGCACGGGCGAAGTCGGGGCGCCGGGCATCAATGGCGGCCTGATGCCGCGCCGCGGCCCGCGGCCGGAGGAAGGCGCCGCCGTCAATGCCTTCGTCTGCACCGTCGACGTGGAAGACCTCGACCGGTCGCTGGCCCTGCTGAAGGAACTGAAAGGCACCGTGGCCGTGCCCAGGATGCCGGTGCCGGGCGTCGGCTGGCTGGCCTACGCCAAGGACCCGGACGGGAATATCTTCGGCATGATGCAGACCGATGCCAGCGCCTCGTTCGAAGGAGCCTGAATGAGCGACGAACAGGCGATCCGCAGCCTGGTGGCGGAATGGACGCGCGCCACCCTCGCCGCCGAAGTCGAGCGCATCCTGCCCTTGATGGCGGAGGACGTGGAATTCTACGTCCCCGGCCAGCCGGTGATGCGCGGCCGCGCGGCGTTCGAGCAGGGCGTGCGTGCCGTGCTGGCATCCCACCGCGTGGAGTCGCACGCCAATGTGCAACAGGTGGAGGTCAGCGGCAACCTGGCTTATTGCACGACCCACCTGCGGGTGGCGATCACGCCGCTGGCCGGCGGCGACACGATGCGCAAGGAAGGCAATGTGCTGTCGGTGTTCCGCAAGAACGCCGCCGGCCAATGGCAATTGGCGCGGGACGCGAACATGCTGGGCTGAGTGCTTGCCTGAATGCTTAGCTGAGCGCTTCGACCAGGGCGGCATCCGCCACTTGCGTCGGGCGGATCTTGATCAGGTTGCGGTACAGCGGCGGCAGGTGGCCGCACAGCTCGTGCAGCGCCTGTTCCGGCATGGCTGCCTGCACGTACTGGAATTGCGCCGGATTATTCAGCGGCAGCGCGCCTTCCATCGTCGAACCGTAGGCACCCAGGGCCATGAAGCTCAGGGCGCTTTCGTCCGGGCCGACGGCGAACACGAACGTGCCGTCTTTCGGGTGCCCCAGGTAATGGCGCACTTCCGCCTGCGTTGCCGCATCGGCGCCTTCCATCAGCTTGTAGCGCAGCTGGGCATAAGCACGCGTGCACTCCATGAAAGCGGTGCGGATGGCGGACGCCTGCTGGCGGCCATGGCAGCACAGCAGCAGGTTGCCGAAGGAATCCAGCAGCGCCACCGCATCGCCCTTGCCACCCTGCGCCTTGTCGCGCGCCATGGCTTGCTGCAGGTAGGGCGCCAGGCCGGCATCCGGCAGGCGCGGCGCGCAGCGGTAGGTCAGTGCATCGGGGAAGGCGCGCTTCAGGGCGCGGATGATGAAATGGTCTTCCGGCAGCGTGGCTGGGTCTTTCAGTTCGTGCTGCGGCGGGTCGATATTGAACAAGTCCATCACGTTGGCCGACGTGGCCTCGAACACCAGCGAGCATAAGGCTTGCGTCGGTTCGGCGATGGTCTTCCCGATGAAGAAGGGCTTGGGCGGCGCTCCTGCCCCGCGCCGCGCATACGACGAGGTTCCCAACACGGCGGGGTAGCAGAACGTCTTCTCGGCCTGCGGGCGCAATGCCACCGGCAGCGAAGGATAGAAGGCGGAACCGTTGTAGTTGATGCCGGCCTTGACGTCCGGGGCGGCCACCACCACGTTGAAGCCGGCCGCCAGGATCGCTCCCGTGCACATGCAGCACGGGTCGAGCGAGGTCACGATGGTGATCTCTTCGGGCGGCGGCAATTCCACGCCTTTGGCGCGCTCGGCGAAATACCAGTCGACGAGCTGGCGTTCGCTGTGCGCGGTGGGGTCGTAAATCAGTCCATGCCTGATGACGTTGTTGTGCAGCGCCTTGAGCACCTTGCCGCTGCCATCGAGCATCACGCCGCCGACACCGAAGGTGCCCTGGCTCTTGGCCGCAATGGCTTCCGATGCCGCGATGGCGACTGCTGTCTGGACGTCGATGGCCTTCTTCACGCTTGCTTACTTCTTCAGGTCCCAGCCGCCGAATGCTTCGGGCAGGAGTTCGGCGGCGGTGGTTTCGCGGGTGTCGCCTTTCAGGTTGGCCAGCACCACGGGCAGCTGGTTGCCGCCCAGTTCCAGCGTGACCTGGCGGCAGGCGCCGCAGGGGGCGATGGGATGGTCGGTTTCGCCGACCACGGCCAGCTTGTCGAAGTCGCCCGGCTGGTAGCCGTCGGCGATGGCGCTGAAGAAGGCGGTGCGCTCGGCGCAGTTGCACAGGCCGTAGCTGGCGTTTTCCACGTTACAGCCGTGGAAAACCTTGCCGTCCTTCGTCAGCAGCGCGGCGCCGACCTTGAAGTTGGAGTACGGCGTGTAAGCCTTCAGTCTTGCGGACTTGGCTTCTTCGATCAGATTTTCGTTGTTCATGTACTCTCCAGAACCGCTAAAACCGGAAAACCGGGGTACGGCCCGCCGGGCTGGACCCCGGTTTTCCGGTTCACAAAGGTTTAAGGCCGAATGGTACGGTACACAATCGGATTGGCCACAGGCGCAGCATCGGCGATGGTATAAGCCGCCTGCACTTCGCGCACCGCCTGCTCGGCGGCCTGCTGCGTGCGGGCATGCACCATGGCCAGCGGCTGGCCGGCCTGCAGCGGCTGACCCAGTTCCGCCAGGTCGGTCAGGCCGACCGCGAAGTCGATCGCATCGGTCGGACGGCGGCGGCCGCCGCCCAGCGACACCACGGCCAGTCCCAGATCGCGGCAAACCGTCGCCGCGGCATAGCCCGCGCGCGGCGCCGGCACCGGCACCACGATTGGCGCGCGCTCCAGGTGCTTGTCCATATGCTCCACCAGGTCGGCCGGGCCGCCCAGCGCCTTCACCATGCGCGCGAAACGTTCGGCCGCTTCACCCGAATCCAGCGCGTGCTGCAGCCTGGCGCGCGCCTCGGCCTCGTTGGCGGCCAGCTTGCCCAGCACCAGCATCTCGGCGCACAGCGCCATGGTGACTTCGTGCAGGCGCGCCGGACGGAACTTGCCGGTCAGGTAATCGATGGCGCCGCGTACTTCCAGCGCATTGCCGGCCCATGGCGACAGCGATTCGTTCATGTCGGTCAGCAGGGCCGAGGTCAGCGTGCCCGCACCGTTGCCGACCTTGACGATGGATTCGGCCAGCTCGACCGACTTCTCGTACGTCGGCATGAAAGCGCCGGAGCCGACCTTCACGTCCATCGCCAGCACGTCCAGGCCGGCCGCCAGTTTCTTCGACAGGATGGAGCCGGTGATCATGGCCACCGATTCCACGGTCGCGGTGACGTCGCGGATCGAATAGAAGCGCTTGTCCGACGGCGCCAGCGACGAGGTCTGGCCGATGATGGCCACGCCGACTTCCTTCACCACTTCGCGGAACTTGTCGTTGGTGGGGACGGTGGAATAGCCGGGGATGGAATCGAACTTGTCCAGCGTGCCGCCGGTGTGGCCCAGGCCACGGCCGGAAATCATCGGCACGAAGCCGCCGCAGGCCGCGATCATCGGGCCCAGCATCAGGGACACCACGTCGCCCACGCCGCCGGTGGAATGCTTGTCCATTACCGGGCCTGGCAGGTTGAGGGATTTCCAGTCCAGCACTTCGCCGGAATCGCGCATGGCCAGGGTGAACGCCACGCGTTCGTCCATGGTCATGTCGTTGAAGAAGACCGCCATCGCCAGCGCGGCGATCTGGCCTTCGCTGACGCTGTTGTCGGTGATGCCCTTGACGAAGAATTGGATCTCTTCTTTGCTCAGCACACCGCCGTCGCGTTTTTTACGGATGATTTCCTGGGGGAGGAACATTTT
>CBHWEO010000012.1:0-42008 GCA_966112955.1 uncultured Duganella sp. | reverse complement strand
AGTGCAGCTTGCCGGGGACCAGGCCGCGCCCCGCGCCCCCGGGGACCGCCCCCAAATTAACGGGGGGGTCTGCTCTGGCAACCCGCCCCCATATGCCTTCGTGTACCCCGACTTTCGCCATGTGAGTGAGCGAACAGATCAGAAAGCGCGCCGCGGCTAGCATCGGGGCATGGAACAGCAGAGCCAATCGTGGCTGGACAAGCTCGGGCCCGGCCTGATCTCGGGGGCCGCCGACGATGATCCCAGCGGCATCGCCACCTATTCGCAGGCGGGGGCGCAGTTCGGCTTCGGCATGCTGTGGCTTGGCCTGTTCACCTATCCGCTGATGGTCGGCATCCAGGAAACCAGCGCCCGCATCGGCCGCACCAGCGGGCGCGGGCTGGCCGCCAATATGCGCCGCTGCTATCCAGCCTGGCTGCTGTACACCCTGGTCGGCCTGCTGCTGCTTGCCAATACCATCAATATCGCGGCCGACCTGGCGGCCATGGGCGACGCCCTGCACCTGGTGGCCGGCGGGCGCGCGCAGTGGCATGCGCTGGGCTTCGGCCTGCTGTCGCTGCTGCTGCAGGTGTTCATCCCCTACCAGCGCTATGCGCGCCTGCTCAAGTGGCTGACGCTGTCGCTGCTGGCCTATGCCGCCACGGTGCTGGTGGTGCACGTGCCATGGGGCACGGTGGCCCTGCGCACCTTCTCGCCGCATATCGAATGGCAGCCGGATTTCCTGACCACCATGGTGGCGGTGTTCGGCACCACCATCAGTCCTTACCTGTTCTTCTGGCAGGCTTCGCAGGAAGTCGAAGAGTTGCAGGCGGACCCGCAGGCCGAGCCGCTGAAACGCGCGCCGCGCCAGGTACGGCCGCAGCTGCGCCGTATCAAGCTCGATACCGCCATCGGCATGGGCTTTTCCAACCTGGTGGCGTGGTCGATCATGCTGACCACGGCGGTCACCCTGCATGCGCACGGCATCTTCCACGTCGGTTCCTCGGCACAGGCGGCGGCGGCGCTGCGGCCGATCGCGGGCGACCTGGCCTTTGCCCTGTTCGCGCTGGGGATCGTGGGCACCGGCCTGTTGGCGATACCCGTACTTGCCGGCTCGGCGGCCTACGCCATGGCGGGCGCCTTCAACTGGCGCAGCAGCCTGGAACTGGAGCCGCACGCGGCGCGCAAGTTTTACGGCATCATCGTCGCCGCGACCCTGGCCGGGGTCGGCATGGGCTTCCTGCCGCTGGACCCGATGCGGGCGCTGTACTGGAGCGCGGTGATCAACGGCGTGGTGGCGGTGCCGGTGATGGTGGTGACCATGCTGCTGTCGACGCGGCCGGGCGTGATGGGCAATGTCACGCTGTCGCGCCGCCTGCGCGTGCTGGGCTGGGCGTGCACGGTGGTGATGGCGCTGGCGGTGCTGGCCATGTTCGCCAGCATGGTAAGCTAGCGCGCATGGACAAACGACACTTCCTGCTGGCCATGGCGGCCGCCTCCGTCTTGACCCTGCTGCCAGCCTTGCCCGCGCTGGCCGATGCGCCGGAACGCGCACCGCGTCCCTTCCCGCCGAACGCCAAGCGCGGCAAGATGACGCCGGGTTATGCGCCGGACATCCTGATCGACGGCAAGCTGCGCCAGCTGTCGCCCGCCGCGCGCATCGTCAGCGAAGAGAACCTGACGGTGACGCCGGGCTCCCTGCGCGACAAGGACATCCTGGTCAACTACACCGAAGACATGAACGGCTATATCGACCGGATCTGGATCCTGACCCGCGAGGAAGCGCGCCAGCGCGCGCCCGGCACACGCTGACCATGGCGCGCGGCCTGCCTGCTCCCGCCCTGCTGCTCTCCATGGCCCTGCCGCTGGCCGCCGCCGCGCAGGCTGCCGCCGGCCCCACCGTCAAGGCCTACAACAGCTACCGCGGCCCGCCTTTCGACGAAGGGCGGCGCGGCCTGGCGCCGGACCTGGTGCGCTACGTGAACCGCAAGCTGGAAGGCCGCTATACGCTGCAGCTGGTGACGCTGCAGCGGCGCGAACTGAACCAGCTGATGGAGGCGCCCGGCGGCTTCCAGGGCGTGGCGCTGTTCCTGTCGCCGGTCTTCATCGGCGACCTGCCGCAAAAGCGCTTCCACTGGAGCCCGCCCTTCCTCAAGGACAGCAACGCCATCGTGTCGCGCATCGACAACCCGGTGCGTTACGAGGGGCCGGCTTCGCTGACGGGCTTGCGCTTTGCCGGCATCTTCGGTAACCGCTATCCGGGCATCGACGAATACGTGGGCAAGAGCCTGCAGCGCAGCAATGCGCCGGACGCCATGAGCAACCTGCGCAAGCTGGCGGCGGGCGAGGCGGATTTCACCGTGATGCCGCTCAGCTCCTTCCGCTACCTGCGGCGGCAGATGGACCGGGAAAAGCTGCCGGTGGGGCAGCTGCACGTGGGCGACAAGCCTTTCAACCAGTTCGGCCGCCACTTCGTGCTGGCGCGTGACGCCGGCGACCTGGCGGCGGAACTGGACCGGATCGCGGCGGCCATGCCCTGCGACCGCGAGTGGCGCCGCATCGCGCTGCGCTACCAGTTCACGCTGGCGGGGAATTGCCGCTAAGTGTCCCTACGTGTCCCTAGGTGCCGCCAGCCAGGCTGTCGAGGAAGGACTGCACTGCCCGGGTATAGGCCGGGTCCGCGCCCAGCTCCAGGTTGATCTCGCGGTGGCTTTTTGCCTGTTCCAGCACTTCGGCACGGGCGCCGCCGGCATGCAGGCGCCGCGCGAAATCGTGCGCCTGGCGGCAGGCGTCGTCGCGCTGGGTCGAACACACCAGCAGCATGGGCCGCGTGCCCGGCTGCAGCACGTGGGCCGGCGACACCTGGCGCCAGAAGGCAGGGTCGCTGCCGAAGGCTTCGTCGTACAGCCGCATGTGGCGGTGCTCCATGATGTCCGGCACATCCAGCGCGCCGCTGTCCAGCGCCACGGTGCCAAGCCACTGGCTGCCGGCCGCCAGCGCCGGCTGGGCCGACAGCAGCGCCACCAGGTGGGCGCCGGCCGAATGGCCCATCAGGATGAAGCGGCGCGGGTCGGCGCCCCAGCTAGTGGCCTTGCCTTGCGCCGCGGCCAGCGCGGCCGCCACGTCGCGCGCCTGCACCAGCGGGTCGGCGTCCGGCAGCATGCGGTAATTGATGGAGATGAAGACGTATCCGCGACCGGTGAAGTAAGGCGCCTTGTTCTGCACCACCGCCGTTTCCGCCTTGCCGCCGGTGCGCCAGCCGCCACCGTGGACCATGAAGATCACCGGGGCATTGGCCGCCGCCTGCGCCGGCAGGTAGACGTCGTAACGCTGGCGCGGGTCGCTGCCGTAGGGGATGTCGCGCAGGACCTGGCCGCGGGTGGCCGGGTCGCCGGGGGTGCCATGCTGCGCGTTGCGTTCCGCGCGCCGTTCCAGCAGCCGGTCGCGCAGGGGTCCTGCGCTGGCGCTGGCGGCGCCCAGCACGATGGCCAGGACGCCGATGAAGATCTGGTGCCGCATGCTGCCTCCTGTATGCGAGGCAGGACGGGCTGCCTCAGATGTAATAGATTGCTGCTGCGAGGCCGATGATAAGGCCAAACTTGGTAATTTTGTAAACCGTCTTGTTCCAGGCCTTGAAGGCGCGGCGGTATTTGCCGGCATAGAAGGACACGCGGAACAGCTTGGACACCAGACCGACCTGGTCGCCCTGCTCGTTGGGCGAGGCGGCCGCCGTCATCATGGTGCGGCCCAGGAAGCGGTTGATGGCTTGCGCCCAGCGGTAGCGCATCGGGCGTTCCACGTCGCAGAACAGGATGATGCGGTCGCTCTCGGAGCCGTTGATGGCCCAGTGGATATAGGTTTCGTCGAAGATCACGCCTTCGCCGTCGCGCCAGGAGTGGCGCTCGCCGTCGACGTCGATGAAGCAGCGGTCGTCGTTCGGCGTGGCCAGGCCCAGGTGGTAGCGCAGCGAGCCGGCGAAGGGGTCGCGGTGCGGATTGAGCTTGCCGCCCGGCGGCAGCTCGGCAAACATGGCAGCCTTCACCGAGGGGATGGCTTGCAGCAGGGCGAAGGTCTGCGGGCACAGTTCCTGGGCCGACGGGTGGCTGGCGTTGTACCACTTCAGGTAGAAGCGCTTCCAGCCGTTCTTGAAGAAGGAGTTGAAGCCGGCGTCGTCATTCTTTTCCGACGCCTTGATCTTCTGCAGGCGCAGCAGGTTTTCCGCTTCGGCGCGAATCACTTGCCAGTTGTCCTGCAGCGGCTTGAGCTCCTTGAAGGTGTCCACCGGCAGGTAGGGCGTGGACGGCACGCGCGAAAACCAGTGCATGAAGATATTGATCGGGGCCATGAACGACGAGTGGTCGAACAGCTGGCGGCCGATCGGCAGGCGCACTTTGCCACGGAAGTGGATGTGCAGCACGGACAGGATGTAAAAACCGACAACAGCCCATTTCATTGCGAAACCTCGGAAAGATCCAAACCCACGATTTTACCGCAGTCTGCGATGTGAGTATTTGTGAACATTCCAACAATATAAGCGTGCTATCGTGGCGTGCATGACTTGCATCGTTTGCTATTCCCCACTGAAAGCCGGCCTGTCGGGCTGGCACCATACCTGCCCGGCCTGCGCCTACGAGAGCGCGGCGCTGGCGGTGGCCATCAACCATGCGGCCGAGCACGCGGAAATCGACGAGCAGGTGCGTGAGACTTCGCTCAAGGCGCTGCGGCAGGATAACTTCCGCACCATCGTGGCCCTGGTGCGGCAGTTTGCCGCGCCCCAGGCGCGCACCCTGCTCGACGTGGGCAGCGCCCATGGCTGGTTCCTGGAGACGGCGGCTGGTGCTTTCGACGTGCTGGGCGTGGAACCGGACGAAGCGGTGGCGCGCCGCACGGCGGCGCGCGGGCTGCCGGTGCGGATCGGCTACTTCCCGCAGGCGCTGGCCGATGGCGAGCGCTTCGACATCATCGTGTTCAACGACGTGATCGAGCATATCCCCGACATCCGCGCCGCGCTGCGCGACTGCTACCAGCGGCTGGCGCCCGATGGCACCCTGGTACTCAACCTGCCAAGCAGCCGGGGGCTGTTCTACCGGCTGTCCAAGGTGTTCGCGCGGGTTGGCTTGCGCGGGCCGTTCGACCGGCTGTGGCAGAAGGGCATGCCGTCGCCGCACGTGCATTACTTCAACCCGGCCAACCTGACTCGGCTGGTGGAGCGCGAGGGCTTTGCGCTGCGCCACAGCACGGAGCTGGCGGCAGTCAAGGCGGAGGGCCTGTGGGAGCGGCTGACCGTGTTCGGCAACGTGCACCCGCTCAAAGCGGCGTTGCAGTATGCCGCGATCCGCTGGGTGCTGTTGCCGCTGATGGGACTCTTCCCCAGCGATATCATCGTCTGCATCTACCGCAAGCGCTAGGCTGCGCTGCGCCACAGCGCCAGCGCTTCCTGCGCCAGCAGGTCCGGTTCCTCTTCGGGCCAGAACAGCTTGGCGCCGGTGATGCGTCGCACGCCCCGGCTGTTGCCGAACGCCTGCGCCAGGTAGTCGGCGCCGCGCGGCAGGAAAATGTCGTCCGCCATGCCCCACAACACGCGCACCGGCGCCGTGCTGGCTTGCAGCGCCGGCTTGATGCCGTACAGGGCGTTGCGTTCCAGCGCCGTGATGTAGGCATGCAGGCGCTGCGGGTGCTCGACCAGGGGGCGCAGGTAGGTATCGAACACTGCGTCCGCCAGCGCGGCGGGACGGGCGTAGCACAAGCCGCCCAGTCCTTGCGCGGAACGGGCCTTGTCCTTGTCGGCCAGCCAGGGCGCCAGCCATTCCTGGGCGAACCGGCCGCGCTTGGCGAGGTCGATCACGGGCAGCATGGCAGGAGGCGGGCAGTCGATTTCGGTGTCGCAGTTGGCCAGCAGCAGGCTGCGCACGCGCTCCGGATGCAGCACCAGGAACAGTTGCGCCACGGCGCCGCCACTATCGCTGGCCACCACGTCGACCTGCTGCACGCCCAGTTTGTCGAGCAGTTCGGCCAGCATGGCGACCTGGCCTTCCGGGTCGAGCTTTGCGTCCGGTGCCGGCTCGCTGTAACCCAGGCCGAGGAAGTCCGGTGCGATGCAGCGGCGGTGCGGTGCCAGCCGCGCCAGCGCGCCGCGCCACTGGAAGCTGTTCAGCGGCAGGCCATGCAGGAACAGCGCCGCCTGCGGGCCCCGGCCACGCTGCACCACCGCCACGCGGCCCATGCTGGTCGCCACCAAGCGCCGCGCGGGCTGCCTGTGGCGCGCAGCGGGCGCCGCGTGTGCCTGGGCCGCGGCGTCGCCTTGTGGTGCACCCTGCACCCGGGGCGCGGCGCCCGCTCCCATGGCGGCAGCGGCCGCAGTGAACCCCAGTTTGATAAAGTCCCGACGAATCATGCTCATCTCCTAAAGACAGGTTTTCGATGAACCGGATGATCGGCGCGAGGCAGATGCAAAGCAATGACCTCCCAGGTCATGGAAGCGCAGCGCCAAACCTTGCTACTATCGCCCCATGAATGCGAACAACGCCCCCATTGCCCACGTCGGCGCGCTGCTGCGCGAGTGGCGCTCCGCCCGCCGCCTGAGCCAGATGGACCTGGCGCTGGACGCCGGCCTGTCCACACGCCACCTGAGCTGCATCGAAACCGGCAAGGCCCAGCCGAGCCGCGATATCCTGGCCCGGCTGGCCGACACGCTGGAGATGACGCTGCGCGACCGCAATGCCTTGCTGGTGGCCGCCGGCTACGCGCCGCGCTACACGGAATCGGCGCTGGCCAATCCCGAACTGGCGCCCATGCGGCGCGCGATCGACGCCATGCTGAAGCAGCAGGAGCCCTACCCTGCCTTTCTGATGAACCGCCACTGGGATATCGTGATGGCCAACGAGGCCGCGATCCGCATGAACCGCTGGCTGCTGGGCGGGCGCGACAGCCCGCACCGCAATATGCTGCGCCACGTGTTCGATCCAGACGATCTGCGCGGCGTGCTGGCGAATTGGGAGGAAATCGCGGGCCATTTGCTGGCCCACCTGCACAAGCTGGTCGCCACCGCGCCTAACGATGCCAAGGCGCGCGCGTTATTGGAGGAAGTGTTGTCCTACCCTGGCGTGCCGCAGCAATGGCGCCAGCGCGACCTGCGCGCGGTGCCGGCACCGCTGCTGGAAACCGTCTTTGAACGCGACGGGCAGCGCGTCGCCTTCTTCTCCACCGTGACCACGTTCGGCACCCCGCGCGATGTCACGCTGGAGGAACTGCACATCGAATCATGCTTCCCGGCGGACGATGCCAGCGCGGCGTTTTGCCGCGCGTTGTCCGGCCAGCGCGATTAGGCCGGCCGCGAACAGCAGCGGCGCGCTGGGCTCGGGTATCGTGCCGGTCGTGGCGACGAAATTTCCCTCCCACAGCTCAAAATCCAAGAGAACAGGATCGCCTTGGTCGAAAAGCTGGAGCACGTCCCACTGTGTCATGAAATATTGCTTCGTGAATGCTCCCTCGCCCCAAATCCGCTTGACGAAATCAAGGTCGACAACACTGTCGGGTGCCAATCCATTGCCTTGGAACCAGAATTGATAATTGGTGTTGAGCGTCGATTGGTAGGTTCCTGTCTCGTCAGTAAAAATCTCGGTATTCCCCTGCGTGAAGAAGAAAATACCGAAATAGGTTCCGTCTTCCCAAACGTCCAAATCGACGGCTAGCGAATTCAGGAGCGGCGTGTTGGCCTTGAACCTGGACTTGAATTCATTAACATACGGCGAGTCAATGCCCGAGAAATCGGCCTCGTAATCGCACCAGGAATGCAATGCCCCGGACATCGAAAACGCCCTGCAGCTATTGTGATATTTCAGCTGGACCAGGTTGGATGCTAGCGTTCCTTCGAGTGGAAGGGCAGGTCTTCCGTCATTCCAGACCTCCCAGGTGCTGTGCCAAGTTTCCGTCGCTGAGATGTTCGCGAAGACGCCGGCTTGTGCAGGGATCAGGCATGCGCCAAACAGCAGCGCGGCCAACCCGCGCAGGAAAAACGATCGCATATTTGTTCTCTAAACATTAAAACTATCAAATATGCAACATTCAAAGCGTTTTGACAACTAAACTAGGCGTTTTGTTTGCGGATGACAACAGTGCCGCCCGCAGCGTCCTCACGCAAACAGGGTTTCGGCGAGGCCTTGCACGCCGGGACGCAGCAGGAGAACGGCACCGGGCCAGTCATCGGCGGCATTGCCGGGGTCGATCGAGGTGACCAGCAGCGTGTCCAGGTCGGGGCCGCCGAAGCTGCACATCGAGGGCTTGGCGAACGGTAGCGCGATTTCGCGGTCCAACACGCCGGCGGGAGTGTAGCGCTGCAAGACGCCGCCGTCGTTCGCGCAAGTCCAGTAGCAGCCGTCGGCGTCCACCGCCGCGCCGTCGGGGCGGCCCTTCTGCGCGCGCAGGTCGAGGAACACACGCTGGTTGTGCGGCGTGCCGCTCGCCGTGTCGTAGTCGAAGGCCCACACCATACGCCGCTGCGGATGCGAATCGGACAGGTACATCACGTCGCCGCGCGGCGAGAAGGCCGTGCCGTTCTGCGTCAGCAGGCCGGAGACGAATGGTGAAGACAGGCCGCCGTCGCCGCTGTAGCGGTACAAGCGGCCGATGTCGCGCGCGGCCGCCATGTCCATGAACATGGTGCCGGCCCAGAAGCGTCCCTGGCGGTCGCAGCGCCCGTCGTTGAAGCGCATGCCCGCGCCCAGCTCGGACGCTGGCGGCGCGGCCAGGCGGCTGGCGGACACGCTGCCGTCCTCGCCCAGCACCAGGTGGAATATGCCGCTCTCCATGCCCGCGATGAACCCGCCGCGCGCGGCCGGCGCAATGCAGCCCGCCATTTCCGGCGCTTCCCAGGAGCGGGTGGCGCCGCTGGCGTAATCGAGGCGCCAGATGCGGCGCGCCGGAATGTCGACCCAGTACCAGGCGCACTCGCCGGCATGCCAGGTGGGGCTTTCACCCACCGTGCAATGAACACCGCTGACTTTTCTCATTACAGGTCCGTGATTTCCTTGTGCGCCGGGACCAGCGCCTTCATGATGCACCACGCCAGCAGGTAGGCCAGCGCACAGAAGGTGAACATGATCATGTAGCCGGTCTGGATCCGGCCCAGGGCGCCGTAGTGGTCGAACAGCCAGCCGCCGGCCTTGGTGACCAGCACGCCACCGAGGCCGCCGGCCATGCCGCCGATGCCGACCACTGAACCCACGCTATGCTTGGGGAACATGTCGGACACGGTGGTGAACAGGTTGGCCGACCAGGCCTGGTGCGCCGACGCGCCGATGCCGATCAGCACCACCGGCATCCAGATGCCCAGGTAGCCAAGCGGCTGCGCCAGCAACACCGCCAGCGGGAAGAAGGCGATGGCCAGCATGGCGCGCATGCGGCCCTGGTACACGCTGGCGCCGCGGTGGATGAAATAGGCCGGGAGCCAGCCGCCGCCGATCGAGCCGATCATGGTCATCGAATACAGCACGGCCAGCGGCACCACCATTTCCGTGGTGCTGACGCCGTACTGGGCCGCCAGGAATTTCGGTAGCCAGAACAGGAAGAACCACCATACGCCATCGGTCAGGAATTTGCCGACGGTGAAGGCCCAGGTCTGGCGGTAGGCCAGCAGCCGGAACCAGGATGCCTTGCGCGGTGCGGCGGCGGCTGGCGCATCGGCTGCATCGGCGTTGATGTAATCGAGTTCGGCGCGCGACAGGCGCTTCTGGCGCGCCGGCGTGTCGTAGAAATGCAGCCAGAAGCCCATCCACAGGAAGCCCACCGCGCCGATGATGATGAAGGCCGCCTGCCAGCCCCAGGCCGCGGCGATCATCGGCACGGTGATGGGCGCCAGGATGGCGCCGATATTGGCGCCCGAGTTGAAGATGCCGGTGGCGAAGGAGCGCTCCTTCTTCGGAAAGTATTCGGCGGTGGCCTTGATGGCGGCCGGGAAGTTGCCCGATTCGCCCAGCGCCAGCACGGCGCGGCCCACCATGAAGCCGGCCACCGAGACCGGCACGGCGGCAATGCCGACTGCGGCCAGGAGATTCGCCACGCCGGTGCCGATCGCCACCGAGTAAGCGTGCAGGATGGCGCCGGACGACCACACCACGATGGCCAGCACGAAGGCGCGGCGCGTGCCCATCCTGTCGATCACGCGGCCGGCGAACAGCATCGAGATCGCGTACACGAACTGGAACACGGCGGCGATGTTGGCGTAGTCGGTGTTGGACCAGCCGAATTCCTTCGACAGGGCTGGCGCCAGCAGCGACAGCACCTGGCGGTCCAGGTAATTGATGGTGGTGGCGAAGAACAGCAGGCCACAGATGGTCCAGCGGTATTTGCCGATGGCGGCGGCCGGTTCGGCAGCGATGCCCACGGCTTGCGGGTTGGTCTGGTTCATGGTCTTTTACGCGCTTTACTTGCCTAAGCGGCGGCCGGTGTCTCCCCCGGCCGTACTACTTCGTCAAACGGCCAGGTGCAGTGGATTATCGTCCCGCAGCGCGGCCGGCAGCAAGGCTGGCGGCACGTGCCGGTCGCTGGCCCGTATCACTGCGCGCCCACTTTCCTGATCAGGTCCAGCAGCATCTGGTCTTCTTCCGCGGTGAGGTCGGTCAGCGGGGCGCGCACCGGGCCGCCGGAGTGGCCCACCAGGCGCGCGCCGGCCTTGATGATCGACACGGCGTAGCCGGCCTTGCGGTTGCGGAT
This sequence comes from uncultured Duganella sp., assembly GCA_966112955.1. Classification (GTDB taxonomy): domain Bacteria; phylum Pseudomonadota; class Gammaproteobacteria; order Burkholderiales; family Burkholderiaceae_D; genus Rugamonas. Next base: position 31,319 of record CBHWEO010000012.1, on the reverse strand, counting down.
GTCCAGGTACGGCAGGAAGAACTCGTCCAGCATGCGGTCCGTTGCGGCGGTGTTGCCGGCGGCGGTGGCGCGGTAGAAGTCCATCGCCAGCTTCGGCACGAAATTGAATACGGCCGATGAATAGACCGGGGTGCCCAGTGCCTTGTAAGCGCCGGCATACACTTCGGCGGTCGGCAGGCCGCCCAGGTAGGAGAAGCGGTCGCCCAGCTTGCGGTAGATCTGCACCATCAGTTCGATTTCCCCCACGCCGTCCTTGAAGCCGACCAGGTTCGGGCAGCGCGCGGCCAGGACGGCCAGCGAGTTGGCGTTCAGGCGGCAGTTGGCGCGGTTGTAGACGATCACGCCGATCTTCACGGAATTGCAGACCTGGGCCACGTGCTCGATCAGGCCTTCCTGGCTGGCTTCAGTCAGGTAGTGCGGCAGCAGCAGCAGGCCGTCCGCGCCCAGGCGCTCGGCTTCCTGCGCCAGGGCGATGGCCTGGCGGGTCGGGCCGCCGGTACCGGCCAGCAGCGGCACCTTGCCGCGGCAGGACTCCACAGCGACCTTGATCACTTGCGAGTATTCCGGCGCGGTCAGCGAGAAGAACTCGCCGGTGCCGCCGGCGGCGAACAGCGCGCTCGCGCCGTAAGGAGCCAGCCAGTCCAGGCGTTCGGCGTACGTCTTGGCGTTGAAGTTGCCTTCGGCGTCAAAGTCGGTGATCGGGAAGGACAGCAGGCCGGACGACATGACTTTCTTGAGTTCTTGCGGGGACAGCGACATGGACGACTCCTGATAAGGTGGATTGCTGAAACTTAGTTGTAAGTCATCGTACAAGTCAGCCCGAACGAAGGCAAGCGAAATCTGCAGAGCCCGTGTCAACCAAAGGGTCTGACCCCAAGGTTGACACGGGCTCAGGCGGCGTTTTCGAGGCGTTGCTGGGCTTGCAACAGGCGTTCGCGCGAGTTGGACAGGTGGGTGCGCATGGCGGCGCGGGCGGCTTCGGCGTCCTGGCGCTGGATGGCGCGGAAGATGTCTTCGTGTTCGCGGTGCACGCGCTCCAGGTAGTCGGCCGGGCGGTCCTGGCTCAGGTGCGCGGTGTCGACACGGGAACGCGGGATGATGGCTTGCCCCAGCTGGCCGAGGATGTCGACGAAGTAGCGGTTGCCGGTGGCCCGGGCAATCGCCAGGTGGAAGCGGCGGTCAGCTTCCACCGAGGCGCGGCCCTGCGCCATCGCTTGCCGCATGTCGTCCAGCGCCTGCGCCAGTTCGGCCACCTGCTCTTCGCTGCGGCGGCTGGCGGCCAGGCCGGCCGTTTCGGTTTCCATGCTGATGCGCAGCTCGAGGATGGCCAGCACGTCGCGCACGGTGACGATGCTTTCGGCGTCGATGCCCAGGCCGTTGCTGCGCGGACGCTCCAGCACGAAGGTGCCGATGCCGTGGCGGGTCTGCACCAGGCCGGCCGCCTGCAGGTGGGAAATCGCTTCGCGCACCACGGTGCGGCTGACGCCGTGCTGCTCCATGATGGCCGATTCGGTCGGCATTTTGTCGCCGGGCTTCAGGGCGCCGCTCTTGATGCTGGCCGTGATCTGTTCGACCACGCCCTGGGCCAGGGTGAGTCGCTTGCGGGGAGGGATCGTCATGGCCAGATTATACACCTTGCAAAGACGTCAGACATCCTATCAGAGATGTCTTTTTCTTGCGGAATTGGCCGGACCAAATTAAAATCGGGCACCCTCCCCTCCCATGGAAACCCCGGCTGCATGAACAAGAAAACCGTTCCTACGGCGCCCCATCCGGCAGCCGAACCACGGCTGTACCGCGTGGTGGCCGCCAAGATCCAGGACCTCATCCGCGACGAGCACATCCAACCCGGCGCCCGCCTGCCGGCCGAACGCGAGCTGGCCGCCAAGCTCAGTGTCAGCCGCGCTTCGCTGCGCGAGGCGCTGATCGCGCTGGAACTGTCCGGGGTGGTGGAAGTGCGCGGCGGTTCCGGCATCTATGTCAGCGAGCTGGCCGGCACCCCGGCCGACGTGGCCGAGGGCGGTCCGGGACCGTTCGAAGTGCTGGCGGCGCGCCGCCTGATCGAATCCGAAGTGGCGGCCGTCGCGGCCAAGATGGCGACGGATTCCGCCATCGATGCGATCCTGCGCGCGGCGGAGGAAATGGAGCGGCACCACGCCGACCGCGCCAGCAACGAGGCGGCCGACCGCAACTTCCACCTGGCCATTGCGCGCGCCACCGGCAATACGGCGCTGGTGGGCGTGGTGGAAACGCTGTGGAACCAGCGCGACTCGATGTGGCACAAGCTGAAGGAGCACTTCCAGACGGAAGACCTGCGCCAGAACACGCTGAACGACCACCGCAACATCGTGGCTGCCATCGCGGCGCACGATGCGGCCGGTGCGCGCCAGGCCATGCGCGCGCACCTGGAGCGCGTCACCAGGACGTTCTCGCGCGGCTGATATGCCGCCTGGCCCGGCGCCCGTTCAGGTCACCGGCGCGGGGTTGAACAGCGCCAGCGCGTTGTGGATCTTCCAGTGCTCGGCCCAGGTCTTCCTGCCGCTCGCCACGTCCAGCATCAGGCGGAACAGCTCCCAGCCTACCTCTTCGATCGATGCCTCGCCGCTGGCGATGCGGCCCGCGTTCACGTCCATCAGGTCGTGCCAGCGCCGCGCCAGTTCGTTGCGGGTGGCCACCTTGATCACCGGTACCGCCGCCAATCCATACGGCGTGCCGCGGCCCGTGGTGAACACGTGGATATTCATGCCGGCCGCCATCTGCAGCGTGCCGCAAATGAAGTCGCTGGCCGGCGTGGCGGCGTAGATCAGGCCCTTGCGGGTCAGCTTGTCGCCCGGCGACAGCACGCCATGGATGGCGCCCGAGCCGGACTTGACGATCGAGCCCATGGCCTTTTCCACGATGTTCGACAGCCCGCCCTTCTTGTTGCCCGGCGTGGTGTTGGCACTTCGGTCCACGTCGCCGCGCTGGAGGTATTCGTCGTACCACTGCATTTCGCGGATCATGGCTTGCGCCACTTCCGGTGTCTCGGCGCGCGACGTCAGCTGGTCGATGCCGTCGCGTACTTCGGTCACTTCCGAGAACATCACGGTGGCGCCGGCACGCACCAGCAGGTCAGTGGCAAAGCCCACCGCCGGATTGGCCGTCACGCCGGAGAAGGCATCGCTGCCGCCGCACTGCACGCCGACCACCAGCTCGGAAGCGGGCACGGTTTCGCGCCGGCGCGCGTTGAGCGCCTGCAGGTGGTGCTCGGCGGTCCGCATGATCGACGCGATCATCGACATGAAGCCGACATGCGCGCCGTCCTGCAGGCATACCACGTCCGGCTCGCCGGCCGGTGCGTTGGCGCCGGCCGAGGCAATCGGGATGCTTCCGGCCGGGAACAGGCGCGCCGGCGGCAGCTTCTCGCAACCGAGGCTGACCACCATCACCTGGTTGCCGAAGTTGGGGTTCTGCGAAATATTGCGCAGGGTGCGGATCGGTACATCGGCGCCCGGCGCATCGATCGCCACGCCGCAGCCGTAGATGTGTTCCAGCGCCACCACGTCGTCCACGTTCGGGTAGCGGGGCAGCAGTTCTTCCTTGATGCGCTTGACCGCGAAATCCACCACGCCCGACACGCACTGCACGGTGGTGGTCACGGCCAGAATGTTGCGCGTGCCGACCGAGCCGTCGGCATTGCGGTAGCCCTGGAAGGTGTAGCCCTCCAGCGGCGGCAGCGGGGCCGGCTTGCGGGTACCGATCGGCAGGCCGTCCAGCGAACGCGCGCCTGGCATGCGCAGCACCTTCTCCGACACCCAGGAACCACGCGCGATGGGCTGGCCGGCATAACCGATGGTGACGTTGTAGCGCGTGACGGGATCGCCCGGTTCCAGGTCGGCCAGCGCCACCTTATGCCCCTGCGGCACGCCTTCGACCAGCGTCAGGCCGTCCGGGAATACGGTGCCGGCCGGCAGGCCACCGTCATTGACCACGATGGCAACATTGTCTGCCTCGTGCATCTTGATGTAGCGTGCAATATCCATGGAAACCCTATCGATGCCGGCAAGCGGCCCTTGCCCTGTTTTTTCAGTATGCCACACAGGAGACGAAATTGGCTAGACCACCTTGTCACTCCGGACTGACCAAATTAGAATGGCCTGACCAAATGACACCCCGGAGACCTATGCACCCGACCCGCATCAGCGCCGCCGTGCTGGCCGCGCTCGCCGCACCTTACGCGATAGCCGCCGAGCGCCTGACCATCACCCTGCAGCACGATCTCGACTTCGCGCGTCCGGCGGAAACGGTGACCGTGCCTTGGGCCGAAGTGAACAAGGCGCTGCCGCATGCCCTGATCCAGAAGATCGCCGTGCGCGACGCCAGCGGCCGCGCGGTGCCCTACCAGGTCACCAACGTCGCGCCGCAAGCCAGAGACCCCCGGAATATCGGCATCGCGTACGGCGAGCTGCTGTTCCAGCACAACTTCAAGGCCGGCGAAAAGAGCGCGACCTACACGGTGGAAAAGATCGAGGGCGTGGCGCCTGTGTTCCCATCGCAGGCCTTCGCCCGCTACGTGCCAGAACGGCTGGACGATTTCGCCTGGGAGAACGACAAGCTGGGCCACCGTACGTACGGCCCCGCCCTGGCCGCCCCGGCGCCGGAAGGTTCGGGCAAGGAAGTGCTGGTGACGTCCGGCCTCGACCTGTGGTTCAAGCGCGTGTCCTACCCCATCGTCGACCGCTGGTACAACAAGGGGCACGACCACTACCACCATGACGAAGGCGAAGGCATGGACATGTACAGCGTCGGCCGCTCGCGCGGGGCCGGCGGCACCGGCGTGTGGGAAGGCGGCAAGCTGTACGTGTCCGCCAACTACGCCGGCTGGAAAGTGCTGGCCAACGGGCCGGTGCGCTCCGTGTTCGAGCTGACGTACGCCGCCTGGGACGCCGCTGGCCTGCCGGTGACGGAGGTGAAGCGCTTTACGGTGGACGCTGGCCAGCAACTGGACCTGGTGGAATCGACCTTCAGCTACGCCGGCGGCAAGCCGCTGACGGTGGCCGTGGGCCTCAACAAGAATCCCGCCGACAAGAGCCAGAACCCGCGCATCGCCACGCGGCGCGAAGGCAAGGTGCTGCTGCAATGGGTGGAACAGGAAGGCCACGGCGCCTTCGGCACCGCCGTGATCGTGCCGTCGGCGCAAGGCTTCGCGGAAGACGCGCTGAACGAGTTGATCCTCGCGCCCGTGAACGCCGGACAACCGCTACGCTATTACGCCGGTGGCGCCTGGAGCCGTGCCGGCGACATCACGACGCGAGAGCAATGGGAGCAATACGTATCCCGCGCCGCCGCCCGCGCCGCCAACCCCATTCGCGTCACCTTCAAATAGCGCCCCCGGCCTGCTTTTTGGTTTCATTTGCTTACACCGATTACATTGGAACGCAGGATTTCCAGGCCGGGCCGGCCCTATACTGCAGCCACGCATCTTGCGAAAACCACCAAATGAAAGGGAATGCCATGAAAACCACCAAGCTGCTGGCTGCAATGCTGGTATCGGCTGTTGTCCTGCCGGCCTTCGCACAATCGACCCCGAACCTGGACAAGCGTGAAGAGCGCCAGCAACAGCGCATCGCGCAGGGCGTCGAGTCCGGCCAGCTGACTGCGAAAGAAGCATCCCACCTGGAAGCGCGCGAAGCTAAACTGGCCGGCGACGAAGCAGCCGCCAAGGCCGACGGCAAGGTGACCCGCAAGGAGCGCCGCAAACTGCAGCGCGAAGCGGACCGCGACAGCGCGGCAATCCACCACCAGAAGCACGACCGCCAGGCGCGCTGACCCGCCCTCCCTCCCCTTGACAAGCGTTTCGCCGTCCACCATTGTTGATGGATGACGAAACGGACATACGACACCATCGTGGTCGGCAGCGGCCCCGGCGGCGCCAGCGTGGCACAAGCGCTGGCGCGCCGGGGCCAGCGCGTGCTGGTGCTGGAACAGGGCAGCGCCGCACCCTTGCGCGGCACGCTGGCACAGATGGCGGGCATCGGCGCCATTCCCGGCAAGGGCGCCTTCTTCCACCGCGACGCGTCGCTGCTGGTGCGCGGACTGACCGCCGGCGGCAGCTCTGCGCTGAACTTCGCCACTGCCGCCGAACCGCCGCTGGAACGCTTTGCCGCGCTGGACATCGACCTGTCGGCGGCGCTGGCCGAGTGCCGCGCCGAACTGCCGATCGGCCAATTGCCTGATGCATTGCTGGGGCCCATGGCCCAGCGCATCATGCAGTCGGCGCGCGCCGCTGGCCTGTCCTGGCAAAAGCTCGACAAGATGATCCGCCCCGCCATCTGCCGCGCCGGCTGCTGGCGTTGCGTCTACGGTTGCCCCTACGGCGCCAAGTGGACCGCGCGCGACCTGCTGGACGATGCGCGCCTGCACGGCACCCACATCTTCGACAATGCGCGCGCCACCCGCGTGCTGCTGGAACAAGGCCGCGCGGCCGGCATCGAATATGTGCGCGACGGCGCGCTGCACAATGCGCATGCCGCCACCGTGGTGCTGGCCGGCGGCGGCATCGGCAGCCCGCGCCTGCTGCACGCTTCCGGCCTGGCGCCGCGCAGCATGCCCTTCTTCAGCGATCCGGTGGTGGCGGTGATGGGCGCGGTGGACGATGTCGACGGCGGCGCCGAAGTGCCGATGGCGGCCGGCATGGCGCTGCCCGATGAGGGACTGTCCTTCGCCGACCTCACCCTGCCCAAACCGATGTACCAGGCCTTCGCCTTGCAGGTCGGGCGCATCGACCGCCTGTTCGCGCACCGCCGCACCCTCAGCATCATGGTCAAGATCCGCGACCTGCCCGGCGGCGGCATTGGTCCGCGCTGGGTCGACAAGACGCTGCAGGCGGCAGACCGCGAGCGCTTCCGGCGCGGCACCGCGCTGGCGCGGCGCATCCTGGCCGAAGCCGGGGCGCGTCACGTGTTCCAGAGCTGGCATTTCGCGGCCCATCCCGGCGGCGCGCTGGCGGTGGGCGGCGGCGGCCCCGCTGCGGTGGACAGCGACCTGCGTACCGCCACGCCGGGCCTTTACGTATGCGACGCTTCGGTGCTGCCGTCGCCCTGGGGCCTGCCACCCACGCTCACGCTGCTGGCACTGGGCAAGCGCCTGGCGCGCTCGCTGCAATCCTGAGCGTGCGGCCGCTGCGCAGTAGCAGCACGGCGGCGGTGACGTTCCAGGCGGCCTGCAGCAGCAGGATGCCGACCACCACCATGTCGGTCATCTGCGATCCCACGACCAGCACCGTGACGCCCGGCAGCGCGCCCACCAGCAGCCCCACGGCGCCCGCCAAACGCGCCAGGCCACGCTGCGCCAACAGGGCGCAGGACCAGGACACCACCGCCACGGACTGGAACACCCAGGCCACCTTGGCGATGTCGATCAGGCCCGCGCCGGTCAGCGCCTGGATCATCCAGTACCCTGCCTTCACCGCTTCCGGCGACTTACCGGCGAACATAACGGCGATATCGGTGCCGATAAAGCCGTCGATCACCGTCGCCACCAGCATCAGCATGCTGCCCATGGCATAGGTGACCAGGCCGACCTGCACCGGTGCGCGGTGCATGCCAAGCAACTGCGAGAACGTGGTGTAGCCGAACATCAGGCCCGCCAGGCAGGCCATGGCGACGACGTGCACCGCCTGGTGCGATTGCTGCAGGCGGATCATGTCCTGCATGACCGCCAGCGCGTCCTTGCCGCCAGCCATCGAGTCCATGGCCACCGCGGCGATGGAGGCAAAGGCGCTGACCAGGATGGCGATGGCGGCGCCGCGCAGCGGGAGGGTTGGGTTGTTCATGTTGTCCTTTCCGGTGAGTGATAACAGCGCCACTCTAGGAAGGCCCCATGTCGCCACCATGTCGCCCGGGTAAAGAAATGTAATGCGACATGCAATGGCGCCGACTACAGGATTATTTGTAGTCAGAATACCTGATATTTTTCGCCAATTTTGCTGCGTTTACGCCACAACGCAAGCGTGCGCGTAGTCAAACTACTTCATACTTTGCCAACCAAAACCAACAAAGGAAAGACTATGGAGACCACACGCAACATCCTGGCGGGCGCCATCCTGGCCGCCTGCAGCCTGGCCACCCAGGCCGCGCCCGACACTTCGGTGGGCAACAAGCAAGGCTTCAATACGGACGTGATCTACCAGATCGTGACCGACCGCCTGGCCGACGGCAACAGCGCCAACAACCCCACCGGCAGCGCCTTCAGCGCCGGCTGCGTCCAGAAAAAGCTGTTCTGCGGCGGCGACTGGAAGGGCATCCAGAACAAGATTGAGGATGGCTACCTGACCGGCATGGGCATCACCGCGATCTGGATTTCGCAGCCGGTGGAAAACATCACCGCGGTGCTGAACTACTCCGGCACCAACAGCACCGCCTACCACGGCTACTGGGCACGCGACTTCAAGCGCGCCAACCCGGCCTTCGGCACCATGACCGACTTCACCAACATGGTCAACGCGGCCCATGCCCGCAACATCAAGGTGATCATCGACTTCGCCCCCAACCATACTTCGCCCGCTTCGCAGAGCGATGCCACCTTCGGCGAGAACGGCAAGCTGTATGACAACGGCACCCTGCTGGGCGGCTACAGCTCGGACCCGAACGGCTACTTCCACCACAACGGCGGCACCGACTTCTCGACGCTGGAGAGCGGCATCTACCGCAACCTGTTCGACCTGGCGGACCTGAACCACAACAACGCCACGGTGGACGCCTACATGAAGGCCGCCATCAAGGTCTGGCTGGACCTGGGCATCGACGGCATCCGCATGGACGCGGTCAAGCACATGCCCTTCGGCTGGCAAAAGAGCCTGATGTCCTATATCCACGGCTACAAGCCGGTGTTCACCTTCGGCGAATGGTTCCTGAGCGAGAACGAGGTTGACCCGGCCAACCACTACTTCGCCAACCGCAGCGGCATGAGCCTGCTGGACTTCCAGTTCGCGCAGAAAGTGCGGCAAGTGTTCAAGGATGGCTCGGCCAACATGACGTCGCTGAACCAGATGGTGAGCGACACCGCCAGCCAGTACGCGCACGTGGGCGACCAGGTCACCTTCATCGACAACCATGACATGCCGCGCTTCCAGGTAGCCGGCGCCAGCGGCCGCAAGCTGGAACAGGCGCTGGCCTTCACCCTGACCTCGCGCGGCGTGCCGGCCATCTACTACGGCACGGAGCAGTACATGCAGGGCACGGGCGATCCCGATAACCGCGCCATGATGTCCTCGTTCGCCACCAATACCGCCGCCTACCAGCTGGTGGCGCGCCTGGCGCCGCTGCGCAAATCGAATCCCGCCATCGCCTACGGCACCACGCAGCAGCGCTGGGTCAACAACGACGTGCTGATTTTCGAACGCAACTTCGGCAACAACGTGGCGGTGGTGGCGATCAACCGCAACCTGTCCACCGCGACGCCGATCAGCGGCTTCATTGCGGGCCTGCCGGCGGGCAGCTATACCGACGTGCTGAATGGCCTGGGCTTCAACGGCAACAACATCACGGTGGCGGCCAACGGCGCGGTCAGCAACTTCACGCTGGCGGCCGGCGCCATCGCGGTATGGCAGTACACCGCGGCGGTGACCGCGCCCAAGCTGGGCCATGTGGGTCCGAACATGTCGATGCCGGGCAAGACCGTCACCATCGATGGCCGCGGCTTCGGCGCCACCAAGGGCACGGTGAAATTCGGCAGCACGGTGGTCAGCGGCGCCAACATCCTGTCGTGGGAGGATAGCCAGATCAAGGTGCTGGTGCCGAGCGTGGCGGCGGGCCTGACCAGCGTCAGCGTCGTGACGGCCGGTGCGGTGAACAGCGACAGCTGGAACAACTTCGAGATCCTCAGCGGTCCGCAGGTGACGGTGCGCTTCGTGGTCAGCAACGCGACCACGGTGCCGGGTGAGAACGTCTACCTGGCCGGCGACAAGTTCGAACTGACCAACTGGAGCGCCACCGCGCCGCTCGGCCCCTTGTTCAACCAGGTGGTCTACAGCTACCCGAACTGGTACACCGACGTCAGCGTGCCGGCCGGCACGGCGATCAGCTACAAGTTCCTGAAGAAGAGCGCCAACCCCACCGTGTGGGAAGGAGGCAACAACCACACCTTCACCACCCCGGCCAGCGGCACGGCTACGGTGAACGTGAACTGGCAGCCTTGAGCTTCAGGATCGAACGCTGAGTCGCCACGTACAGCGCGCCCTTCCTGTCCACAGCGAGGGCGCGCAGCTTACCGGCCTGCGCGAACAGCGCTTTCCCTTCGGTGCTGACGTCGCCGTTGGGCGAGACCTTGCGCAGCACGCCGTCATCCAGCAGGTATAAGCTGTTGCCGGCGTCCGGCACCGCGTGCGTGATGTGCCAGAAGCGGGCCAGCAGGCCCGCGCCATCGTTGCTTCCCTTGCGTTCGCGGTTGCCGGCCGCCAGCCACTGGTAGCCGTCGGCGCCCACCCGGGTGATGTAATGGCCGTGCAGCATGAACACTTCGTCGTTCGGCGCCACCACCACGTCGCCGCAACCATCCGGTCCCTTCAGCTCCGTCTTGCGCGCCACGCCGCGCGGACGGATGCGCCACAGCACATTGTCGGCGCAATACCAGGCCTGGCCGGAGGCGTCGGCAGCAATGCGGTGCCGGCCCAGGCCGGGCAACACAAAGGGTTCCGCGTCCTGCGCCACATAGGCCCAGATGCGCTTCAGGGCGGGCACAAAGCCGGTCTGCTCCGGCGCCATGCCGGGCGGCCCGCTCACCAGTGAAATCATGCCTTCCGCGCTGACGCCGGCCAGGCCGCCGTTGGCCGTAACGAACACGCCCGTGCTGGGGCGCGCCACCATCGAGCCGTGCAGGTCGACCTGGGCCGCCGTGCGCGGCTCGCGCAGCTTGCGGAAGCCGCCCTCCTGCTGCAGCGTGCGTACGATACCCTCCCTGTCGATGCGGCGCAGCTGGTCGCCGTCCAGCACATACAGGCCGCCATCGCGGCCCACCGCCAGCTGGGTGATGTCGCCAAAGCGCGCCTGCAGCGCCGGACCGTCGCGGTTCAGCGATGCGGCGTACTGCAGCACAAAAGGGTGCGGGTTGCCGCCGGCGTCCCAGGTGGTGGCCGACTGGCGCTCGGCCAGCAGCACGTGCAGCTGGCCGCCCGGTCCGCGCGCCGCGCCGGACAGCTCGCCTGTCACGTCGCCGGCGCCCAGCAGCGGTACGATCATGCCGCCGGGGTCAATGCGGTAGATGGTGCCGGCCGCCGGCACCGCCGCCAGCAGGTTGCCTTGCGAGTCGGCGGCCAGCTGGCCGGCCAGTGACGGCGCACGCGCCATGGCAGGCATGCTGGGAGCCGTGTAGCGGCGCAGGCATTTGCCGCGCCGGCATTCCTCGGCCGCTTCGGCAGCCGCGCTGGCATCGCGGTCGCGCCGGCCAGCCGATGGCGACGCTTCCGGCTGCCCCGCAGGCAACTGCCCGAGTTCCCGCCAGGCGCCGCCGGCGTCGATACGCAGGGCACTGCCCGCATCGTGCACCACGGCGCCGCCGCGCGCATCGATCGCCACGCCCTGCGGCTGCAGCGGCAGGCGCGCGGCAACCGTACTGACCGTGCCATCGGCGGCAATCCGGCGCAGCGCGCGGTTGCCGGCGTCCGCCACGAACAGGTTGCCCGCGCCATCCAGGGCCAGCCCGGCCGGCTGGTCGAAGCGCGCACCGATGCCCTTGCCATCGTTGCGCCCCGCCGTACCCGCCTGGCCGGCCACGGTGCGCACGGTGCCTGCCGGCGAAATCGCCTTCACCACGTGGTTGCCCGCATCCGCCACGAACACCGTGCCGTCGGTCCCGGCTGCCAGCCCGGCCGGCGCGATGAAATGGCCAGGCAACTCGGCCAGGCTGCGATCCGGGCGCAGGCTGCGCACTTTCGCGCCGTCCGTGAAATACAGGGTATCGTCCGGCCCCACGGCAATGCCGCGCGGCGCATCCAGCCGCTGCGCATGGACGGCAACCGGCGCCCCGGCCACTACCTCCCAGGAGGCGGCAAAGGCCGGAAGGCACTGCAGCAGCGCCGCCGCGACGGCGGCAAGACTCTTCTTATTCATCCAGCGGGCGGGCAGTGGGAAGGCGCAACAGGTAGACCGAGACGCCGCAGCCAACCAGGAACAGCATGACTTTCAGCCACAGGAAAGGCACTTTGTACATCGAATAGAACATCGAAGGCCACATCATCGCCATCGCCAGCACCTTGCCGCGTAAGGGGATGCCGCGGCCATCTTCATAGTCGCGCAGGTAGCGGCCAAAACGTCCATGACTGCGCAGCCATTGATGCAGCTTGTCCGAGCTGCGCGCGAAGCAGGCCGATGCCAGCAGCAGGAAAGGCGTGGTCGGCAGCAGCGGCAGGAACACGCCGAGCACCGCCAGCACCAGGAACAGGCAGCCAAAAGTGACCAGGACGATTTTCATCGCCCCATTATAGCGGCGGGCAAGTCCTCGTATGGGCGGAATGCACTTCGCGGCAGGCCGCCGGGTCGCCGGCGTCGAAGCTGGCCTTGGGGTAGGCGCAGAACAGCGGGAAAGACTCACGCCGGCACAGCTGCGTCCACATGTGCTCGAGCCGCATGGTGGCGCGGTATAGCCCGTCCTCCCACAGCAAGGCCACCATTTCGCCGAAAGCGCGCACCGAGGCGTGCCTTTCGCGGCCGCGCGCGATGAGCTCCTCCACCATGGCGTGGAAGCGCGCTTCGGCCGGCCAGCCATCGAACATGAAGCGCGCCAGGCTGGCACGGGCATCGCGCACAATGTACTGCCCGCGCGAAGTGGCGGCCGCAATGTTGATGCCGTTACGCTCCAGCCGCCCGGCCAGTGCGGCCCTGTGCTCGGGCGTGGCGATGACGATCACCGCTTCATTGCGCTCGAAACCCGCCATGACAAAGGCTTCCAGCGTGTCGAGGAAGGATGATTCATTCTCATATAGTTGCACGCTATGGTCGCAATGCGAAGTGTGCTGCCAGAACTCCTCAATCGCCGCAAGCTGCGTAGGCTGCATTCCAATGGCTCCGAAAATAAAGAAACCAAGGTTAGCAGAACGAAGGCTGCAAAAGATGCACGCATTGTCACACGCTGCGGCCGTGCAGGTGCACCGCCAGCCACATGGCCCGGTCGGACACCTGCAGCACCGTGTGCGGCGTACGGGCCGGCAGGAACAGGTAATCGCCCGCCCGCAGCGGCACCCGGCGCCCCGCGACGTCCAGCAGCGCGTCGCCGGTCAGCAGCACGACCCATTCATCCTGCTCCTGCACGTACTGCTGCGACCTGATCTTCGACGTGCTGACGATACGCTCGATCACCAGCCCCTGGTGCGACAGCAAGGTATCGAAGCGCTCACCCGTTGCGGGCGGCAGTGCATCCTCGTACAGGTTTCCCATGTTCTTTTTCCTGGTCGGCTCGCGCCATCATGGCCGGTGTCGCATACACCTGGCCCTGCGCATCGATCAGCATAGCCTCTTTCAGGCCGAGGCGCTGCGCCATTTCGCACCAGCCCTGCGGACCGACCACGAACAGGGGTTTGGAATTGCCGTCCGAGCGCAAGCCGGCGTCCGGCCCGCCCGACGTGATGATGGTGACCGACGCCACCAGGTCCACCGTCTGCCCGGTGCGGGCATCGATGATGTGGGCGTGGCGCTTGCCCTCTTTCATGAAGTAGCGCTCGTAATCGCCGCTGGTGCCGATCGCCTCGTTGTCGTGCAGCGCGACGCGCGCCACCATCTGGGGGCCGCGCGGGTCGCGGATGCCGACCATCCAGGGCCGCGCACCCGGCCGGCCGAGCGCGATCGCATTGCCGCCTACGTTCACCAGCGCCGCCTTGACGTGCTCGCGGCGCAGGATCTGCGCGGCACGGTCCAGGGCATAGCCCTTGGCATAGCCGCCCAGGTCGAGCATGACGCTGCGGTTGCTGCTGCTGATCCGTGTGCCGTCGAAGCGCAGGTCCGCCATGCGCGGATTGGCCTTGACCAGCCGTTCAATTTCCGCCGGCGACGGTCCGCCGGCGGTGATATCGTTCTTCTGGAAACCCCACAGGCGGATCAGGCGCCCGATGGCGGGGTTGAAGGTATCGCCGGAGCGCGCCGACAGTTCGGCGGCGGAGCGCAGCAGCCCCACCATTTCTTCATCCGCGTCGAAGGCTTCGCCGCGCGCAATGGCATCGTTCAGCGCCGTCAGCTGGCTCGGTTGCCAGGCATGGTACTTGTGGTGCAGGCGGTCGAATTCGCGCAGCACGGCTGCGCCCTGCCGCTGCGCCTCCGCCTCGGAAGACCCGTAGATGCTGACCTCCACCTGCGTGCCGAACACATGGCCCTGCACCCGGTGCACCTCGTCCCTGGCCGTGCATGCCGCCAGCAGCGGCAGCAGCACGGCGCAAGCCAACAGCCGCCGGCGCCGCATCGTCAGCTCTTGCTCATGAAGTCGATGGCAGCCTTGACCTCATCGTCCTTCAGGCCCGGATTGCCGCCTTTGGGAGGCATCATCTTGAAGCCGTTCAGGGCATGCGTGTACAGCACTTCCTTGCCCTGCTTGACGCGCGGCGCCCAGGCGGCCTTGTCGCCGACTTTCGGCGCGCCCAGCACGCCGGCCGCGTGGCAGGAGGCGCAATTGGCGGAGTAGATTTTCTCGCCGTTCACGCCGCCCTTGGCGGCAGGCGCGGCAGCCATGGCGGCAGGCGCCAGGACGGCGGCTGCGATGGCGATGGTCAGCTTAGTGAATGTTTTCATGCTTGTCTTCCTCGTGGTTGGTGGGTGAAAACTTGATCTCGCCGAATGCGAGCACGCGGCCGCCCTCGCGCGCGGCAAAGGCTTGCGCCTCGCCCCTGCTGGCGAAGGTGGCGATGGTCGGCCCCATGGCGCCCTGGGCGCGGCTGTCGAACACGTAGAAGGCGGCACGCGCGTCGATCCAGTGGCCGCGCGGCTTGTTCCAGTCGGCCTTGCCCATGTCCTGCACGTAGCTGGCGCCGATGCCGGCGCGCTGCTCGCCGCCGGCCAGGACTTCGAACAGCTCGGCCAGGCTGCACAGGTAGTCGATCCGGCCGCCCTGATAGACGACTTGCGCCTTCGGCCCCGGATAATCCCTGATGCTCATGCCGTCCAGCGCGCACAGCGCGTCATCGCCCGGCTCCCCGGCCGCCAGCGTGCGCGCCGCGCCACTGCAGGCGGCCAGCAAGGGCAGCAGGACTACGGCAGCGATGGTGGCAAGCCTCATTTGAACCTCCAGCCGGCAATGGCGAACGGCACGGCGATCCAGGCCAGCATCACGCCGGCCAGCAGTGCCGGGCTGGTCATCTGCTCCGGCATGACGGTAGCCAGGCCGTACAGGCCCTGTACCTGCTCGGAACTGAAGATGTTCAGCAGGCGGAACACGTCGGCCGGGTTCAGCATCAGCAAGGCGCCGAATACGCCGCTATCGATGGCGCCCTGCGACAGCACCAGCACGCCCATCAGCACCATGTCGAACACCAGCACGAACAGGAACCACAGGCCGATCGCCAGCCCGCTGGCGCGGATGCGGTTGTGCGCCAGCACAGACAGGCACAGCGACATGCTGAGGAAGGCCAGGCCAAGCAGGATGGCGCTGCCGGCAAAGCCGAAGAAGTGCATGGCGTCGCGCGCGTCGAGCTGGTTGGACAGCACCAGCAGGGCCACGCCGAAACCCAGCGCGGTGGATGCCGCCAGCGCCGCGGCCAGCCCGGCGAACTTGCCGAGCAGGAGTTCGAAGCGCGTGATCGGCAGCGACAGCAGCAGTTCCAGCGAGCCGCGTTCGCGCTCGCCGACAATGGCGTCGTAGCCAAGCAGCAGCGCGATCAGCGGGACCAGGTAGGTGACGAGGCTGGACAGGCTGACGATGGTGACGTCGATGCCGCGATAGCCGACGCTGCCCTGCTGGGCCATGCCGAACCAGGCGATGGCCAGCGCGAACACGGCAAATACCACGGCCACCGCCAGCACCCAGCGGTTGCGCAGGCGGTCGCGGAACTCGCGCGCGGCGATGGTGCGCGCCGCCGCCCAGTCAAGCCGCGCGCGCATGGCGGCCTCCCATGTCGAAGAACAGGTCTTCCAGCGACGGTTCGTGGATCGCCACGTCGTCGACGGCATCGCCCAGGGATGAAATCAGCTGCAGCAACTGCATTTTCTGGCGCGGCTCGCAGGGCACGCGGATGCAGTCGCGTTCCACGCGCGCCTGGTGGCCGCGCAGCGCGGCAATCACGCGGCCGGTGCCGCCGGCGCGCGCCACCAGGCGGAATTCCGCCGGCATGGCCGCCCCGGCACGCAACTGCGCCAGCGTGCCCTGGGCGGCAATGCGGCCCGCGCTCAGGATCACCAGTTCATCCACCCGTTCCTGGATCTCCGCCAGGATGTGCGAGGTGATCACGATGGTCGCCCCTTCCGAACGCAGCTGGTGCAGGATGCGGTAAAAATCGTGGATGCCGTCCGGATCGAGGCCATTGGTCGGCTCGTCGAGGAAAACCAGCTCCGGCGCGCCAAGCAGCAGCTGGGCAAAGCCGAGGCGCTGGCGCATGCCCTTGGAATAGCCGCCCACCCGGCGGTCGGCCGCCGCGGACAGGCCAACGCGCTCCAGCACATTGCCACAGGCGCCGCGCGCCACCTTTTTCAGGTCGGCGAACAGGTGCAGCAATTCCATGCCGGTCAGGTTGTCGTAGGCGACGAAGCTCTCCGGCAGGTAGCC
Organism: uncultured Duganella sp.; assembly: GCA_966112955.1. Lineage (GTDB taxonomy): Bacteria > Pseudomonadota > Gammaproteobacteria > Burkholderiales > Burkholderiaceae_D > Rugamonas. The sequence goes on along the minus strand of CBHWEO010000012.1, from coordinate 14,603 downwards.
GATGCGGCGCCGCACGTCGCGAAAGGCGGCGTCGCCCGTGCGCACGCCGCAGATGCGCACCTCGCCGGCCGTCGGTTCCAGCAGGCCGAGCATCATCTTGAACAGGGTGCTCTTGCCGGCGCCGTTGTGCCCGATCAGGCCCACCATGCGGCCCCGCCCCACAGCCAGTTCGACACCGTCGACCGCCTGCAGCGTGCCATAGCGCTTGCCCACGGAGCGCAAGTCAATCAGCTTGTCGTCCATGCCATTTCCTCCAATCTGTGTTCCAGGGCCGCATGCGGGCATGCTTGTCGATCACGCTCGGCGCGCGCAGCAAGGGAAATTGCCGCGACACGAAGCGCAAGGTTTGTACCGCGGGGCTGCTGAGCAGGAGCTTGAGCAGCGGGTACTGCCAGTGCAGCCGGTCCACCACGTCGTTGGCCTGGTACAGCACGTCGCCATTGCCATCGTTGTCCTGGTCCCAGCCGCTGTAATTGCTCCAGTAATTACCCTGGCTGCGGCCCCATTCCACATCCTTCGATGCCACGAACTTCACCTGTTCGGCGTTGTGGATAAAGTCGTTGCCATCCACAGCGTTGTTGCTGGAGCCAGCCGTCAGGTGCACGCCGGTGCTGTTGCCGATCACCAGGTTGCCGCGCAGGATATTGAATTCGGCGTCGTAAACGAAGAAGCCGCGCCCATTGCCGGCGACGATATTGTTTTCGATGCGCGAATCCTGGATGGTGCGCAGCATGATGCCGTGGTCTTCGTTGGCCCAGGCCACGTTGTTGCGCACGGTCAGGTTGCGCACTTCCATCAGCGCCAGGCCGCCGCGGTTGTGGTGTACGGTGTTGCCTTCCCAGGTGCTGTCGTGGGTATTCATGTAATGCGTGCCGTAGCGCACGTGGTGCACGGTGTTGTCGCGGAAGGTGGCGCGGCGCGAATAGTCGACGTAAATGCCGTCGCGTACATAGCTGATGGTATTGCCGCTGACCTGGGTATCGTCCGTGTTGTAGACCTGGATGCCGTTGCCGCGCAGCTGCGACAGCAGGTCGCGCCGGCCGGTGACCAGGTTGTTTTTCACGACGGCGTCGCGCGAGCGCTCGAGCCAGATGCCGAACAGGTTCATCACCAGGTCGCAGTTGGCGATGACCACGCGGTCGGAGCCCGGCGTGACGTAAATGCCGGCGTTCTGCGCGTCCAGGTTGGTGCCGCTGTCGCGCACGATCAGGCCCCGGATCGATACATCGCTGGCCTTGACGCGGATCACGTCGCCCTCGTAGCCGGCGCTGATGGTCGGCTTGCCGACGCCTTCCAGTTTCAACGGCTTGTCGATCAGGATGCGTTCCCGGTAGGTGCCTGCCTGGACCTGCACGGTGTCGCCGGGGCGGGCCAGGCGGATGGCGGCCGCGATCGAGCCGCCGCGTTGCACTTGCAGCACGGCCGGATGGGCAGCCTGGGCGGGAGCCGCCGCCAGCATCGCGGCGCAGCACGCGGCCAGGGTGGCCGCGCCTAAGCTGAAGGCACTCATGGCTTTACCCTGCCTTCCTTTTCAGTTCACTGCGCACCGCGTCCAGCGAAATGAAGTAGCCGCGCGCATCGATCGGCGTCAGCGGCTGGCCATTCTTCTCGCGCGTCTTGCGTTCCTTTGCCAGCGGCGGACAGGCATGGTCGTCGTAATACATCACCATGCAATCGAGGCAAAGCAGGCATTCCTTCTGGTCGATGCGGCCCTGCGCATCGATCGCATGCGAGCCGCAACCCTTGGCGCAAGCGGTGCAGGTGACACACTCCTGCTTGCGCTTCAGGCCGAACAGGCGGAAGAAGCTCGGCACCGCCAGGCCGGCGCCCAGTGGGCAGATGTATTTGCAATACGGCCGTTCGCTCAGGATGGAAATGCCGAGGATGGCCGCCACGAAGGCGGCGAACGGCCAGCCGCGGTTCAGCACCCCGACCAGGAAGGTGGTCTTGAACGGTTCGATCTCCGCCAGGTGCTCGGCCACTTCCATCGAAGAGAAGGATACGCCCACCAGCACCGCGAACACGCCGTACTTCACCCACTTCAACTTGTCATGCACGCGCTTCGGCAGCAGGCCCTGGAAGCGCCCCAGGCCGATCGCGCTGCCGATCTTGTAAGCCAGGTGCTGCAGTGAACCGAAGGGGCACAGCCAGCCGCAGAACAGCCCGCGCCCCCACAGCACCACGGTGACCACGATGAACCACCAGAAGAGGAAGATGAACGGGTCGGACAGGAACAGCTCCCACTTCCACTGGTACAGCAGCGAATGGAACCAGGTCATGACCTGGGTGATGGAAGGCTGGGCCTTCAGGTACAGGCCGAAGAATCCGACCGCCACGACCCACAGGATCGTGCGCGGTATGGTGACCAGCGGTTTGCTCTTGCGGCTGGAGGCGCGCACCAGCCGGTCGCGCTGCGAATACAGCACGGCGGTGGCCAGCAGCACCAGCACGAACAGGATGATCTCGCCCTGGCGCGCCTGCCAGGCGGCCTGCCAGGCCGGTACCGGGCGCGCCACTTTCGGCCGCCCGCCCTCCAGGTAGCGCGCCGGCGTCCAGTACTCCTCGTCGAAGTGCGCAAAGACCTTGGCGTGCGTCTGCATGTCCAGCTTGTTGGCCAGCAGGCTCAGTTGCCAGGGCCAGGCCGGGTTGAAATTGGCCGAGCGGATGATGAAGATCGCCGACTCCTGGTAGTCCGGCGTATCGGCCGGCTCCAGGTGGTACAGGTTGCGGTAATCGGTGTCGCGGAAGGTGAAGCGGTCCGTATCCTGCCGCACCTGGATGCGGTCGTAGATGCCGCCGCGCACAAAGCCCGAGCCCTTGAACGATTCCAGACCCGTGCCGATGATGAAGATCGCGTGTTCGTCTTCCTTCAGGTCCTGCATCAGGCTCGCATAATTGCGTTCGCCCAGCAGGCTGATGCCCACGCTCGGCACGTTCAGGTAGCCGAAATGCAGGTCCATATACGGCTTGCCGCTTGCCGGCAGGCCGACATCCGCGCTTTCCACGCGCAGGTGCCGGACCGCGCCCTCCTTGACGAGCGCGGTCCAGTCCAGACGTTCGCGCAGCGCTGTGAAATGGGCGCGCGGTTTGACCATCCCCTTGAAGATGCCCACCTGCTTGCCAATCTCGTACGCGCTTTGCGCAATGGTCTGGTTCTCGGCTATGGCAGTGACAGTGGCCCCGCTGATCGCATCAAGATCACCACCATCACGTCCAAGGCCGAGTTCCAGCTTGGCGTCGCCGGGTTTTCCCAGGTACTGCCTGACGAACTTCGTCAGCACCGTTTCGGGAATGCCCGCCAACAAAATCGGTTCGGAGTGCTTCAGGATACGCACCCCGGTAATCAATCCTTTGGTATCCATGCCGATCAGGGTGACGACCGGTTTTCCCGAGTAAGCGGGAATGTCAACCACGTCGGTGGACAGGAACACATAGCCCACCAGCTTCCGCCTGCCCTGCTCCTGTGCGTAGCCTTCAACATAGGCCGGCGCACCCTTGCGTTTCGAAAAAGCCGTCGCGGCAGGCAGCACGTCGCTGCATGGCGCTTCGGCGCACAAGTCGGGGCCACCCATCAACGCCGGCGACAGCACGGTGTCGTACATCGAGGTGGCCGAGGCGGGCGCCGCCCACGTCATCGCGAACAGCGCCGCCCACAGCAGGGAAATCAATCGGTACAGCATGGATACACCAGCCTCGCGGGCTTAACCCTCCACCAGGAAGCGGCTGCGCATTTCCAGGTGCAGCGCGTGGCAGAAGTGCGTGCAGTACATCCAGAACGCACCGGCATGGTCCGCCTTGAAGGTGACCGACTTGGTCTCCTGCGGGTTGACGATGAAGTTGATGTTGTAGGTCGGGATCGCGCAACCGTGGGTCAGGTCTTCCACCTTGTCATGGTTGGTCAGCGTGATCGTCACCTCGTCGCCCTTCTTCACCTTGATGACCGGCAGGCTGAAGGCCGGCGCCTGCGACATCAGGCGCACGTGCACCTTGTTGCCGTTGCGCGTGATGCCCGCGTTGTCGGCCGTTACCTTGTTCGGGAAGTCGTCCATGTTGTAGATCTGGCGCGTCTTCACGATATCGCGGCGCATGATGATTGCATCGTGCGGTTCCGGATAGGCGGTGTGGTCGGACACCACCACCATCTTGTCGCCGGTGATGTCGATCAGCTGCTCGGTCTCGCTGTGCAGCGGGCCGACCGGCAGGAAGCGGTCCTTCGAGAACTTGTTGCCCGAGTTGAAGTACTTGCCGTCCGCTTCCTTGGTTTCACCCATCGAAGCGTAGCCGTGGCCCGGCTGGTAATGCACGTCGACCCGGTCCAGCACCACCTTGGCCGACTTGTCGCCCTTGAATTGCGCGATGGCGGCGGCCACGTTCCACTTCACGATCTGGCTGTCCAGGAACAGCGTGGTGAAGGCATTGCCCTTGCCGTCGAAGGCGGTGTGCAATGGGCCCAGGCCGATTTCCGGCTCCGCCACCACGGCATCGCGTTCGGTCTTCAGTTCACCGTCGAACCACTTGGCGACCAGCGCCACTTCGATGACGGTAGCGGTCGGGGACAGCTTGCCCGAGCAGACCATGTACTTGCCGTCCGGCGAAGCGTTGACGCCGTGCGGGTTCTTGCCGACCGGGACGTAGCAGGTCACGGCGGTCTTCGGGTCGGCATTGGCCGCCTTGCGGCCATCCACCACCGGCACCTTGGACGCGCCGATCGTGGTGAACTTGCCGGCCTTGACCAGCGCCTCGATGCGCGCCACGTCGAAGAAGACGCAGGCGTCGCGCTCGGCGGCCATCATGCCTGCCTGGTCGGGCGCGTTCTCGGTGTTGTACTGGTTGGAGCAGGCGAAGCGGCCGTCATAGGAAGTCGCCACCAGGTCCATATTGCCGTCCACGCGCACCTGCCAGCGCACGGCCATGGTTTCCGCATCCACGCAGGTGAACAGCGAACCCCACTTGGACGGATCGTCCAGGTCGCGGCCATCGTTCGGGAACGGGATGGCGAATTCGGCGCCGCAGAACACGCGGGTGGTGTGGTTGATCGACTTGTCGACCGGGTCGCACTTGTCCGGGAAGGTACCGTGGAAGCCCTGCACGTTCGGCAGTTCGGTGATCTTGTCGCACTCCATGGTGTCCATGCGGATGCGGGCCAGGCGCGAATGGATCTTGTCGTTGACCCACAGGTAGCGGCCATCGTAGGTGCCGTCCTTGTAGCTGCCGTGCACGTGGTGCGTGTCGCCGGTGGTGTATTTCAGGCTGCCGTCAGCCTTGGTGCCGAGGATCGCCTTGGATTCGTTGGTGATGCCCCAACCAACCATCGGGTCCATATTGAACACGGGGATGCGGCGCAGCGTGCGGCCGGAAGGGATGCCGATGATGCGCGCTTCGCCGGAATGGCCGCCGCTGGAGAACAGGTAATAGTCGTCCAGCTGGCCGGGCGCCACGTGCGCCTTGCTGGCACCATGCGAGCCGGCTGCCGCCGCGGCGGATGCTGATGCGGAACCGGCCTTACCCGCGCCGTTCTCCTTGCAGCCTGCCAGTACACCGGCGCCGGCCAGGCCCAGCACCGCGCTCTTACCCAGGAACCGACGGCGGCTGTTCGCCTGCGCGTCTTTCACCTCTTGATCGCTACCCATGTTTCAATACTCCTACTCTGTGTTATTCCAGAGCAGGACTGTACGGAGATTGCCGGGTAATTAAATTGATTCAGGTCAAGCGCTTTCAAAAAGAGAGGATCTGCCCATGAAATCATTCCTGCCATGCCTCGCGGTGTTGCTGGCCGCGGGGGCCGCCACTGCGGCACAACTGCCTTCCCTGCAGGTGACTGAAACGTCGATGCAGGCGCGCACCCAGGTCCCGGTCACGGTGGGCCAGGTATTCGCCAAAGGCGACGTGAAAGCCGGCGAATCGCTCACCGCGACATTCAAAGGCGTAGCAACGCCGCTGCAAGCCGACGTCAAGGCCCGGCACGATGACGGGTCGGTGCGGCATGCCGTCATCACCGCCGTGCTTCCCCAACTGGCAGCCGGCGAAACAGCGCAACTGCAGCTCGCCCCGACGCCCATCAGCAGTACGCTGGGCGGCGCACGGCCGGACAGCCTGCTGGCCAGCGGCTTCCAGGCCGTGGTCAAGCTGACAATCGGCGGTGTCGCGTACAGCGTGGATGCGGCGCAGCTTTTGGCAAGCAAGCCTTATACGACGTGGCTTGCCGGCCCGCTGGTCAACGAATGGCAGGTCAGCGGGCCGCTGATGGCAGGCGCCGTCGCCCACCCGCACTTGTCCGCGCGCTTCGCGATCCGCAGCTATTCCTTGCCCACGGCTGCGCGGCCGCTGGCGACGCGGGTCGACATCACGCTGGAAAACAACTGGGCCTACGAGCCTGACCCGAAGAATGTGACTTACGATGTAGAAGTACTGGTAAATGGCGAGCGCAAGTTCAGCAAGGCCGCACTGACGCACTTCCATCACGCGCGCTGGCGCAAGGTGTTCTGGACCGGGGTGGAGCCGCCGGTGCATGTGCGGCACGACATCGGCTACCTGCTCGGCACTCGGGCCGTGCCCAACTACGACCGGCAAGTGGTCCCCTCGCAGACCGCGCTGGCCAAGCTGAAGTCGGATTGGGACGCGGCAGACAGCGGCCCGATGGCCATGCCGCTGGTGACCAAATACATGCCCACCACCGGCGGCCGCCCCGACATCGGGCTGCAGCACGCCTGGGCCGCGCTATACGTCCTCAGCATGGACGCGCGCGCCCGGCAGGTCACCCTTGGGCTGGGCGACCTGGCCGGCAGTTGGCCGGTGCATTACCGCGACAAGAATACCGACCAGGTGATATCGATCGTTGACTACCCGTATGTGCGCGACGTGCGGATCAGCTCCGACAGCTATAACCCCGTGACGAAAAAGTACGAGGACATGCCACGCTGCACCTCGACTGAAGCAGGCGCCTGCACCACACCCTACACGCCCGATACCGCGCACCAGCCATCGTTCGCCTACCTGCCCTACCTGCTCACCGGCGACAGCTATTACCTCGACGAGCTGCACTTCTGGGCCAACTGGAACCTGGTCACCATGAACCCCTATTACCGCTCGCTGGCCAAGGGGCTGTTGAAGGGCAACCAGGTACGGGGCCAGGCCTGGACCTTGCGCACGCTCGGCCACGCCGCCTACATCACGCCCGACGCGCACCCGATGAAGGCTTACTTCAACCAGGTGCTGCAGAATAACCTGGACTTCTACAACACCACCTTCGCCGGCAGCGCCACCAACCAGCTGGGCTTCATCGACAACACGGCCACCAGCTATGCCGTGGCGTATGGCGGGCCGACGGGCGCGAACACCGGCATCGCGCCGTGGCAGGACGACTTCTTCACTTCCGCGGTTGGACATCTGCATGAACTGGGCTTCGCCGGCGCCAAGCCGATCTTCGAATGGAAGGCGCGCTTCCCGATCGGCCGCATGATGGCCAGCGGCTATTGCTGGATCGACGGCGCGGTCTATGCGCTGATGGTGCGCCCCAGCGCCAGCGCCGCTTACTTCACCAGCTTTGCCGATGCCTACCAGGCCACCATGCGCAATAACGACGGCACACCGATGGTCAACAGCACCGGCGCGCACTACCTGGACCAGCCTTGCGGCAGCCAGGCGCAGGCCGACTGGCGCACCCAGGCCGACAAGGATGCGAAAACATGGCGCTCGCCCTGGCTGGCGGGCGAGATGACGGGCTACGCCAGCTCGCCGGAAGGTTACCCGTCCAATATGCAGCCGGCGCTCGCCATGGCCGCCAATAGCGGCCTGCCGAACGCCCGCGAGGCGTGGGACCGCTTCATCAACCGCAGCGTCAAGCCCAATTACAGCGAGCGTCCGCAGTTCGCGATTGTGCCGCGCCCTTGAAGCCGCTCCGCAGGCGCTGTCAGGCAGCTGCCTGCGCCGGCGCGTATTGCGCCACCTGGTCCGCCAGCGCTTTCCGGTAGGCCGGGCGCGCCAGGCAGCGCGCCTGGTATGCCGCGACTGACGGAAAGTCCTGTACCAGGCCGGTGGAGTCGAGCAGTCGCAACACGCTCGACATGAGGATGTCCGCCACGCTGAACTGGCCCGCCAGGTATTCGCAGCCCGACAGCCATGCGTCGAGGTCCGCCAGGCGGCGCCGCGTCATCGCTTCCACGCCGGGGCGGCGCGCTTCGACCCAGCTTTCGCCGGCGTGGAAGACGTCCAGTTCCACCAGCGCGCCGAAGTACGGCTCCACCGAATTCAGCGCGGCATACAGCCACATCTCGGCCATCTGGCGCCCGCGCGGGTCGGCCGGCACCAGGCCATGCTTGTCGCCGAGGTGGCGCAGGATGGCGCCGGTTTCGAACATCGACTGCTCGCCGTCTTCCAGCACCGGCACCTGGCCGAACGGCTGCTGCTGGCGGTAGGTGGACGACTTCTGCTCGTCCGGACCGACGGTGCGCACGGCGTATTGCTGGCCTGCCTCTTCCAGCGCCCAACGCACGCGCAGGTCGCGCACATAGCCAACAGCGAATTCGGGAACGGCACGCAAAGTCACCAGGGTGTACATGGTTATCTCCTCGGGTTTGGGGTGGGTGGATGCGGCCAGATTACGGACTTACATAATATGTTCAAGAACATATTTTGAATCCGACGCATAATGCTCCCCGAGGAGGAGGAAACCAGCCATGCCCTACACCGCAGAGCACAAGGAACGCACCCGCGCGCGGATCGTCGAATCAGCCCGCAAGCTGTTCAACCGCCACGGCTTCGAGCAAGTGTCGATCGAGACCATCATGTCCGATGCCGGCCTGACGCGCGGCGGCTTCTACAATCATTTCGAAAGCAAGGATGAACTGTATGCCGCGTCCGTGGCCAGCTTCGCCAGCTGCAATCCCTTCCGCGAAGACATCGCGGAGAAGCCGCCGGCTGATGCCCACGAACTGGCGTGCCGCCTCGTCAACCTCTACCTGAGCGACAAGGTGCTGGCGGACGTCGAAAACCACTGCCCGCTGTATGCCCTGCCAGGCGACGTGGCGCGCGCCGGCCTGTCGCCACAGCGCGCCTACACGGACCTCATCCGCAACCTGGCACACGTCTACGGTGCAGCCCTCAAGGATTTCAGCGACGGCGAACAGCGCGCGCTCGCCATTGTGTCGCTGTGCGTCGGCGGCATGGTGCTGGCCCGCACCACCGACGATCCCGGGCTGCGCGATGCCCTGCGCGCAGCCGCCCGCCAGCAGTCACTGGTGCTGCTGGGCGCGAATTAAGGCTTGATCTCAGTGCCCAGCAATTTCAGGAATTGCGCCATCCATTGCGGATGCGCGGGCCAGGCCGGCGCGGTCACGAGGTTTCCGTCGGTGACCGCCTGGTCCATTTCCACCGACACGTATTCGCCGCCGGCGGCGCGCACTTCCGGTGCGCAGGCCGGGTAAGCCGAAATGCGCTTGCCCTTCACCACATCCGCCGCGGTCAGGATTTGCGCGCCATGGCAAATCGCCGCGACAGGCTTGCCGGCCCTGGCGAATTCCTGCACGGTTTCCAGCACGCGCGGATTGAGGCGCAGGTATTCCGGCGCACGCCCGCCGGCAATCACCAGCGCATCGTAAGCCGCCGCGCGCACCTCGTCGAAACTGGCGTTCAGCGCGAACTGGTGGCCCGGCTTTTCGGTATAGGTCTGGTCGCCTTCGAAATCATGGATCGCAGTCTTCACCTTTTCGCCGGCCTTCTTGCCGGGGCAGACCGCATGCACCGTGTGCCCCACCATTTGAAGCGCCTGGAACGGCACCATGGTTTCATAATCTTCCGCAAAATCGCCCGTCAAAAACAGGATCTTCTTGATAGCCATTCCGATCTCCTTGTTCAAACTAGCATGACGAAATGCGCTCCTGACATGGCGCGCAGCTGACGAGCATAGCACCGGCTGCCATCGCACGCTTGCCATGGCGTGTATGATTTGGCGCATGAAAATAGGATTCCTGCTGCCACCGGGCTTCCAGATCATGGGGCTGGCCGCTGCTTCGGCCTTCGAACTGGCCAACACCACGGCCGGCGAACGGCTCTACGAGATCGGCTTCTACTCCGGGGAAGGCGGCCCGGTCGCCAATTCCTTCGGCATCAGCGTCGATACCCTGCCGCTGGCGCGGCGGCGGCTCGATACGCTGATCGTCTGCGGCCTGCTTGCGCCGGCGCCTACCGAGGCCGGGCTGCTGGCCCGGCTGCGTGCCGCCTCCAGGCTGGCACGCCGCACGGCGTCGGTCTGCACCGGCACTTTCCTGCTGGGCGAGGCCGGCCTGCTCGATGGCCGCAGCGTCACCACGCACTGGATGTTTGCGCGCGCACTGCAGGCACAATTCCCCGCCGCACGGGTCGAAGCGGACCGCATCTTCATCAACGACGGTCCGGTCTGGACTTCCGCCGGCATGAGTACCGGCATCGACCTGGCGCTCGGCCTGATCGATGCCGACTACGGTCCCGAACTGGCGGCAGCTGTGGCGAAGAAGCTCGTCATCCACCACCGGCGCGGCGGCGGCCAGTCGCAGCATTCCACCATGCTCGAACTGGGCGCGCGCTCCGACCGCATCCAGCGCGTACTGGAATATGCCCGCAGCAACCTGGCCGCTCGGCTGTCAGTACAGGAGCTGGCCGGTGTGGCCCACCTCAGCCCGCGCCAGTTCAGCCGCGCCTTCATCACCGAAACCGGGCAGTCGCCGGCCAAGGCCATCGAACATTTGCGCGTGGAAGCCGCCCGCCTGCTGATCGAACAAAGCCGCCACACGATGGAGGACGTGGCCGCTGAAACGGGCTTCATCGACACGGAACGCATGCGCCGCGCCTTCCTGCGCAACTTCGGCCAGCCGCCGCAGTCGCTGCGCCGCATCGCACGGATGTCCTGAAAGGAGGGATTTACGACATTTACGCCATCGGCTGCGGAACCTATATTGAACCTATCCCGAATCTTCCGATAAGGACCATCAATATGACCGCGCTCAAGAAATCCTTCGCCGCCATGGCCGCTGCCGGCTCCCTCGCACTGGCCGGCTCCGCCGCCGGGCAGCCCGCCATGCCCCATGCGCCCCAGCCCGACATCGGCTACGTCCAGGTCAGCCCGGACATCACGCTGCGCCGCCTCGTGGTCGCCAATCCGGGCGCCAAAGGCACCGTACTGTTCCTGCACGGCTTCCCCGAAACGCTGTTCACCTGGCGCAGCCTGGCGCTCGACCTGGGCCGCGACTTCGAAGTGCACGCCTTCGACTGGCCCGGCTATGGGGAGTCGTCGCGTCCCGGTGCCGACAAGTTCGGCTACGCCCCGCGCGACTATGCGCAAGTACTGAAGGCCTACATCGAAGCCGCCCACATCGACCAATCGAAACTGGTGATCTATGCAACGGATATCGGCGCCCTGCCGCCGCTGCTGCTCGCCCTCGACCAGCCAGGCATCGCAAAGCAGATCATCGTCGGCGACTTCGCGCCACTGGACCGCCCGCAATACATGGCCGACCGCCTGCGCAGCCTGAAAGCGCCGCAGACCGCCGAAGCCACGCGCGCCGCCATCAACCAGGGCGGCGACGAAATCCTGCAAAACGCCTTCCGCCGCGGGCTGGAAAGCAGCGAGCAATTCGAGATTTCGCAGGAGTTCAAAGCGGACATGTCTTCCGGCTGGTCCAAAGGCAGCATGAGCACGGGCGACGCCTTCTACCACTACTACTCGCACTTCACACGCGACCAGCAATACTTCGAAGCCAACCTGCCGCGCCTGAAGACGCCGGTGAAGATCGTCTGGGGCGGCAAGGACATCTACATCGACAAGCAGATGGGCGAGGAATTCGCCGCCAGGTCAGGCAATCCCTTCACCGTCCTGCCCAGGCTTGGCCATTACCCGCACCTGCAAGACCCGCGGCAAGCCGCCAGCGAAATCCGTGCCGCGTTCGACTGACTACTTGAGCACTTCCACGGCATCGACGATGTCCACGCCCTGTAACTGGCCCAGCCAGGAATCGAACCAGGGCTTGTGCGACAGGCCGACGATGCTCACGACGCGCGCGCCCGGGCGTTCGCGGAAGGTTTCTCGGATGTTCGCCACCATGCGCAGGTTGCGGATCTCCCAGCCGCCAACCCACATCTGCGGATAGCCCTCGTCGGACTTCGCGCGCATCGGCCCGAGGATGTTGGCTTCGGCGGCAACACGCATGCTCTGCGGTTCGTTGATGTAGCGGTACAGCGGCAGCATGTCATCCGCCAGCGCCATCTTCTCTTCGGCTTTTTCCCGCTGCCGCATCTCGCCATTGCTCAGGGCCCAGGCATCCTGGATCGACTTGCCGAAGGCCTTGATGTCGGCCACATCGATCCGGTCGCCGGTGTGGTTGTCGACCGCGTACACGCGCTGCAAGCCAAGCCGCGCCGCCAGTGGCGCCGCAATCAGGTAGTTTTCGTTCCTGCGCGTCGTGAGTTTGCCGAGCCGCTCCACCAGGGCAGTGTCGAGCCCATCGCCGGCATGGCGTTCTTGCATTGGAAGGTGCAGCCACTGCACCAGCGCCGACGCAGGCTCGCTGGCCGCCAGGAAGGCAGCCGCCAGGCGCCGGCGCTGTGCAGGCGTCGGCTGCGCCGGCCAGTTCTTGAGCGTCTTGTCCACTTCGGCCAGGGCGGCAGGAATATCGAGGCCGGTGGCAGCCTTCGCGGCGTCCGTGCTTGGGCACCAGTCAGGCCCATATTTCGCCGGATGGCGCGCCGCGAGATCGCAATCCTCGCCCGGCTCCTGCTCGATAGTGACGATGTCCGGCTTGAATGCCGCCAGCTTGTCGATCACGCCCTTCAGCGACGCCGGGTTGAACTTCTCAGGCAGCCCGTTCAAATGCACGGTGCCCAGCACCAGCACTTTCGACTTCGGCCCCACCATATCGCGATCCAGCTGCGTCAAGTCCACCTGCGCCTGCGCCATCCATGGCGCGGCCGCGACCACGCCCCATACTGCCTTGCTCCACTTGCCCATGTCACTCCCTGGTGTAATGTCAATCGGAAGGCGCATTCTAGGATCACGCGCGTGCGCGCGCGACAGCCATGTGACAGGATGCAGGATGGCAAGACTGGATTGCAGGATTCGCGGAACGGAATTTCCCGTGCGTGGCGCCTTTAGGTACAGGCGCTATGGCTTTGAATGCCACCGGGCCGGCCCCGCCGCCGGCGCCTTGCGGTCAGCCCCAAAACACCCAGCCCGGCAAGAAGCATCGGCGACTGGCCGGGTTCGGGCACGGGTGCCGGCGATATGTTGAAGCGGGTCTGGTCGGTCCACAGCCAGGTGTAGCTGCCCCCTTCGCCTCCGCCGACAGAGCCGTAGAAATATACGCGGTCGCCGATGATCGTCGTGCTGGTGCTATACGCCATTTCATCGTGATAGGACCATTCCGAAGTGAAGTCCAGCTGGCCGCTGCGCAGGTCGTAACGGAAGCCATCCAGCGAGCACTCCATCATCATGCACTCCTGCCAGCGGTTATTCACATCGACGTAGAGCACTTGCTGCCAGGCGAACCGCGTCAACTCCGCTTGCTCGAGCAGGCCATTGCCGTTGGTGTCACTGCCGGCGAAAAAGCCGCCCTCCGTATGTTCCGGATCGAACTGGTTGGTCTTGGAGTACAAAAAGCCCGTGTAGCCAAACTGCCAAAACGTCTGCGCCGATGCCGGGACAACCAAAGCTCCCAGCATCGCCATGCACATCAACTCCTTGAACATGATGAGCTCCTTTCCCTGGCGGAACGGCCTCGCGAGCGCGAAAGCCAAGAGCCCAGCGTATCAGAGCTACCCCTGGCGGAAGATGCGCACGATTGAACTGTAGCGACGAGAACAACAAAGCCCGATCCAAAGGACCGGGCTAAGTGTTTGATGGTGGTAGGCCCTCCCGGAGTCGAACCGGGCACCAAAGGATTATGAGTCCTCTGCTCTAACCAAGCATGAGCTAAGGGCCCTGCGAACCCGGCAGGATAGGGCTCCGAGCCCTATCCGTCAAGTTTAGTTGCCTTCCAAGAAGCTCTTTAGCTTGTCGGAGCGCGAGGGGTGGCGCAGTTTGCGCAAGGCCTTGGCTTCGATCTGGCGGATACGCTCGCGGGTCACGTCGAACTGTTTGCCGACCTCTTCCAGCGTGTGGTCGGTCGACATCTCGATACCGAAACGCATGCGCAGCACCTTGGCTTCGCGCGGCGTCAGCGAGTCGAGCACGTCCTTCACGACACCGCGCATCGAGGCATGCAGCGCCGCGTCCGAAGGCGCCAGCGTGTTGTTGTCCTCGATGAAGTCGCCCAGATGGGAATCGTCGTCGTCGCCGATCGGCGTTTCCATCGAGATCGGTTCCTTCGCGATCTTCATGATCTTGCGGATCTTATCCTCCGGCATCTCCATCTTGATCGCCAGGGTGGCCGGATCCGGCTCGGCGCCGGTTTCCTGCAGGATCTGGCGCGAGATACGGTTCATCTTGTTGATGGTCTCGATCATGTGCACCGGAATACGGATGGTGCGCGCCTGGTCGGCGATGGAACGCGTGATCGCCTGGCGGATCCACCACGTGGCGTAGGTGGAGAACTTGTAGCCGCGGCGGTATTCGAACTTGTCGACCGCCTTCATCAGGC
>CBHWEO010000011.1:0-45477 GCA_966112955.1 uncultured Duganella sp. | reverse complement strand
GACATGGGCTTCCTGCCCGACCTGCAGCGCATCATCAACCTGCTGCCGAAGAAGCGCCAGAACCTGATGTTCTCGGCCACCTTCTCGCCCGAGATCAAGAAGCTGGCGTCCAGCTTCCTGACCGACCCGGTCACCATCGAAGTGGCGCGCTCCAACGCCACCGCCGACAAGGTGACCCAGGTGGTCTACAAGGTCAGCGAAGACCACAAGCGCGACGCCGTGGCGCACATCCTGCGCCAGCGTGAATTGAAGCAGGTGATCGTCTTCTCCAACACCAAGATCGGCGCCTCGCGCCTGGCGCGCGGCCTGGCGGCGGAAGGCATGAAGGCCGCCGCCATCCACGGCGACAAGACGCAGCAGGAGCGCATGGCGGCGCTGGACGCCTTCAAGAAGGGCGAGATCGACGTGCTGGTGGCCACCGACGTGGCGGCGCGCGGCCTGGACATCTCCGACCTGCCGTGCGTGATCAACTTCGACCTGCCGTACAACGCGGAAGACTATGTGCACCGCATCGGCCGCACCGGCCGCGCCGGCGCTTCCGGCGATGCGATCTCGATCTATTCGGACAAGGATGAGCGCCTGCTGACCGACATCGAAAAGCTGATCAAGCAGACCGTCCCGCGCGGCACGCTGGAAGGCTTCGTGCCGGGCGGCTTCCGCGCCGACGAGCGCCACGGCGACCGCCGCCGCGACCGCACCCAGGTGGACCGCTCGGCGCCGCGCGCCGCCTCCGCCGCGCCGCGCCGCGAAAAGGTCGATCCATGGTTCCTCAAGCCGTACGAGCCAAGCCGCAGCAACGGCGCTCCGGCCGCCGCCGCCCCGGCGGCACCGGCCAAGCCGAAGCAGAAGGTCGCCGCCTTGCTGGGTGGTTTGCCGAAGTCCTGAAACCGGCACAACCGGAAAGACCGGAAAACCGGGGTCCGACCCCGAGGGACTCGGCGTCCCCGTCGGACCCCGGTTTTCCGGTTCCGGCGGTTTTAAATAACAAAGCCAGATGAAACTGGAAAACGTCCTCGCCAACGAATCCCCCGTCACGCCTGCCACCAGCGCGGACGCCCATCCCGCCTACCGTCCCGACATCGACGGCCTGCGCGCGGTGGCCGTACTGTCGGTCGTGCTGTTCCATGCCTTCCCATCCCGCCTGCGCGGCGGCTTCGTCGGCGTCGACATCTTCTTCATCATTTCCGGCTACCTGATCGGCAGCATCCTGATCAAGGGCATGCAGCAGGGCAGCTTCAGCTTCGCCGATTTCTACGCGCGCCGCGTGCGCCGCATCTTCCCCGCGCTGGCGGTGGTGCTGGTGGCCGTGCTGGCCTTCGGCTGGTTCGCGCTGTTCCCCGACGAATTCAGGAAGCTGGGCCGCCACGTGTTCGGCGGCACCGCCTTCATTTCCAACTTCTTCCTGTGGAATGAGGTGGGCTACTTCGACACGGCGGCGGAAACCAAGCCGCTGCTGCACCTGTGGTCCCTCGGCATCGAAGAACAGTTCTACATTTTCTGGCCGCTGCTGCTGGCGCTGGCCTGGCGCCTGCGCTGGAACATGCTGGCGATGGCACTGGCGCTGGGCGCGGCTTCCTTCGCCGTGAATATCTGGGGCGTGCAAAAATTCCCCAGCGCGACCTTCTACTCGCCCGCCAGCCGTGTGTGGGAGCTGCTGATGGGGGCCAGCCTGGCCTACATGTCGGTCAACCACTTGCGCCCGTTTATCGGCGTGCGCCGCCCGCATGGCGTCAACCAGATCGAATTCGATCACCCGCGCCTGCGGCACGCCGCGTCGGTCGCCGGCCTGGTTTTGCTGGCAGCGGCGGTGCTGCTCACCACGCGCGAACGCGCCTTCCCCGGCTGGTGGGCGCTGCTCCCGACCAGCGGCGCGCTGCTGCTGATCGCCGCCGGCCCGCGCGCAGTGGTGAACCGTCACCTGCTGGCAAACCGCCTGATGGTGTGGATTGGCCTGGTGAGCTACCCGCTCTACCTGTGGCACTGGCCGCTGCTGTCTTACGCGCAGATCGTCGAATCCGGCCTGCCATCGTCGAAGATCCGCGGCGCCGCCGTGCTGGCGGCATTGCTGCTGGCCGTCGCCACATACTGGCTGGTGGAAAAGCCCCTGCGCGGCAGCACGCGCGGCCGCGCCAAGGTGATCGGCCTGTCGCTGGCGATGTTCGTGCTGGCGGTGGTCGGCATCGGTATCTACCGTGCCCACGGCTTGCCGCAGCGCGCCTCGGTGGTCGAGAACGCGGCCTTCCAGAAAGACCTGCTGGTCGTGGAAGACCGCGCCAACGCCATGGCCTGCAAGGCGCGCTACGGATTTGCGGCGGACGCGCAGTATTGCCTGCTGGACGACATCAAGCGCGACCCGACCGTGGTGGTGCTGGGCGACAGCCATGCCTACCACATCATCGCCGGCCAGACCCGCTACTGGCGGGCGCGCGGCGAAAACACCATGCACCTCGGCACCCGCGTGCCCTACCTGGGCTGGCCCGTTGGCGACGATCCTTACCAGCAGGCCACTCCGCGCATGCTGGATATCGCCATCCACACGCCAAGCGTGAAGGTCATCGTGATTTCCACCTTCGCCAAACTGCACCTGCTGAACGACCATGGCAAGCAAAGCACCAATATGCTGCGCGAAACCCTGCGCCAGATGCTGGCGGCGGGCAAGCAGGTGATTCTGGTGAAGGACATCCCGCAAATCGACTTCGAGCCGCGCGCCTGCATCCGCCGCGCGGGCATTGCCTCGTCGCAGACGCGCGGCGACTGCAGCATGTCGGTCGAGACCTGGAACAAGCAGGCCGCCCTGCATGACGAGGCGGTGGCGTCGGTGTTGAAGGATTTCCCTCAGGTGAAGCTGTTCAACGCAGGCGCGCAGCTGTGCGACGCCGAGCGTTGCCACGCCATGATCGATGGCATCCTGATGTACCGCGACACCCACCACCTGAGCTATCGCGGCGACTTGTGGATGGGCGAGCGCTTCGCGCGTTTCATGGAAGCGCAGCCGTAACCGTGTTCAGGCCTGCCGGCCGGCAGGCTTGCGGCTGAAGATCGCTTCTATCGGCTTGTCGAATAATTCCGCGATGGAGAATGCGAGCGACAGGCTGGGCTCGTAACGCTCGGTTTCAATGGCATTCACGGACTGCCGGGATACGCCCAGGCGTGTGGCGAGTTCGCCCTGCGTCCAGCCTTTCTCGGCTCGGAGTTGCGGCAGGATGTTCTTCATTTGGCCTCGAACCACAACTTGATCATCTGCACATTGAACAGGCTCCACCCGACGACCTGCACCCACATCATGCTGAGTTTCGGAAAGCCGAGTAACTCGAGGAAGACGTAGATCATGGATAGGGCTGCCACGACAAGGGCCGTGAGCGTCGCCGCCTGCAGGGTTCTCTGCCGGATATATTCATCGCAGCTTTGATACAGCCAATAGCTGACGGCAAGGATCAGGATTGCCGGCGCGATCGGTGCCAGCACGAGGCAGGTACGAATACCGCCAAGTGGCATGGCGGCGTAGGCCCAGATGGCAACGCCGAGGGCGCACCAGAACGCCCACTGGCTCCATAGGATTGCACTGGCGGCGCGGCGCGAAAACTGCGTGAATGCCATGGTACTCCTCCCTGTAAAGTATGCTTTACTTTGCGGGAAAGTCTGGTCCGTGTCAAGCGAACTTTACATTCGCCGCCGCCAGGGCAATTGTGCGTCATAGAAATTTCTCCTTGGATAAACTCCGCATGTTTGCCCAAGGAGAAACAACATGAAAAAACTCTTCGTACACTTTGTGCTGAGCGCCTTCGTGGCGGTCGGTTTCCAGCAAAGCGCGCAAGCCGCCATGGTCAGCACCGCCCAAGTGGCGGCGGCTGACGCCGCAGCGCAAGTGCGCGCCCGCCTCGCGATTGCACTGGAACGTGCCGACGTGCAGGCCGCGCTGGAACGCAACGGCATCTCGACGGAGGCCGCGCAAGCCCGCGTCGCCGCGCTCAGCGACGCCGAAGCGGCAGCCCTGGCGCAGCAGGTGGACTCGCTGCCGGCCGGCGGTGACGGCGTGGTCGGCGCCCTGGTGCTGATCTTCGTCATCCTGCTGGTGACCGACATCCTCGGCCTGACCAAGGTATTCCCCTTCACGCGCCACCGCTGATGGTGCAACGCCTGCTTGCGATGGCGGTCGCGCTCCTGCTGCTGGCAGGCTGCGCGACCCAGACCCGCGCGTTGTTGGCAGCACCGCGCACCGGTCCGCACCAGCAGGAACTTGGCTCGACACCTTTCTACGCGCAGGAACGCTACCAGTGCGGTCCGGCCGCGCTGGCAATGGTGCTGGGCGCCGCCGGCATCGCGGCCACGCCGGAAGCCCTGGTGCCGGAGGTCTACCTGCCCGGCCGCGAAGGCAGCCTGCAGGTCGAATTGCTGGCCGCAGGACGCCGCCATGGCGCGCTGACCGCACGCATCGAACCGCGCCTGGAAGCACTGCTGGCGGAACTCGACGCCGGCCATCCGGTCCTCGTGCTGCAGAACCTGAGCCTGCCGATCGCGCCGAAGTGGCATTATGCCGTCGCCATCGGCTACGACATCGACAGCGCGGAAGTGATCCTGCGTTCCGGGACCACACGCCGCATGACCATGCCGCTGTCGACATTCGAACACACCTGGTCGCGCAGCGGCTTCTGGGGCATGGTGGCGCTCGCGCCGGGTCGGCTGCCGGCAACCACCCAGTTGCCGGAATTGCAGGCTGCGCTGATCGCCTATGAAAAGTCGGCGCCGCCGACCTCCGCGCAGCAGGCGTACCGCGCAGCCCTGCAACGCTGGCCGAACGAACTCGCGCTGCAGCTGGGCGTTGGCAACAGCGCCTACGCGGGCGGCGACCGCGCGGCCGCCGCCGAAGCCTTCCGCCGCGCCGCCGCGGCTCATCCCCACAATGGCGCTGCCCTCAACAACCTGGCCGTGGTGCTGGGCGCACGGGGCCCACTGGACGAAGCGCGCGCAGCGGCGCAAAAGGCCATCGACCTGGGCGGGCCGTGGCGCAGCGAAGCCCTGGACACCCTGCGTTCACTGCAGGCGCCTGCAGCGCATTAGCTTCGTTTTTTTTTTGCGAAAGCGTGTCGATTTCGCGCGCTGTCATCCGTCGTATGAATGAAGCACCGATTGCCCATTCAACCTTACCCAAGGAAACGCGATGAAAAAGCAGATCATCCTCAACTTGCCGGTGAAAGACCTGGACAAGTCCAAAGCCTTCTTTTCCGCACTCGGATTTACCTTCAACGAGAAGTACAGCGGAGAGAACTCGGCATTCATGAATGTCGTCGGCGATACCATCCAGGCCATGCTGACGACCGAGCCTTTCTTCAAATCCCTGATCGGCAAGCCTGTTGCGCAGGCGAAGGAAGCCAATGAAGTCGTCATCTGCCTGAGCTGCGACAGCCGGGAAGAAGTCGACACCCTCATCGCCAAAGCCGTCGCCGCCGGCGGTCGCACTCCGCACCCACCAGAGGATCATGGCTTCATGTATGACCAGGGCTTCGAGGACATCGACGGCCACCTGTGGAACCTGGTCTGGGTGGCACCGGAGGCATGATGTAGCCTGCCGGGGGGCGGGATAATCAGCGGGCCGTGTTGTTACGTTCAAGCAGTTCGTCCAAGGCAATCGTTTCGCGCTCCGCCTCGCGCGGCGGAATGCGCGGGACACCGAAGCTGCCCAGGCGTTTCGGTTCGACGAAAATCCTGCCATCCCGTTCCACTGCAGGCGACCAGTCCACATGCCCCGCCGTTTCGGTGACGACAATCAGTGCCTCCGTCAATGGAAAGGTTGGCCCCCACTCGCCAATGCGCTTTCGGAATTGCCGCGTGTCGCCCTGGTCCGCGCCACGATAGACTTGGGTGACTTTGACCTCCAAGGTTTGGCAGCCGCCATCGTTTGAGATACAGACTGTTTGCAAACCGCTGGAGTTGACCGCCGCGTTGGCGGGGCAAAGCCTCGGACAATTCTCAGTGCCGCGCGGCTCCAGCACGACCTTCTGGACGTGGCCTGTCAATACAAGGTCCTGGGCGGAGGCGAGGGAACAGGCGCCAGCCAGTACCAAAGCGAGATATCGGAATTTGAACATCGGTCATTGAGCGAGGTGGCCAGGCAATGACCGAATTGTATCTTTGCGCCCTTTGCCGAATACTATCGAATTATTACAACACCGCCACGCTACCTGAATGACTTTGCGTAAGAAGCTGAGTGCGATCGCTTGATGATTGTCACTACTACTTAAGCGAGCAGTTTTTAGTTGATCGCCTTTGGATACGATCAGCACAGGCCGCACATGCTGCCAATCTTGCCGCGACATTCCAGGACCTTGCCGAGAAATGAAACTCAGGAACGCGATACCTCTTCTTGTTCTCATCCCGCTGATTGCCTGCGAATCCGCGTTTGCAGGCGCGGTCGCTGCCGAAGCAATGTCGAACGGCGCTGCCGATGCGATGTATTTCTACAAGCGAGGGGAATTTGGGAAGGCACTCAAGGAGTTCACCATCCACGCCCAACGCGGTGACCCATTCGCGGAATCCGCCCTGGGCCGAATGTATATGCGGGGCGAAGGCACCGAAAGGGACTACCAGAAGGCGCTGTTCTGGTTGACTCGCGCCGAACAGCATGGAAGCGATTCGGCTGAAAACATGATCGGCATGTTGTACGCGGAAGGCAGCGGTGTGGCGAAAGATCCTGCCCGTGCAGTAGAGTGGTACCGACGCGCCGTCGAGCACGGGAACGTCTCGGCAGAAAACAATCTCGGCAAGGCTTATGAAGAGGACGCCGGCGTTGAGCAGGATTTGACCAAAGCATTTGCGCTGTATTCGATGGCGGCCAGGCACGGCAGTGCTGCGGCTCTGGGCAATTTGGGAGCCATGTTCCTCAATGGCCGGGGAACCGCACAAGACCATTCCCGCGCAATGGCCTTGTTCACACAGGCCGCAGACCTTGGCGACGCGGCAGCCCAGCACCGTCTTGGAACCATGTACGAGAAAGGAGTGGGCACCGCAGTCGACCTGGCGAAAGCACTCACGTGGTACCGCAAGGCCGCCGAGACTGGCCTGGCTGTCGCGCAGCGTGACCTCGCCGAACTGATCGCGGCCAATCCGAAAATGGAGCGCGACCCGGAGGCCTTCGACTGGTACCTCAAGGCCGCCAGACAGGGAGAGCCCTACGCACAACTTAAAGTTGCTGCACTCTACGAGGCCGGGCGTGGAACGGAAAAGAATCCCGAGCAATCGGATTTCTGGTACCGGTCCGCTGCCCTGAACGGCAGCATGGAAGCGCAACTGTATCTGGCGCAGCGCCATCCGGAGTCCATGGTGGATATCTACCGCAAACGTGCCGAAGATGGCAACGTGGAGGCGCAGTACAACCTGGCGGTTTCCTTCGATACCGGCGTGGGCGTGGCAAAGGACAAGCGGCTCGCCGCCGAGTGGTACCTGAAGGCGGCGACCCAAGGCTACGTCAAAGCCCAGTCGAACCTGGCCGCGCTCTATCTGTCCGGTGCTGGCGCAGCCCCCGACTACGGGCAAGCGTTCAAATGGTACGCGAAGGCCGCCGAGCATGGCGACATGGCAGCGCAGAACAACCTGGCGGCCTTGTACGAACAGGGACGGGGGACCACCCTGAACAACGCCCTTGCCCGCACGTGGTACATGAAGGCGGCTGAAAATGGCAGTGTCGCCGCGCTAATGAACCTGGCAACCATTTACTGGACTGGTCGTGGCGTTCCGCGCGACTATGCCCAGGCCGCAACCTGGTACCGCAGGGCTGCGGAACGCGGCAACGTCCAGGCGCAGGAACGCATGGCATTCATTTACCGCGAAGGAAAAGGCGTCGCCATCGATAAGGAGGAAGCTGAACGATGGCTTGCTCGTTCGCGAGGCTCCCGGCAAGGAAATTAGCGCAGCACGACTTGCTGCAGGCAGAACGCCCGGTCGCGCTCATGCTCCAGCCGCAGCGCTACGCGGCGCCCTGTTGTTGCGCCATCCGGCAGGGGAAGCACGGCCAGCTGGTCCAACTGCTGGCGGCCCAGGTCGCGGCCATCGATGCTGATGCGCGTGTAATTGTTCTTGCTGGCGTACACACCGGCCAAGGCCAGCGTGCGGTATGGCCCGCCGGCCGGCAGCACGACAACCAGCTCCGACACCATTCCCTCGCTTTGCACGCCCAGGCAATCCGGCCCGGTGCCGGCAACGGGCAGCATGGTCGGGGCGGCACCGGGCACCCAGCCTGCGCCCGGCTGTACTACCGTGCCGGCCGCGAAATCGGCCGCCACGAAGCGTCGGGTATGCGGGTCGGCGGCAACGCATTGCAGCGGGCCGTTGATGAAGCGCCAGCTGCGGTAGCTGGCATGGGTACTGCCGGGCGCCGGTTCCCGGCCCGGGCCGCACAGGCGTTCATGGATGCCGGGCCAGGCTTCGTTGTACATCTGCTTGCGCGCTTCGCCCTCCGATGGCCAGCGGTAGACCTGGGCCGGGTCGATATATTCGTCGCCATTGACGCTGCGCTCGCCGAATACTTCCGGCTCCGGCCAGTACAGGGCGGGCGCCGTGCGCATCACGGCTTGTGCCAGCGGGCTGAACTCCTTGTAGCCGTAACTGTTCGCATGCCACATGGCGCCGGCCTGCAGCGGCAGCACCACGGCCAGCACGGGCCACGGCCAGCGCGCTGCCCTGCGCATGCGCCACAGCAGCAGGAACAGCAATGGCATGGCCGACCACACGGCATAGCGCATCATGCCCGCCGCGCCGGAGTTGAAATTCCAGATCGCCAGCGCCGGCAAGCACATCGCGATGATGAAGCCGACCGCCAGCAGCAGCGCGGCGCCGTCGCGCCAGGCCTGTGCTCCGCGCTGCCAGCCCCACATGAGCAACGCCAGTGCCAGCGCGGGCACGCCGACCAGCATGCCCTGGTTGAGGTCGAAGAAAAAGCTGCCAAGCCGCGTCAAGCCGATCAGGCGGCTCGATGAGAACGTCCGGGCGATCACGCTTGGCACGCCGAAATGCCACAGGTTGAACAGTACCGGCACCGCGCACAGGGCGGCGCCGCACAGCAATGCTGCAAGCGTGCGGCGGTCCAGCACTTCCACGAGGCGCTCGCCGGTCAGCGCCATGCGCAGCAGCGGCGCGAAGCCGAAGAATAGCAGGATCGTCGGGTTCTGCTGCGCCGCCAGCGCGGCCATCGCGGACGCGGCAAACGGCGACTGCAAGGTGAATGCGCACAGGGCCGCCAGCAGCAGCGCAGCGCTGGCGGTCTCGGTGCTGGTCCACGGCAGGTAAAGGGCGCTGCCGCAGGCGGCCATCAGCAGCAGGGCCGCCCAGGCGCGCCAGGGTGAATCGAAGAAGCGGTACAGCCAGTAGGCCAGCACGCACAGCGCGGAGAGGTTCAGCGCGAGGTAACAGCTGAAGGGATCGCGCCCTGCGGCCTGCAGCAGCTTGAAGGGCACCACCGCCAGCGCGGAGTAGGCGAAGAAATGGTTGGCGTACACCGCGCCATGGCGGCCGCGCGCGAAGGCTGGGAACACTTCGTCCTTGTTGCTGGCCATGTCCTGCCCGAGCAAGTCGTACAGGCCGGCCAGCCCGGGCAGCATGCGCTTGCCGTCCGCGATGTCGGACAGGCGGATGTCCGGCGTGCCATGGTTGGCGAAGGCCAGCGTCATCAGCGTGTACTCCGCCACGTCGCCATGCTGGCGCGGCGTGACCAGCACGAAGGCTGCAATCGCAGCCGCCAGCACCGACAGCAGGAAGGCGGCGAGCCGGCGCCTGGCGCTCATGGCAGGGCCACGACCTTCATGGTTTCCAGGCCCAGGCCCAGTTGGCGCAAGTCGGCGCCCTTGCCGAGCGATTGCGGCGAGGCGGGCGCCGGCACCAGGAATTCGATGGTGTCGGCTTCGCTGCCCGGGGCAAATTCCAGTTCCACTGCCGTCGTTTCGCCGCCGGCGCGGAAGGATTGCTGCTGGCCGCCGATCTTCAGCACGAAGTCCTTGCCGATGTTCGGTCCGTAGGCGCGGGCGGAAAGCTGCACCTTGAAGCGTGCCGGCAGCGGCCGGCCGAACTGGATGCGCGCGCCGGGACCGTCGGTCCAGGCACCCCATGGCTCGGCGCCGGCCAGCCCGTCCACGCGCTGGATGAAGTTGGCGGGCAGGGCGCCGTTGAACTTGATCACCTCGCCCGCAACGGGGCGGATGCCGGTCTGGATCAGGGCGAAGTTGTCCTTCTTCGCCACGATGATGGCGTCGTCAGGCAGCTGGTAGGCGCCGATGACCAGCGCCCAGGTCTTGCCGGGTGCCAGCTCGTCCCACGCCACCGGTGCGCCGGGCGGGGTTTGCAGGAAATCCGCGCCCATGCTCTGCATGAAGAATTTGGTGCGCCACATGCCGCCGATGTCGTCCGCCACGATGGTCAACTGGTTGGCCTGGCCGGCGTGCAGGTAATGGCGCACGAACAGGCCGGCCTTGGAATAGTCGTCCGGGTGGACCGAGAGGCGCACCAGTTGGCCGGTGGCCAGCGCCAGGGCCAGCGTGGAAAGCGGCAGGAAGCCGTACAGGAAGGCACGCGCGCCGCCCTTTGGCCAGGCGATCCAGCACGCGATGCAGGCGGCGGCCAGTACTGCCAGGCCGGTGAACACTTGCCGGTCGGCCGACAGGGTGCGCAGCTCGGGGCTGTCGGTAATGCTTGGCGTGAACAGGCGCAGCATGTCTTTCCAGCCGTGCGCCACCAGTACCAGCAGCAGCGCGCCCAGCACGATGCGCAGCCACAGGGCGGGCCGGCGCGCCGCCTCCTGCAACGCGCCGGCAGCGCACAGCACCAGCAGCGGCAACGCGAAGTGGTAATAGCGGGTGTGGATGCGGGCGGCGGTTTCGCCTTCGCCCAGGCCCGTGATGGAAGCGGTGAACAGTACCGTCACGCCGATGGCCGAACCCAGCATCAGCAGGCACAGGACGGCCAGCGCCTGCTGCGGCTGGCGGCGCTGCACCGGGTCGCGCAGCGCCACCAGCTGCGTCGCCATGGCGGCCAGCGGCACGCCGAACAGGATGGCCAGCATCATCAATTGTCCGCGCAGATTGTTCAGCGTCAGCCAGGCCAGTTGCGCGACCGGCGCATGCTGCTGGCCGACGTATTTGGCCTGCTCGGCATAGACTTTGCCCATCAGGTAAAGGCCGTTCCTGCCCGCCAGCGCATAGCCAAGGCCAAAGCGCACCACGCCGAAGGCCAAGCCTAGAGCCGCCACCAGCAGCACTGCCTGGCGCAGGCGCGCGGCGGCGCCGGCAGTGGGGCCGGTAGTGGGGCCGGACCACGCCAGGAACAGCATGAAGGCAGCGGCGCCGGGCAGCAGGAAGATGCCGTGTGCCTTCACCATGGCCGTCAATCCCAGCACGGCGCCCAGCAGGGCGGCGCGGCGCCAGTTCGGCCGGTCGTAGGTCCACATGGCGGTCCAGCACACCAGCCAGAACGCGAAGAAGTAGGCCGCTTCCGGCATGAAGTAGGCGGTCAGCGCGTTGGCCGGCGCCAGCACGGCGGCAACGGCCGCCAGCCCGGCCACCAGCGGCGAGGCCACGCGGCGCGCCAGCAGGTAGATGAAGGGCGCGCCGCCCACGTACAGCAATTCGTTCAGCAGGCGGTTGCATTCGAGCCAGCCATCGCTGCAATAGTTGGTGGACCCATACAGCAGGAAATACAGGTAGGACGGCACGATGGCTTCCTGCAGCGGCTGCAGGCGTGCGTTCGAGGCGTAGCTCCATTCGTCGATGAAGATGATTGGATACACGCCGCTGTTGCGGAAGAACAGGTAAACGAAGCAGGCCAGCAGCAGCGGCAGCAGGCCGGCGGCAAAGGAATGCTGGCGTAGGGTTTTGATCATTGCTTTTCCGCGATTTCCAGTGAGATGAGGCCAATGCCCAGCGCACGCTTGTCATTGCCGGCGCCGACTTCCTGCGGCGTGGTCGGCGCCGGGATGTCGATGGTCAGTTCGCGCTGCTCGCCATCGGTCGGCAGCTGCAGGTAGATTTCCTGCTCCGATGCCGGCAGGCGGAAGCTGCGCGATACGCCGCCAACCGCCAGCACGAAATCCTTGCCGACGTTGGGGCCGAAGGCGCGGCCATTGATGAACAGCGCCAGGTGCTGCGGCAGCGGCTGGGCGAAGCGCAGCGTGACGCGCTTGGCGTTGGACCAGCTGCCCCATGGCTCCTTGTCGGCCAGGCCGGTGGCGCCGGCCAGCACGCCGCCCTGCAGCGGGTCGGAGAAGGCGACCTTGTGCAAGCTGCGCGGCGCGCCGCCCAGTTTCAGCAGCGCGAATTGCTGGTCCCGTGCGGCGACTTCAATGCCTTCGGGAAGCGCATGCTGGCCCACCACCAGCAGGTAAGGGCGGCGTGCCGGCAGCAAGGCAGGGTCGAGCGCCTCGCCAGGCTGCAGCGCGATGGTGCTGCTGCCTGGGCTATCGACGTGGAATTGTGCGCGCGCCAGTCCGGACAGGTCGTCGCCGGCCACCGCCAGGCCGGCGCGGCCCGCGTCGTCCAGCGTATGGCGTGCATACAGGCCGGCCCGGTCGTACGCGTTCGGCAGCGCGGCGCTGCCGAGGATCTGGCCGATATTGGCGCTGGCAGCAACCGTGGCGAACGGCAGCACCACGCACAGGAAGGCCATGCGGCCCAACAGCGGCCAGGCCACCCAGCAAGCCATCGCAGCCCATTGCAGCTGGACCAGCAGGCGCGTGTCGTCCGGATAGGCCACGTTGACCAGCGCGCCCAGCTCGGGGCTGTCGACAAAGCCGGTCTTGTAGAACGGCAGCTTGGTCCAGGCCCACCACAGCAGGAAGGCGCAGGGCGCGGCCAGCAGCAGGCGTTTCCAGAAAGCGGCCGGCGCAGCCTCGGCGAGCGATGCGCCCAGCATCAGCAGCAGCGGGAACACGAAATCGTAATAGCGCATGTGCAGGCGCAGCGCTTCCTGCGGGCCGCCGTCGGCAATCGAGGCGGTAAAGGCGCCGGTCATGAGCAGGGTGGCGCCCAGCATCAGCGCGGCATAGGCCACCAGTGCCTGGCCCGGCGCCGCCAGGCGTGTGCGCGCTTCCGGGCTGGCCAGCGTGGCCAAGGCGGCCAGCATCGGCAGGGCGAACAGCAGCCCCAGGGCCATGGCGTGGCCGTACAGGCTGCGTACCAGGGGCGCCAGCAGGTGCGCCAGCGAGCCGCTGCTGTTGCTGGCGTGCTTGCCATAGAAGCTGCCCAGCAGGCCGAGGCCGGCCGGTCCGGCCAGCAGGTAGCCGAGGGCGGTCTTTACCGCCAGCGCGGTGGCGCCCAGCAGCACGGCCGCCAGCAGGCCGCCGCGCCAGCTGCCTTCGCGCCAGCCGCGCCACAGCACGAAGGCGCCGGCGGCCGGCAGCAGGAACAGCGCATGCACTTTCACCAGTGCCAGCAGGCCGAGCAGGGCGCCGGCCGCCAGGCCAAGGCGCGCGCCCGGCTTGCCCTGCCACGACAGCAGCAGCCAGCTCACCGCCCAGAAGCCGAAGAAGTAGGTCGATTCGGGCATGAAGTAGGCCGTGTGGCTGTTGATGGGCGCCAGCACCGACGCCACCGCCACCAGCGCGGCGGCCGGCTTGCCCAGCACGCGGCGCGCCGACAGGTAGATGAAGGGCGCGGCCGCCACGAACAGCAGGGTATTCAGCAGCCGCGCGCATTCGAGGAAGCCGGTGCCGCAGGCATTGGTGACGCTGAACAGCTTGAGGTAGAGGTAGGACGGCACGATGCTTTGCGCCAGCGGCTCCAGGCGCGCGGCGCGGCTGTACGACCATTCGTCGGCGAACACCAGCGGGTACAGCCCGTGGTTGCGGCCGGCCAGTACCAGGAACACCAGCACCAGGGCCAGTGCAAAAGCAGCGGGCGCCAGGAGCTTGCCTGGCGCTTTCTCATTCGATCGGAAATTCATGCAGGGACGGGGCTGGCTTGCAGCCACTGTTGGATATCGTTGCTCAGTTCTTCGTAGGTATAGAACCTGCGGCGTTCGTAGTAAAGCGGGCCGGCGTGCGGGCGCTCGGCCAGGCGCGCCAGGCTGGCCGGCTGCAGCAGCTGGCGGCCATTGAACAGGTAATGCAGCGCCACGAAAGGCGCCAGGCCGATCCAGGTCACGCGCTGCGACGGGTAGCCGGCCACGCAGTGGCGCAGGTAGCGCCAGCGCGCGCCCCAGCCCATGGGCGAAGCCTCGACAACGCCATTGGCCGCCAGCGGCGACATCACGCGGAAGAAGGGGCCGGGGCAGCGGAAGGCATTGTACAGGGCGTACTGGCGCACGCTGCCCGCCAGGCCAAGCCGTTGCGCCGTATGCAGGCCGAGCACGTGCAGCGCGTCGTGGTCGTGGTGGCCGCCTTCCCAGGCCGGCAGGCAGACCAGGGCGACGTTGCCCGGGCCACCGGCGGCGGCCATCCAGTGCGCCAGCCAGGCGCCGGCAGCCGGCATGTGGCGCGACAGCCAGGCGTCGCGGATGCCCAGCTGGTCGCCGGCAAAGAAGATGTCGTCGCGCGCCACGCCCAGCTGGTCCAGCACGGCCAGCGATTCCGCGTTGCGGGTGGCGGCGCTGCCGTTGGCGCCGTGCGTCAGGTAGGCGCAGCGCACGCGCATGCCCTGGCGCAGGCAGTCTTCGATCACCTGGAACACCCCGAACTCGTCGTCCTGGTGGGCGAACAGGAACAGCGCGGTGGCGCGGTCAGTAGGCATCGAAGTCGAGGAAGGTGAAGCGGATGTTCGACGGGTCGAGCTGCGGCACGCGGCCCGACAGCGAGCGGTAGATCAGGTTCAGCGGCGAGGGACGCAGGCGCTGCGGGATGCTGGCGTACATGCCGAAATCGCGTTCATCGTCCGGCACCAGGCCAAGGTAGAGGCGCAGCGGCGCCCAGCCCCCGGCAGCCTGGCGCGGCAGGGCGGCACCGGCCGAACGCAGTTCGCCATACACGCGGGCGGCCGGCAGGGCCGCGGCGTCGAAGCGCAGCATGCCGTTGTGCTGTTGCGCGCGCACCGGGTTGTGCGGGCAGGCGCAGCGCCAGGCCAGGGCGGCGTCGCTCCACAGGCGCTCGAACGATGCCGGCCGCCTGGGCGCCTTTCCGTTGCCGATGCCGCCGATGCCGACCCGCGCTTCCAGCGGACGCACCAGCTGGAATTCCAGCTTGCGCAGGAAGCCCGGTGTGCTGTTGGCATTGGCCACGCCATACACCGCGTCGTAGCCTTGTTCGGCACCCGCGCTATAGGTCATGGTGGCCAGCTTGGTGAACAGGCCCTTGCCCTGGTAGTCCGGATGGGTGGCGGTGTTCAGCGACAGCAGCACGCGCACGTCCTGGCCGGCGACATGCGCCTGCGCCGGCACGCACACGTAGTGGGCGGCCAGGCGTTCGCCGTCCCAGGCGTCGAAGCCGACCACCGGGCCGTCCGGATTGTCGGCATACTGCCACTTCAGGTATTCCGGGGTGTACTTGTTGGCGCCGGGGAAGCAGGCGGCAAACAGGGCGCCATATTGGGCCAGCGCGGCATCGTCGGTACGGACAGGCGAAAACGTCATCATCGTTTGAAGACCCAGAATTTGCTAAGCAGGAAACCGTTGGCGGCGACCACCGGCAAAGATGCAATTTTACCAAGCAACGCGCTGCCGGCAAGCTGCTGGCCCAGCGCCACCAGGGCCAGCGTCAGCAGGTAGTTCAGCCCCACCACGCACAGGTAGCGTCCCAGCGCGCCGCCGGAGCCGAGCTGGCGGAACGTAACCTTGGCATGGAAGGCGTAATTCACCGCCAGGCCCACCACGAAGCCGGCCGATGCCGCCGCCAGCGCGGCCGCGCCGCCCGACAGCAGCAGCTGCATGGTGCCGATGTCGGCCACCGCGCTGAGCACACCGCCCGCCACGAACACCACGAATTGCCAGCTGATGAAGTGCTTATGCATGGCGCAGGAAATTGGTCATGCGGTGGATCGGCCG
Organism: uncultured Duganella sp.; assembly: GCA_966112955.1. Lineage (GTDB taxonomy): Bacteria > Pseudomonadota > Gammaproteobacteria > Burkholderiales > Burkholderiaceae_D > Rugamonas. The sequence goes on along the minus strand of CBHWEO010000011.1, from coordinate 29,529 downwards.
CTGCGGCACGGAAGCGATATCGTGCGCCAGGAAGGCCAGCACCAGCTGCATGCCCATGATCACCGGCAGCGCCGCCAGCATGACGGTGCCCGGCGCGGTCGCCACCCCGGCGCGCGACGACTCGATCCAGTGCATGCCGCCGTACACGATGCCCCACACCAGCATGGCCAGGCCGGCCGGCAGCTCGATCGAGGCCAGCGACATATTGCGCAGGTAGTAGTTGTAGAAAATGCGCTTGCTGAAGTTGCGCACGTGCTTGCCGAGGAATTCGGTGACGATCTTCGAGATCTTCAGGTTGCTCACTTCATCGCCATAGCTGGCGTCCATCGGCACGTCGACCACCACCGCGTTCAGCGTGTTGAGGCGGAACAGCATGTCGGTCTCGAAGAAGTAGCGCTTGCTGATCTTGTCGAACGGCAGGTGGCGCGCCGCGTCGGCATGGATCGCGGTGTAGCCGTTGGTCGGGTCGAACAGGTTCCAGTAGCCGGAGGACAGCTTGGTCATCAGCGACAGCACGGCGTTGCCGAACAGGCGCAGCGGCGGCATCTGGCCGATCTGCTCCAGGTCGAAGAAGCGGTTGCCCTTGGTGTAGTCGGCCTCGCCGCGCAGGATGGGGGCGACGAAATAGGGGATCAGGCGCGCGTCCATCTGGCCGTCACCATCGACCTTCACGATCACGCTCATGCCGTCGGCAATGGCGGCGCGGTAGCCGCTCATCACGGCGCCGCCCACGCCCTGGTTCTCCGCATGTTCGACCACGGTCACGCGCGGATCCTGGCAGTTGGCCTTGACGAAGGCGCCCGAGCCGTCCGGGCATTTGTCGTCCACCACGTAGATGCGCGACACTTCCGCACCGATGCCGGCGATCACGCCGAGGATATGGCGCGTCACCTTGTAGCTCGGGATGACCACGGCGATGGTGTTCTCTTTATTGTTCATATCAGGGTGATCGACTTCAGGTAGAAGGACAGCAGCTTACCATCCTGTGGTTGCGGCTTGTCGTGTTGCAGTTCGATGGTCAGGCTCTGCACGCCGTCCTGCGGCAGGTCGACGAAGACCGGCGTGCGCAGGTCATGCCAGCCCATGTCGCGGCCGTTGACGATGATGCGGCTGCGCGGCGACAGCGTGCCGGGCAGGTAATCGCCCAGTACGCGCACGCGGTGCACCGGCTGCTCGGCCGGCAGTTTGACGGTGAGGGTAGTGGTGGGCGCCACGCCCCACACGCCGGGTACTTCGTCCCCCACCACGTCGGGCGCTTGCCAGCCGCTGGCCAGCAGGCCAGGTTCGCCGGCGCCGATGTTCAGGATCGGCGCGCATGCCACCGGGCCGTTCAGGTAGACCCAGTCGGCGGCGGCACGCACCGGCGCCGAGCGGCCCTGGAGTACCTTGCCCGGGCCGCACAGGCTTTCGCCCGGCACCGGCGCGCCTGGACCGCTGTAGTACAGCGTCTTGACGGCGTTGCCCCGCTTGTCCTTCCACTGGTAGGTCTTCATGGCCAGCAGCGGCACCTCGTCGCCGGCGCTGCGTTCGACGAACAGTTCCGGCTCCGGGTTGTAGGCTTGCGGGTAGTGGTCCAGCACCCAGCGTGCCAGCGGGCTGAATTCGACGTGGCTGTAGCGGAAGCCGAGCGACATGGCCAGGCCTTGCACCAGCAGCAGGACGGCCATGCCGGCGCGCGGCCAGGCCGCCATCGTGCGCAGGCGGTGCAGCAATACGAACAGCAGCGGCATGGCGGCCCAGAAGGCATAGCGCATCACGCCGGCCGCGCCGGAATTCCAGTTGGCCACCGACAGCGCCGGCAGGCAGAAGGCCAGCGTGGCGGCGGCGCACAGCAGCAGCAACTGCAGGTCGCGGCGCCAGGTCTCGCGGCGCCAGCCCCAGCACAGCAGCATGACGGCGATCGCCGGGATGGCCACGATCATGCCCTGGTTCAGGTCGAAGAACAGCGAGAACAGGCGCTCGCCGCTGACCAGGGCGCCCGATGCGGCGACCTTGGCGATGATGCTGGGCGTGCCGAACCGGGCCAGGTTGAACAGCGGGGCCCAGGCGAACAGCAGGCCGCCCAGCGCCAGGCCGGCGATCATGCGCGGCTTGAACAGTGGCGCCAGGGAGCGCTGCTGCCACACGTTCAGCAGCGGCAGGAAGACCAGGGCGAACACGATGGTCGGGTTCTGCATGGTGGCCAGGCCGGCCAGGATGCCGCCGGCGATGGGCGCGCCCATGGCGAACCATAGGAAGGCCGCCAGCAGCGAGGCCGCGCTGAGGATTTCCGGGCTGCTCCAGTTCCAGTACAGCATGCCGCCGGCCAGCACGAACAAGCCCAGGCCCAGGGCAGCGCGGGTGGCGTTGCCGAAATAGCGGAACAGCGTGAGGCCGAGGCCGAACAGGGCCAGCAGGTTGATCACCTGGTAACACTTGAGCGGGTTGGCGCCCACCGTCTCCAGCAGCTTGTAGGGCAGGGCCGCCAGCCCGGAGAACGCGAAGAAGTGGATGGCGTAGGTGTTGCCGTCGTTGCCGCGGTAAAAGCCCGGCACCGGGTCGATGCGGCCGCTGGCGATGCCCGCTTCCAGCCTTTCCAGGCGCGGCACGAAATAGAACGGCATCACGCGCTTGGCGGTGGCGATGTCGCCGGCACGGATCTCGGGACTGGCGTGCGTCGCCACGGCAATCGTCATCAGCACGTACTCGTCGACGTCGCCCGCCAGGGTGGCGGTCTTGCGCAGCGGGATGGCCAGCACGATGGCCAGCAGCAGCGCAAAGGCGCTGAAGGACAGCGGCTTGCGGAACCACTGCATCATCGGGCCACCAGGAAGGCGCCGGCCGCCACCAGGGCAATGCCGGCCATGCGCGAGGCGCCGATCGGTTCCTGCAGCGCAAAGTAGCCGATCACCGCCACCATGGCGATGGTGATGGCCGTCATGACCGGGTAGGCAAGGCTGATCTGCAGGCGCTGCAGCGCGAAGGCGTAGGCGACGAAGCCCATGCCATAGGCGCCGCAGGCGGCGCCCAGCCAGGCCAGGCGGGCCAGCGTCAAGCCTTCGCCGGCGCTGCCGGACACCTTGATCAGGTAAGTGGCGGCGGCGCTGAACAGCGAGGCCAGGGCGCACCACAGGATGCCGAGAAGTTGGGTATTCTGCATGGCGAACGTTTCCTTAAAGGGCGGCCAGCACGGCCAGCGCCGCGCACAGCGCGAAGATCAGCAGGCTGGGGCCATCCTTGCTGACGTACAGCACGGGGTCTTCATTGACCTGGCCGCGTGCGGCCAGGATCCACAGGCGCCCCAGCCACAGCACCAGCAGCGGCACGATGCCCAGCAGGGCTTGCGCGTGCGGGTAGAGCAGCAGCACATTGTTCGAATTGAAGTACAACATGAAGATCAGCACCGACATGAAGGCGCTGGCCACGCCCATCACGCCCACCGGCGCCTTGTCGGCCGTGGTGTAGCTGCGGCCACTGGTCTTTTCCTTGCCGGCGCGGTGCAGGTTGAACAACTCGCTGTAGCGCTTGAGCAGTGCCAGGCTGAGGAAAATGAAGAAGGAGAAGGCCAGCAGCCAGAACGAAGGCGCGATGCCGGTGGCCGCGCTGCCGCCCAGGATGCGCATTGTGTACAGCATGGCCAGCGTGACGATGTCGATCATCAGCAGGCGTTTCAGGCTGAAGGAGTAGGCCAGGGTGGAGGCCAGGTAGACCAGCACCATGGCCAGCAGCAGCGGCGTGGTTTGCAGGCAGATCACCATGGCGCCGATGGCCAGCAGCGGGCTGGCGGCCAGTGCCAGCGGCAGCGGCAGGGTGCCGGCCGCGATCGGGCGGAAACGTTTGGTCGGGTGCAGGCGGTCGTCGTGCGCGTCCAGCGCATCGTTCAGCAGGTAGGCGCTGGAGGCGCACAGCGAGAACGCCACGAAGGCTGCCACCGACTGGTAGGCGGTTTGCGCGTTGAAGGCGTGTCCGGCCAGCATGGGCACGAACACCAGCAGGTTTTTCAGCCACTGGCGCGGGCGCAAGGCCTTGATGAAAGCGCGCAGCACGCTGCCGCGGGCGGCGCCCATCTGCTCGGTGGCGCGGCCGTCCGGCAGGCGGAAGGGGCGGGCGGTGACCGAGTAGGCGCCGCGGCTGGCTTGCCAGACCGGGATGTCGACGCTGGAATTGCCGATGTAGTCGAAGCCCTTGTCGCCGTACAGCCCGACCAGGGCTTGCGCCTTGTTGGACGAAGTCAGGTTGATGCCGTCGCCGGTGGCCAGCACTTGGTCGAACACGCTCAGGTGGCCGGCGATGCCTTCCGCCACGCTGCGCTCGGAACCGGTGGCCAGCACGATGCGGCGGCCGGCCTGGCGCTGGGCTTTCAGGTAGGCCAGCAGGGTCAGGTCGTACGGCAGCGCCGCCGGTTCGAACTGGACGCGGGCGGCGATGCGGCCCTTGAAGCCGGCCTTGCCGAGGAACAGCCAGAGCGGCAGCAGCCACGCCATCCAGAAGTGCTTCTTCAGGAACAGCAGCACGCTTTCCCACAGCATGTCGCTGTAGATCAGGGTGCCGTCCAGGTCCACCACCAGCGGCGGTTCGCCGGTGCGCGGCGCATGTGGCAGGGGCTGCACGTTCAGGCCTTCGCTCATTTCGGCTCCTCAGGCGGCAAGGAACAGGGTGGAGGTCAGCTGGCGCACATTGTCGGCCCAGGTCTGCCACGGCATGCCGGCCGAGCTGGCGGCCTTGCCCTCGTCGCGCAGCTGCAGCCAGGCGCGCAGGGCGCGCGCCAGGTCGGCGCCGCCGGCACCGTCGAAATAGTGCGCATGCTGCCGCGCCACTTCGCGGAACACCGGGATGTCGCGCGCGATGATCGGCTTGCCGTGGCGCGCCGCCTCGATCAGCGGCAGACCGAAGCCCTCGCCCTCGCTGGGCACCAGCAGGCAGGCGCTGGCCTGGTACACCGCGTCCAGGTATTCGTCGCTGACGCCGCGCAGCCAGTGCAAGCGCTTGCCCAGCTCCGGGTGGGCGGACAGGCGCGCCATGATGGCCGGGATGGTGCGGCGCTGCGCGTCCGGCACGCCTTTCCAGCCTTCGCCGCCGACGATCACCAGGCGCACGTCGGCGCCTTCGGCCCACAGCTGCTCGAAGGCGTCCAGCGCCTGCATATGGCCCTTGCGCGGTTCGATGGTGCCCACCATCAGGAAGCTCGGCGCGGAAGCCAGGTCGGCCAGCACGGCCGGGGCATCGTCCGGCATGCCGGTGGAAGGCTGCGAGGCGTCGATGTCGGCGCCGTGGTGCACCACCGCCAGTTCCGGCAGTGGGCGGCCCGGCGCGTGCGCGGCCAGCCAGCCGCGCGTTTCGTCGGCCACGGCGGCGCTGATGCAGACCAGGCGGTCGGCATTGTCGGCCACCGCCGACAGCCAGGCCGCGAACACCTTGTCGGTGCCGGGCGGGAAGAATTCGGGGCGCAGCACCGGCAGCAGGTCGTGCACCAGGAAGTTGACGCTGACGCCGGCCGCGCGCCAGCGCTTGTACAACCCAATGCGCGCCGCTTCCGTCACGGCGCCGGGGAAGAAGTCGGGGCTGTAGAACACGTCGCCGGCGTTGACGCGCACTTCCTCGTCCACCACACCGAAGCTGTCGGTGCCGAGCAGGGTGTGCTCGTAGCGGCGCGCGTAGCGGTAGTGCCAGCGACCGCCTTCATCGGTCAGGTACACCGGGTGCACCTGGTAGTCGGTGGTGTCGGACTGCATCAGCTGCATCAGCTGGGCGCGCACCACGCGCTGGATGCCGGTCTTGAGGTCCTCGCGCGCCGTGGCCGACACGTCGACCAGCAGCTGCGGTGCGATGCGGCCGGCGGCGTACTTGCCGTGGGCGTGGCCGTTGACCACCACGTCCACCAGCTGCTCCGCGCTTTGCTGCCAGGTGAGCCAGGGCATGCGCGCCGATTGCGGCGCCTTGCCTGCGGCGTTGAGCGCGAGCCATTCGCGCACGGCGCCGGCCAGGGCCTGCGGCTCCTTGCCGTCGAAGTAGTAGGCATGTTCGCCCGCCACTTCGCGGAACACGGGGATGCCGCGCGCAATGATCGGCAGTTCGTGCTGGGCCGCCTCGATCAGCGGCAGGCCGAAGCCTTCGCCCTCGGAAGCGGCCAGCAGGGCGGCGCATTGCTCGTACAGCTTGAGCAGCATTTCATCGGACACGCCGGCCAGCCAGAACAGGCGGCGGTCCAGCTGTGGGTGGTTCTCCAGGCGCTTGACCAGGTTGTCCACCAGCCAGCCGCCCTTGCCGACGATGACCAGGTTGGCTTCCACGCCCTCGGCCCATAGCTGCTCGAAGGCGCTCAAGGCCTGCAGCTGGCCCTTGCGCGGCTCGATGGTGCCCACCATCAGGAAGGTCGGCGCGGCAGCGACCGCGTCCAGTACCAGCTGCGCATTGTCCGGCAGGCCGGTGGTGGGCGCGCTGGCATTGATGTCGGCGCCCAGGTGGAAGTAGCCCAGCTGCAGCGGGGTGGCGCGGCGGTTCGGCCGCGCGGCCAGGTATTCCGCCAGTTCGTCCGACACGGCGCGCGAAATCGCCACGATGCCGTCGGCCACCAGGGTGATCGAGTTGATGTAGTCGCCGTAGTATTTCTTGGTCCCGTAGGGGAAGGCGTCCGGGCGCAGCAGCGGCAGCAGGTCGTACACCACGAACCAGATGCCCACGCCGCGGCGGCGCATTTCCAGCAGCATGTTCTCGTTCTGCGAGGTGGTGTTGGTGGCCAGGTCGAGGCCGAGGAAGATGTCGCCGGCGCGCAGTTCGACCGGCGCGTCTTCCAGTTCCGGCGCCTGGCCGCCGATCATGTTGAAGGCGAAGCGGCGCGCGTAGCGGTAGCCGAAGCCGCCGCCTTCGCTGAACACCGGCTCGATGCGGAAGCCGGCCGGCGGATGCTTGACCAGTGCCAGCAGGATGCTGCGCACCACGCGCTGGATCCCGGTCTTGTGGTCGGCCAGCACCAGGGCGGAGATATCGACCAGCAGCTGGCGCTGGCCGTGCACGGTGCGGTTGGCGGCGATCATGCAGGCCAGCTGGCGCAGCGCTTCCTCGCCCGGTGGGCGCGGCGCGCCTTCACGCGCCAGGCCTTGCAGCAGGCGGGCATAGTGGGCTTGCCTGCCGTGCTGCGCGAAGCGCTCGATAGCCTGGTGGTACAGGCGCCCCACCTGGGCCGGGCTGTGCTCGCGGCGGATGAAGTCGCGCGCCGTCTGCGCCAGGGTGGCGCGCCGCGCGGCGTCGCCGTGCAGCGCGGCCAGCGCGGCGGACAGGTCTTCGGCGGCAAACTTGTCGGCCAGCTTGACCAGCACGTCGCCCGGCAGGTCGGCCGAGGCGCCGTGCGCGTTGATGATGGTCGGCACGCCGTGCAGCAGGCAGTCCAGCACGGAGGCCGAGGTTTCGCCGCGCGTGCGGTCGCGCAGCTGCACCGCGGTGTCGCTGGCGGCCAGCCAGTGCGCGTAATCCTGGGCGGAAGCGAAGCCGGTGATGCGGATGCGGTCGGCCGCCTCGCTGGAAGCGATCTTTTCCAGCAGCGCCGCGCCGTAGTCGCCCGGGTCGTTCTCGCCGACGAACACCAGCTGGCAGCGCGGATCCTTTGCCAGCGGCGACGCGAGGAAGGCGTCCAGCAGGCGGTCATTCAGCTTGGTGCGGCCCAGCATGCCGAAGGTGGAGACGACGTAGGCATCGTCCGCCAGGCCCAGTGCGGCGCGCGCCGCCTGGCGCGCCTGCGCCGGGTCGTTGCCGGCGCCCTGGCCGCGCAGCAGGGGCAGGGTGATCCAGCCGTCGGCCGCGCCCTTGCCGTACCATTGCTCGGCCAGGCGCTTGGAGAAGTCGCTGTGCACGATCACCCCGGCCGCGTGCTCCAGCACCGGCAGGTTGCAGGGGAAGGCCCAGATGGTCGGGTTGCGGCCGAACTCCGTGTGGTGCTGCACGCCGGTGTAGCCGTGCGAGGCGTACAGCGCTTCCATGTAGGCGCGCTTGTCGTCGCCGTCGCGCTCCATATTGTCCAGCACACCACTGAGGTAGAAGTCGTGCAGCACCACCACGCCGGGGTGGCGCTGCAGCAGGCCGAACATGTGCTTGTGGTAGTTCGAATTGCCGGAGTGGGAGACGATGCGATCGTACTCTTGCGCATGCTGGTCGAACCACTCGGCGCTGCGCACCGGGAACGGGGCCAGCGCGGTATCCGGCGCCGCGCCGGGCGTGGCGATCACGTCGATGTCGTAGAACTGCCTGATCTCGGCCAGCACTTCCACGCTGTAGTCGGCGATGCCCGATTTCTCGGGAGGCAGCGGCGACACATAGGCCAGGCGCGGACGCGCTGCCGCAACGGGGGCGTGGGCCAGGCGCGCGTCGCGCTCGAGGCGGATGTCGTCAAGCAGGCGGGCGGCGGCATCGGCCGCTTCTTCGCCGGGCTGCAGCGCCACCACCAGGTCGGCGTGCGCCGGCGCGGAAGCGGCGGCGCCCGTCACGGCAACGTTGAGCGCCGCAGGCACGGTGCCGGTGACCACGCTGTCCAGCGGCAGGTCGAGCCCCGGCACGACCACGGCATCGGCGCCCAGCGCGGCCAGGCAGCCGATGCGCAACTGGGCCGCCGCGTGGCGCGCCCAGGGCGCGTCGCCCTGCGGCACCTGGTAGCTGAGCACCTGCGCCGGCGGCACCAGGCCGTCGAACGCCTGGCGCAACGCGTCGATGCTGTCGGCCAGGCTGCCGTTCAGGGCGATGAAGGTTTCCACATCCTGACGCGCGGCCAGCGCCTGCGCCAGCGCAAGGACGGCATCGCGATCGCTCGCGGCGCCGTTCTGGCAGGACTGTAAATCAATGGCGATACGCATAGTCATTTTTTCGCGGATTTTTCGTAAGCACGCTGCAGGTCAGCCAGCACGGTGCGCGCGGACTGCGGCATGTCGCGATGCTGGGCCGGCACATTGGCGGCGTAAGGAGCGGCGTCGGAGGTGGCGATGCGCGCCGTCACCAGGAAGCGCGACACGCGCCGCTGCAGCCAGGGCGACATGCCGATCACCGGCAACAGCAGGCGGCGCAGCAGCTCGCGCTGCGTCAGCCAGCGCAGGCCCCTGCCCAGCAGGGACTTGGCCTTGCGCTTGATGCGGTTGGCCAGGCTTTGCTCGCCGCGCGCCATCAGGGCACGCAGCGGACGGGTGATCTTCCAGGAATTCGAGTTCAGTACCGCGAGCAGCTGCTGCTCCATGTCGCGGCCCCAGGCATCGGCCTTGTGCAACTGGGCTTCCAGCGCCTGCGCGCGCGACTCGGTGGCGCGCAGCACGGACTGGGTCTGCAGTACTTCGGCGCGCGCCTTGGCCGCTGCCTGGCGCGCCGCCTGGTGCAGCTGCTCCACCTTGTCGCGCTCGGCCTGCTCCGCCACCAGGCGGCGGTCCAGTTCTTCCACGCGCTGCCAGTTCTCGTCGGCGCGCTGCTGGTGCTCCTGGGCGCGCTGCGCCAGGTGCTTGTTGTCGGCCCAGGCGCGGTCCAGGTGGTAGGAGATGAAGGCGTCGAACACGTTCGGCTGGATGCCGAAGTGCGCCGCCAGGTCCGCATGCTCCTGCGCCACGTAATAGCGGTTCAAGCCGTCGAACCATACGAACTGGTAGCCGTGTGGCGTGACCAGGCCTTCCCACTGTTCGTGGTTGGTTTCGCGGCTGCCGGGCAGGGTGGCTTCGATCACCAGCACCCACGGGCGCCAGCGCTGCAAGTCCATGCCCTTCAGGACTTCGCCCTCGAAGCCCTCGACGTCGATCTTCAGGAAATGGATCTCGCCTTTCACATACTCGGCGCAGATGTCGGCCAACGTGCGCAGCGGCACGCGGTTTTCCACCACCTCGAAACCGTCGGCGCGGTGCGCGGCCGCCACGTCCGGATCGGTGGACGCCCAGCCGTTCATTTCCGGCACTTCGTACAGCACGATCTCGCCGCTGGCCGAACCGGCGGCGCAATTCAGGTTGATGTCGCGCGGGCGCTGCTCGACGAAAGGCTGCGCGTAGGACGGCATCGGTTCGATGTTGATGCCGCTCCAGCCCGCGTCGTAGAAGGCCTTGGTGACCGAATGCAGCTCGGGATCGTTGGCGCCAACGTCAATGTAGAAGCCGCCCTGCACTTTGCCCAGTGCACGCCACAGCAGCACATCCTCAAAGTTCTGTGAATAGGAGATGAAAGTCATTAGCGGTCGATTTCGATGGCAGGATCGATGAAGGCCGATCCTTCAAAGTAGGGACGGCGCATGTTCACCACGGTGAACACCAGCGCCAGGTCGCGCCACTCGTAATTGTTGACGAGGTGGGTCTCGGTGCTGACGATGGCCGTCGCCACCGAATAGGTACCGGCCCCCAGGTTCGCGTTGAAGCGGAAGCGGAAGGTGATGCGCTCGCCCGGCTGCACGTCGTGCAGCGGCAGCTCTTTCAGGTGCGTGTTGGTGCCGAACATGGCCTGGCCCAGGCGGTCCTTGATCATATAGCCCAGCACCATGCGCGGAATGCCGGCGCGCGCCTCCACGGTCACCTGCAAGGTCACGTCCTGGCCGACGTCGATCACTTCCACCCGGTTGCCTTCCGCATCCAGCAGGGCGATGTCGGCCACGGTGGCCTCGCCGGTGCCGGACACCACCTGCAGCTTGCCGTCGTCGCGCGCGTTCAGCTGCAGCATGGAGTTCTCGCGGTCCGCGATCATGGCATTGTAGTAGTCCATGATTTCTTCCGGCGCACCCTGGCGCGCCAGGCGGCCCGCATCCAGCAGGATGGCGCTGTCGCACACGGACTGGATGGCCTGCTTGTCGTGCGACACCAGCAGCAGGGTGGTGCCTTCGCGGCGGAACTGGCGGATGCGGTCAAAGCTCTTGTGCTGGAAGTAGGTGTCGCCCACCGACAGCGCTTCGTCCACGATCAGGATGTCCGGCCGCACCGCGGTCGCCACCGAGAACGCCACGCGCATCTGCATGCCGGAGGAATATACGCGCACCGGCTGGTCCATGTATTCGCCGATTTCGGCGAAGGCTTCGATCTGCGGCATCAGGCGCGTGATTTCCTCCACGCCCAGGCCGATCAGCTGGCCCGCCATGTAGACATTCTGGCGCCCCGTGAAATCGGGATGGAAGCCCATGCCCAGCTCCAGCAGCGCCGCCACGCGGCCTTCCAGGTGCACCTGGCCGGTGGTCGGCTGGGTGGTGCCCGTGATCAGCTTGAGCAGGGTCGACTTGCCGGCGCCGTTGATGCCGATCAGGCCCACGGCCTGGCCGGGCTGCACGGTGAAGCTGATATCCTGCAGGATCCATTTCAGCTTGTGCCGCGGGCCCTGGAACGGCAGCAGCCATTCGCGCAGGCGCGACCAGCGCGTCGGATATTGCTTGTAGGCCTTGCCCAGGTTGGAGACAACAATCGTACCCATTACAGTTCGTCCACCATTTCACCCGCGCGCTTGCGGAACAGTTTCAGGCCCAGCACGCAGAACAGCACGGCCAGCACGGCCGGCATCAGCAACTGGTCCCATTCCGGCGCCAGGCCGGAGACCAGCACGCGCTGGAAGGACTGGATGATCGGGATCATCGGGTTCCACACCAGGTAGGGGCGCACGGTTTCCGGGATGATCGAGGAAGGGTAGACCACGGGCGTGAGCCAGAACCAGAACTGGGTGAAGATCGCGAAGAACTGGCCGACGTCGCGGAAGAACACGTTCAGCACGCCCAGCACCATGGCCAGGCCGATGGCGAACAGCACCATCAGGGCCAGCACCGGCACCAGGGTGAAGAACACCATGCCGGGGAACTGGCCGCTGGCGAGCAGGAAGACGATGAACAGGCCGAAGATAATGCCGAAGTTGACCAGCGCATTGGCGACCACGATGATCGGCAGGCAGATGCGCGGGAAGCTGATTTTCTTGATCAGGTTGCCCTGTTCGATGAACACGTTCTGGCCGCGCGCGGTGATTTCGGCGAACAGGCCCCAGGTCAGCACGCCGGCGCACAGGTAAATGCTGTAGGCGTACTGGCCGGCGTTTTCCGGCAGCTTGGAACGCATCACTTGCGAAAAGATCAGCGTGTACACCAGGATCATGGCGAGCGGGCTCAGGACGGTCCAGGCCGCGCCGAGCATGGTATTGCGATATTTGGCCTGGAACTCCCGCTTCACGCTTCCAGTCACGAAGCCGCGGTAAGCCCAAATGCCGCGCAACATTGCGAGAGAAATCATGCAAAAGGTGGGGAAATTCAGGAGCGTGGATTATACCGCAGGGGACTTGTCTTACCTGTAACAGGTTGTCACAGGGAAAACCGGTGGAAAACCTCGGAAACCGGAAAACCGGGGTCTGACCCTGAGGGTCGGACCCCGGTTTTCCGGTTCTAAAGGTTTTAGCGGTTTTCGCCCTGCGTCAGCTTCTGCAAGTCTTCCGGCTTCTGGATGATCAGCCGGTGCTGATCCTTCTTGATAATGCCCTTCTGCGTCAGCACCAGCAGCGCCCGGGTCACGGTTTCCCGGCTGGTATTGATCATATTGGCAATGTCCTGGTGGGTCGGCAGGTTCTCGACCACGGTGCCATCGGCATTTTTTTTCTGCATGAGCACCAGGTAGGTATAAATCCGCCGCGACGTATTGTTGATACTGAGCAGGGAACGGAATTCCGAATCGCGCTGGATTTTCTGCGCCAGGTGCTGCAGCATTTTCTTGGCCACGGACGGCACGTGCGAAAACAGGTGCATGGCCGTGGGCGCCGGCAGGAAAGCCACCAGCGACTCCGAGGTCGCCACCACCGATGCCGACCTTGTCGAATTATTAATCAGCGCAATTTCGCCAAAGAAGTCCCCCGGCGCCAGCAAGCGCAAGCCCACGGCCCGGCCATCTTCCGTGATGTCGACCACCTGCAGCTGCCCCGACAGCAGGAACATCAAGCCATCGCCGCTGCCGCCCTTGTGGAGCACCACTTCGCGCTTGGCGTACTGGCGGATGCGGATATCCTGCTTGACGAGCGCGATCTCCTCATCATTCAGCTCGGCCAGCAGCGGAATCTTGCGCAGGTGAATCTGTACCTGGCGCTGCTCAGGCTGAGGCTGGGCTTCCTTAGGCGCATCCGCCGGCGGATTGTGAACGCTGGAAGTCATCCTTCAGTGTGTTCCCAATATCAATAAGTACAACTGCGCCGCCACGCCCGCGAACGCCACGCCCGCCGTGTTGGCGGCAATGTCGCGCCAGGAAAAGCCGCGGTCCGGCAACAGTTGCTGTAGGCATTCGATGGCAGCGCCCGCCAGCGTCAAGCCCACCAGCCAGGTCGCCGCCTGCGGGTAGCTTTGCGCCTGGCCCAGGGCCAGCAGGCCCAGCACCGCGAAGGCGACAAAATGCATCAATTTATCGTTTGGCAATTTGGCCGGCAGCCAACGGTTGGGCACCAGGCACCCCGCCGCAAACACCAGGCTGAAGCCTACCAGCAATGCCAGGTTCCATCCCATCATACAACACGCTCCGAATACTGCCGCGGCGTGCCTTCAAGGACGTTGCCACTGCCAGCTGATTTGCAATTGGCGGTCATTGTACTGAAAGATCGGGATGTTTTCCTTATTGCGCAGGACGCGGCCTTCGATGACGATCGACTGCTTGCGCGAGATCGGATAGGTGAGCCCGGCCCGCCAGGTGGTGGTGGTCTGCTTGCGCACCGTGTCGATCACGCCCGGTGCATAAGGTTTCGAGCCATCCCAGCGCTGGGCGGTAAAGCCGAGTTCGCCAATGAAATCATGCGGCAGGCCGCGCCGCCAGCTGGCATTGAACAGCCAGCCCTGGCGGTCGCCACCCGGACGCGCGGCCGTCGCTTCATCGTCCAGGTAACTGAGGCCAACTGAGCCGTAATTCAAGTCGCTGCGGTAAGTCACCTGCCCGCGCACCTCGGCGGTGTTGGCGTTGAAGTTGCTGATGGTGCGGTAATGCACGTGGCTGAGGCCGGTCACCAGCTGGAACTGGTACCCGGTCGGCAGGGGCAGCGGCACACCAATGCGCGCCTGCACCTGGCCCTGCTGCTGGTACAGCTTGCCGCCCAGGCCGACTACGCCGCCCATGGCGCTGGTGCGCAAGGTCCAGCGGCCGAAGCGCCACGGGGTCTCGATGCCGGCAAACAGGGAAGTGGAATCGTACTGGTTCAGGCGGTCGTAGCGACGGCCCTGGAATTGCACGAAACCGGTCATGCCGTTGGCCGTCAGGTCGCGGATGTAGTCACCGGTCAGGCTCAGGTACTGGTCGTGCATGGGGCGGAATTCCGGCGTCAGGTCGAGGTCGACCGGCAAGCCGATGGTGGCTTTCGAGCCCTGGTTGACGTTCTGGTCGATGCCGCGGCCGATATTGAGCGACGTTTGGCTCAGCGGCTGCCAGCTCGAGCAACCGGCCGAGCGGGTATCGTTGATCAGCTGCTGGATGCCCGGCGGCGGATCGAAATTCTTTTCGATATGGCTGAACAGGCGCTCGGCCTCGGCGGCGTGACCCAGCGAACACTGGATCAGCGCCAGTTCCAGCCAGGCGCCGGCATGCTGGGCTTCCTGGCTGACCAGGCGCTCGAGGGTGGCGCTGGCGTCGTTCTTGCGGCCCTCGGCAATCGACTGCAGGGCTTCGCGGTACAGCAGCTGGATGGCTTGCTGCTGCTCGTCCGGCGGCGCGTCGGCCTCCTGGCCCCAGGCGGGGGCCAGTGTCAAGCTGCTGCACAGCAAGGCGAGCGCGCGTGCGCCTTTGTTACGAACTAATCTCACCCTTGTTGCTCCGCTGCCTTCTCGTTGTGTTTCTGCTCAGTCATGCCAGGGTCGAAAGTATACAGTATGGTCGGCTTTTCCTTGCCTCGCAGCAGGCGCTCACCCAGTTTGAGAAAGTGGTGCCGCCTGGCGCAAGCCACGGTGCCGGCCCCGACGATAACACTATGCGGAAAGTCGCGTGCGGCTTGTTCGAGGCGGGACGCGGTGTTCACGCTGTCGCCCACGGCCGTATAGATGCTGCGCAGGGCGGTGCCGAAGTCGCCCGCCATCGCCTCGCCGCTCTCGATGCCGATGCGCACCTTGAGCGGCGGGCGGCCCAGGGCTTCACGCTGCCGGCTCAGGGCGCGCACGCGGCGCTCCATTTCCTGCGCCGCGTCGAGTGCCAGGTCGGCGTGGGCCGGGTTCGGCAGCGGGGCCCCCCAGAAGGCGACCAGGCCGTCGCCGGTGTATTTGTCCAGCGTGCCTTGCTGCTCGAACACTGGGCCGGTCAGGCACTCGAGGAAGTCGCGCGTCAGTTTGGCCGCTTCTTCCACCGGCAGCGCTTCCACCTGGGTGGTGTAGCCCTCCATGTCGGCGATCAGGGTGGTGACTTCCAGGTGGCGCGGCGCCAGCGGGTCGGCCAGGTCGCTTTTCAGCAATTCGTCCACCACGGATGGCGCGACATACTGGCGCAGCGTGTGCAGCAGGTGGCGTGAGCGGTCCTGCGCCAACTGCCATTGGTAAGGCACGGCCACGGCTAGCAGGAACAGGGCCGACAGCAGCGGGCCGGAGGGCGAAAAGTCCGGGTCATGCAGGCTGATGGTGCCCGCCAGCGTCAGCCACAGCACGGTGCAGATGCCAAGCAGGGCAACGCTGCGCGTGGCGGCCAGGCGGGGCAGGGCGTACATGGCGACCGCGGCCATCAGCGCGGCAAAGGTGATCGCCATCCAGCGGCCCTGCCAGCGTTCGGGCGCCAGGCCGTCGCGCCAGTCCAGCAGGTTCGACAGCATGGTGGCTTGCACGCCCAAGCCCGGGCGGCTGGCCGCCAGCGGCGTCGTCACGCGGTCGGCCAGGCTCAGCGAGGAGGAGCCCACCAGCACCAGGCGGCCCGTCGCGCCTTCGGTGGACAGCGAGCCATTCAGGATATCGGCGGCCGACACCACGGTGTAGGCATTCCAGTCGCGGTTGAATCGCACACGCACGGCGCTGCTATCCGGCGGCAAATCCACATTGCCGCCGCAGCACTGCATCAGGGCCAGCGACAGGGCAGGGTATTGCTTGCCCTGGAAAGAAGTCAGCAGCGGCAGGCGGCGCAGCGCCCCGTCCGGATCGGGCAGGAAGCCAATATTGCCGATATGGCGCGCGCTGGCGCTGAGGAATTCATGGTTGGCCAGGTAGCCGGTGGCCGGCAATGCCTTCTGCCGCTGCGGTGCCAATGCCCCGCCCGGCGTGCCTTCGCGCAGCGGCTCCGGCCGCGACACGCTGTAATCGAACGCTTGCGCCAGCACCAGCGGGCCATGGGCGGCCAGCGCAGCCAGGCGCATGCTGGCTTCCGGTTCGGTCACCTTGGGCAGCACGATATCCAGCGCCACGCCCTTGGCTTCGTAGTGGGTCAGGAGCAGTTCGACCAGGTCGGCGATCTGGGCGTGCGACCAAGGCCACGGCCCGACTTCGCGCAAGCTCGCCTCGTCAACGTCGACCACCAGGATGCGCGGCTCCGGCGCCGTGCTGACGCCGATTTGCGCGTAACGGTCCCGCAGCCATTCGTCCGTGATCCACAACGGCGCCCCCCATTGGGCGGCTACCGTCAACAGAACCGCAGCAATGCCAAGCGCCCAGCGGATCAGCGAAGGAGAGAGGGACCGGAATACGGGCACTGTTTTCTGGAAAGAAATTTAAATAATTGGCAATTGTAGCATCGGCCCTGAACGCCAGGCCCTTAGAATGCGCCAAAAACCCGGTCCAACGCCGACTGGATCTCAAACTGATGCAATTGTGCCGAACCGATCCTCATTTTCACGGCATTGATGGCTGATAAAGTGTTGTGTGGCTAAGCCCTACTTTGCTACAAAGTGTAAGATTCCCCGTCCCCTTGTGGCGTTTGGGTAAGAATGTGACGACCATCACGGTAATTTGCCTGACTATTGGGATAATTGCCGCATAAAGGGGAAATCTATATGTTGCGTCCACTCATCCTTGCAGCTTCACTCGCACTGGCCGCCACCGCCGCGTCCGCTGGCGAGGCAGGCAAAATCATCTTCGTCGCCGGCAATGTTCAGGTCGACGGGAAGGCGGCTGCCCTGAATGGACAGGTGAACGAGGGCGAAATGCTCACTACCGGCAACGATGGCTACCTCTACATCCGCACTCCCGATAATGGACTGTTCATCCTGCGGCCAAACAGCAAGGGACGCATCGCCACGTATCAGATCGATAAGAAAAACCCGGCCAACACCCGCGTCAAGCTGGAGTTGCTGTCCGGCGTTGCCCGCAGCCAGTCCGGCGAAGCCGTGAAGCTGGCGCGCCAGAACTTCCGCTTCAATACCCCGGTAGCGGCAATTGGCGTGCGCGGAACGGACTTCACCGTTTTCACCAACCAGGATACTTCCCGCGTGACCGTACTTTCCGGTGGCATCACCGTTAGTGGTTTCGCCGGCTCCTGCAGCCCGGAGGGCAACGGCCCGTGCGAAGGCACGGCCGCGCGTGAGTTGAGCGCAACCCAGAAGGGCTTGCAGCTGCAGGTGCAGAAAGGGCAGGCTACGCCGCAATTGCTCCAGGGTGGTGCAGCGCTGACACCGGATGTGGTGGCGCCTCCGCGGCAGGATGAGCCGAAAAGCGGTGGTGCTCACGCTGACGTGAATTTGGACGCGAAAAAAGACTCACAGCTGCAGCTTGCAAAAGATGCGGCCCAACAAAAGCCGGATCCAACGCCTCAGCCGCCGACGCCAACGCAGCCGACCGACCCGATCGTGACAGTCCCGCCGGAGGTGGTGGTCGAGCCGCCGAAGCCAGTCGAGCCCCCGCCGCCTCCGCGCGAAGTCTCTTGGGGCCGGTGGACCGCGTTAGCAGCGTCGCCTGCTACCTCGGGGGTCAGCTTGGCTGGTGCCAAACGCATCGCCTTGAATGAAAACTATGTATTGTTCCGAAGCGAAGACGGCAAAGCGTTCGTTGCGCCAGAGCGGGGGAACGTCAGCTTTGTGCTAGCCGATAGTCATGCGCAGGTGCGCGATGACCGCGTTACCACCGGCAACACAGTGGCCACGTTGCAAAACGGCGTATTGTCCTTTGATTTTGGGAAGTCAAGCTTTAATACGAGCTTCGACCTCATGACGGACAAGAACGAGACCTTTAAGATGGCCGCGAACGGCAAGGTCCAGTCCGACGGCATTTTCACTGCCCAAACGAAGGTATGGGAAGGGACGAATATGAATCTGACTGGAGCAATTAAAGACCTGGAAAATGCAGCGTATATTTTCCGAGGCAATCTGGATGAGCATCGCGTCGCAACCGGTGCAACTAGTTGGAAGAAGTGACGTTTGAAATCAACGACTTGCATAAAAGAGCCCGCTGAACGCGGGCTCTTTTTGTTAGATTGTGAGAGATTTAAAGCTGTTTGCGCCCAAGCATCTCTCATTTAGTTGGGTTGACGCGCCACAATGGGCGTTAAATATTGATTTATCCACAGGCTTCTCCCATAATGGCCGCGCGGTAAATCCATGTCGCAAAAAAGCAAAAAAAGTGGAAGTTTCTGTGGGTTCATGTGATGTCCGTCACATTTTTCCTTGGACGCTTCTGCGATGATTCGTTGGCCGACTTGCGGTACGCGCAAGATCGCGTCACCGAAGCGTTTTCAATTTAATTAGGAGCTTTTCAATGGCTACAAATATCGAGCTGGTACAACAACTGTACGTTGCTTATTTCAACCGTCCAGCTGACGTTGCTGGTCTGAACTTCTGGGTTGGCGCTCTCGACAAGGGTATCTCCACCGACGTGATCGCTGCTGAATTCGCTAAGCAGGCTGAGTACAAGTCCCTGTTCTCTGGCAAGAGCGTTGACGCGATCATCGACACCGTGTACATGAACATGTTCGGCCGCCACGCTGAGCAAGCTGCGCTGGATTTCTACGGCCCGCTGGTTCAAAACGGCACCATCACCATTGACAAAGTTGTGACCGACATCGTTGCTGGTGCTCAAGGTACCGACGGCGACGCATACAACAACAAAGTGTCCGCTTCCGTTTCCTTCACCGAAGCTCTGGCCGCTCCTGGCAACGAAGCTGACCGTGTTGCTTACTCCTCCGGTGACACCAAAGTACTGAACATTGCCAAGGACTTCCTGGCTGGTGTAACCACCGACGCAACCCTGACCACCCAACTGGCTAAGCTGGAAACCACTGTTGACTCGCTGGCAGGCGCAGTTGTAACCGGTCAATCGTTCGTGCTGACCAACGGCACCGACACCTTCACCGGTGCAGAAGGCAACGACACCTTCACCGCAGCTCCAACCGTTGTGATCGACCCAGCAACCGGTACCCAGTCCATCGTTGACTCGGTCCAGACCGTTGACAAGCTGACCGGCGGCGCCGGCACCGATACCCTGAACGTGACCATCGCTAACGCTGCAACCAACGCGAAGCCAATCATGTCCAGCATCGAGTCTGTGAACGTGACCTTCAGCGCAGCTGGCGCCCTGGATCTGGCCGCTGCTTCCGGCGTGACCTCCGTATCCGTAGACAGCAGCACCGCTGCTGGTACCGTGAAGAGCGTTGGCGATGCAGCTCTGTCCGTGTCCAACACCACCACCGGTGCAAACTTTGACGGCTCCACCGCCAGCACCCTGGTACTGAGCGCTAAGAACGTTGGTAAGACCGGCGCATTGGCTACCATCGACACCGCAACCGCAAACGCTAACGTGGCTACTGCTGAGACCGTTGTTGTTGAGAACTCGTACATCGACCTGAACGACACCGTTGCTAACGCGACCCTGGTTTCCGCAACCGTCAGCGCTACTGGCACCAACAAGATCAAGTTCACCGACGGCGCTGGCGCTCTGACCTCGCTGACCGTGGCTGGTGCAGGTTCCCTGAACGTGACCAGCGTGATGACTGCTCTGAAGACCCTGACCGTTGCTGACGGCGGCATCACTCTGGACGCAACCGGCGGCGTACTGAAGACCGTCAACACCGGCGCAGGCAAGGACACCATCACTACCGCTGGCGCTATCGCTAGCCAAGTCGTCAACACCGGCGCTGGTAACGACTCCGTTACCGTCACCACCGCTGTTGATGCAACCGGTTCCTTCAACCTGGGTGATGGCAACGACACCCTGACCCTGTCTGCAGCCCCGGCCGCAGGTGCTACCCTGGGCGGCGGTAACGGTACCGACACCCTGGCTGTGACCGTTGCTAACTACAACACCATCTCGGGCTTTACCGCTGCTAACCTGGCCAAGATCACCGGTTTCGAAGTGCTGAGCATCACCGGCGCTCCGCTGGCAAACGCCAGCTCGATCGACCTGGGCTCCCTGGCTGGCCTGACCAGCGTGAAGACCCTGGGTGTTGCTACCGGCGGCACCGCTACCGTGACCAACATCGGTGCTAACGCGTCCGTGACCGTGTCCGGTGCGACTGCAACCAACGACGGTATCCTGGTTGCTACCCTCAAGGATGCAACCGGCACCGCTGACGTGCTGAACTACACCATCAACACCGACGTGACCGACAACGGCAACGGCGCTGCTAACTCGTTCGCTGGTACCGGCAAGCTGACCGCAGCTGGCGTGGAAACCCTGAACGTCACCTCGACCTTCACCCTGACCAACGCCGGCGCTGCTGACGATCTGGACTATGCAACCAACGCCCTGACCATCGTTGACAATGCTGTTACCAGCATCAAGATCGACGGCGCAGCTGTGACCACCTACACCGTGGATACCGGTGCAACCAAGCTGGCAAACATCGACGCATCGGCTAACACCGGCGGTGTGACCATCGACGCTTCCCCACTGGTTGCAACTGGCGTGGCAATGACCATCAAGGGCTCCGCAACTGCGGCCAACACCTTGACCGGTGCAGGCCTGGCTGACACCATCGTTGGCGGTGCTAAGGCAGATACCATCACTGGCGGCGCAGGTGGCGACACCCTGACCGGCGGCGCTGGTAACGACAGCTTCGTGTACGCAGCTGGCAACTCCTCGATCGGTACCGGCACGTTCGACACCATCACCGATTTCGCTGCTAATACCTACGGCAATGGCTCCAACGGTGCTGCTGGTACCGGCGCTAACGGTACCGCGTCGAAGTGGACTGGCGACATTCTGGCCTTCACCCACACCGGCACCGCTGTTGCTGCCAACGGCTTCAAGGTGTTCGTGGCGAACAACGCTGCTGACGCAACTACCTTCCTGGCAAACACTGCTTCCGCAGCGAACACCCAGGCTTCCGCAGCTCTGGATTCGTCGTCGAACAACCTGTACGTTGACGTTTCCGGCGACGGCGTGGCTGACTTCTACATCCACCTGACCGGCGTGGCGACCATCACCGCTGCTGCCTTCACCCTGGCCTAATCGCCAATGGTGTCTGTACCGCAGTTCTTCTGCGGTACAGAGGTAGATGAACCCCACATCCGCGAGGATGTGGGGTTTTTTCCACCCCTCCTGCTTTACCGCCTTGGCAATCTTGCTGGGCCGGCCTGATCTTACCGATCGACTCTTTTGTAAAATTTGTGATGTACGTCACAAAATTTCCCGGATTTGAGCGATAATGCTTCATCTCTTAAAAAGATGAGCGGCATTTGCTCTCGGAAATGCGATTTTCCAAACCAATCCAATGAAGAAACTTCTAAAGTCCCGCACCGAAATTGAGCAGATCTTGCTCTCTTTCAAGCGCACGTTCTATACCGTCGGCGTATTCAGCGCCATCATCAACCTGCTGGCCTTGGTGCCTTCGCTGTACATGCTCCAGGTGTATGACCGTGTTCTGGCTAGCCGCAATGAAATTACACTGCTAATGTTGACCCTTATGATGCTGGGCGGCTACGCATTCATGGGCGGTCTCGATCTGATTCGCAGCTTCGTGTTGATCCGCGTCGGCGCTAAGTTCGACATGGAAATGAACAAGCGTGTGTATACCGCCGCGTTCGAGCAAAACCTGAAATCGGCGGGTGCCAACGCGGGCCAATCCCTGGCCGACCTGACCAACCTGCGCCAGTTCCTGACTGGTAACGCGCTGTTCGCATTCTTCGATGCGCCGTGGTTCCCGATTTATCTGGCAGTGATCTTCGTCTTCGAACCAATGCTGGGCCTGTTCTCGGTGGGTGGTACGGTGGTCCTGATCGCCCTGGCGTACATCAACGAAAAAGTCACCCGTACGCCCCTAGCCGAAGCCAACACCATGGCGATCACGTCGGGCCAACTGGCGACGAATAACCTGCGCAATGCGGAAGTCATCGAATCGATGGGCATGCTGCCTAACCTGATGGGCCGTTGGTTCAAGCTGCACAGCAAATTCCTGCATTTGCAGGCTGTGGCCAGCGAGAAGGCTGGCCTGATCGGCGCCGTCACCAAGTTCTTCCAGATGTCGCTGCAATCGCTGGTTCTGGGATTTGGCGCATTGCTGGTGCTGGAAAACAAGATCAGCCCCGGGATGATGATTGCCGCCTCGATCCTGGTAGGCCGCGCATTGCAACCGGTGCAGCAACTGATTGGCGTGTGGAAGAGCTGGAGCTCGACCCGCAGCGCATACGAGCGCCTGACCAAACTGCTGGAAGCCAACCCGGTTCGCCCGGTCGGCATGGAACTGCCTAAGCCACAAGGCAATGTCAGCGTGGAAGCCGTGACCGCTGCGCCTCCAGGAACCAACATCCCGATCCTCAAGAGCGTCAGCTTTGGCCTGCAAGCAGGGGATGTGGTGGGCGTGATTGGTCCAAGCGGTTCAGGCAAATCGACCCTCGCGCGCTTGCTGGTTGGCGTGTGGCCGGCGATGATGGGCAAGGTGCGCCTGGATGGCGCCGATATCTACCAATGGAACAAGGGCGAACTCGGGCCCTCCATCGGCTACCTGCCACAAGACATCGAGCTTTTCGGTGGCACTATTGCCGAGAACATCGCCCGTTTTGGCGAAATCGATTCCGAGAAGGTTGTGGAAGCCGCCAAGCGTGCAGGGGTTCACGAGATGATCCTGCACATGCCAAAGGGCTACGACACGCCGTTGGGCGATGGCGGTGCTGGCCTGTCCGGTGGGCAGAAGCAGCGCATTGGCCTGGCCCGTGCGATGTATGGCGACCCTTCGCTATTGGTGTTGGACGAACCGAACTCCAACTTGGACGATGTGGGCGAAGCGGCACTGGTGCAGGCCGTCCAGGATCTGCGCCGTCGTGGCAAGACGATTGTCCTTATCACCCACCGTACCAGCGCGATCAGCGCGACAAACAAACTGCTGCTGCTGCGTGACGGCACAGTTGGTGCTTTCGGCCCGACCAATGCCGTGCTGCAAGCGCTGCAGGAGCAGAACCAGAAGGCCGTCGAAGCG
Source organism: uncultured Duganella sp. (assembly GCA_966112955.1). Classification (GTDB taxonomy): domain Bacteria; phylum Pseudomonadota; class Gammaproteobacteria; order Burkholderiales; family Burkholderiaceae_D; genus Rugamonas. Next base: position 6,313 of record CBHWEO010000011.1, on the reverse strand, counting down.
CAGCGTGCCGCACAACAGCAGGCGGTTGCCCAGCAGCAGGCGGCCCAGCAAGCTCAGGCTCAAGCTCAAGCTCAGGCCAAAGCGCAAGCAGAGCAAGCCGAACAAATCGCGGCCCAGCAGGCCGCCCAGGTGGAGCCTGGCGCTACCGTCAAGTCGGAACAGGAGTAAGCAAGAGTGAGCAATATCATCAAAGCACAGGACAAGCCTGCAGAAGTAATCTCGCATGATGTCACACCACTGACCGTAAATACTGATGCCGGCGCTTATGCAAAGGTGGGCTGGAGTATTGTTCTCGCGGGCGTACTTGGTTTCATAGTGTGGGCTGCCTTTGCTCCACTGGATAAAGGTGTGCCGATGTCCGGCTACGTCACCAAGGAGTCGAACCGCAAAGTTGTGCAACACTTGGCTGGCGGGACCGTACAGGAAATTTTGGTCCATGATGGCGATCATGTGAAAGCAGGCCAGGTCGTGCTGCGCATGAATAGCGTTCAGCCGAACTCGGACCTGAATATCACGCTGGCGCAATACTTCGCGGCACGTTCAGCCGAAGCCCGCTTGAATGCAGAATTTACAGGTGCATCCTCTGTGCCATTCCCTGCAAAGCTGAATGATTACAAGAATGATCCGCGTGTAGTCGAGCAGGTTGCGCTGCAAAACCAGCTGTTTGCCGCACGAAAGTCAGCGATACAGAGTGAACTCGCAGCAATGGGGGAATCTATGGAAGGCCTCGAGTCTCAGTACAAAGGTCTCGAAGAGTCGCGTGACAGCAAGAAAGCCCAGCTTGGGTTCTTGAAGGAGCAACTGGACAACAGCCGTGACTTGGCGAAGGAAGGCTACATCCCTCGAGCGCGCTTACTGGACTTGGAGCGGACTTATGCCCAGATCAGCGGCGCAATCTCCGAAGATATTGGCAATATTGCACGTGCACGTCGACAGGTAAGTGAGCTGAAGCTGCGTAAGGTTCAGCGTTCGCAGGAATACCAGCGCGATGTGCGCACACAACTGTCTGACATGCGCAAAGAAGCTGAGGCTCTGGAGAGCCGTATTGCGGCGCAATCACTGCAAGTAGCCAATACAGAGGTCAAAGCGCCCGCTGAAGGCGTGGTGGTTGGCAGCAGTGTGTTCACAAAAGGCGCAGTGGTAGGTCCCGGTGCGAAGTTGATGGAGATCGTTCCCGCAAATGACGAGCTTATTGTGGAAGGTCAACTGCCGACGAATCTCGTAGACAAGGTGCACGTTGGTTTGCCTGTTGAGCTGGTGTTCTCGGCCTTTAACACCAACAAGACGCCGCACATTCCTGGCGAAGTTACTCTTGTTGCTGCTGACCGTACCGTTGATGAGCGAACTGGTATGCCTTATTACAAAGTACGTGCGCGGGTGAATGCGCAAGGCGCCAAATTGATCGCTGAGAAAAAACTGGATATCGTCTCCGGTATGCCCGCTGAGCTGTTCGTGAAGACTGGTGAGCGATCTCTCATGAGCTACCTGCTCAAACCGATCATCGATCGTTCCCACACTGCCATGTCGGAGGATTAAGCGTGAAGTTGTCCAAGATACTGGCCGCGCTATTTGCGTTGCCAATGCTGCCGGCCAGTGCAATTAATCTAACGCAAGCCTATCAAGCGGCGTTGAAGAATGATCCGCAATTTCAGTCGGCGTTCCAGGCCAATGAAGCGGGTAAAGAGAATCGCATTTTAGGTCGCTCCAACTTGCTGCCATCTGCCAGCGCTGCATACAGCGCCAGTCAGAACCGGACGACGGTGGAGCAACTTGGTATCACCGTTCCGCGCGATTACATTTCCCGCAACGCAACGGTGCAGGTCCGCCAGCCTTTATTTAATGTGGATGCTTACGCGCGCTACAAGCAGGGTATTGCGCAGAGCAATTATGCTGAAGCCGTCTTCGACAGCCAGTCGCAAGAAGTCATCCTGCGAGTGAGCCAAGCCTACTTCGATGCCCTGTTGAAGGAAACTCAAGTATCCCTCGCAAAGGTCGAGCGCGACGCGCTATTAGAGCAGCGCAACCAGAACAACGTTCTGTTCAAGAAGGGTGAGGGAACTCGTACTGATGTTCTGGAAACTCAGTCCCGCCTGGACCTTGCAGAAGCCCAACTGCTCGAAGCGCAGGATTCGCTTGCGACAGCGCGGGACACACTGGCCGGCATTGTTGGTGGACCGGTTGATGCACTCGACCAACTGCGTGTGGATTTTCGGGTGACGAATAGTGATTTAAAACCATACGAGGACTGGAAGCGTGTCGCTCTGATGCAGAACCCGGATATTCGCGCGGCGACCCAAGCGGTAGAAGCCAGCAAGCAGGAAGTCCTGAAGCAGAAGGCGGGTCACTTGCCGCGTGTCGATGCTATTGGAACTTATGGCAGACTGGTCTCTGACTCCCTCTCAACTCTGAACCAGGAACAGACAATTCGTAGCGTTGGTTTTCAAGTAAATGTCCCCCTCTACCAAGGGGGCGCGATTAGCGCGTCCGCTCGTCAGGCGGTTGCTAACAGCGAAAAAGCCAAGGCGGATCTGCAGTCGCAAACTGACAAGGTTCTTATCGAGCTTCGGCGAAATTACAACGCAACTGTGAGTAGCGTTGCCCGCATCGAAGCATTGGAGAAGGCAGTTGAATCCGCCAAGTTACTGGTCACCGCCACCGAGCAAAGTATTAAGGGCGGCGTGCGCATTAACCTTGACCTGTTGAACGCGCAGCGCCAACTCTACACAGCGCAGCGTGACCTGACGCAAGCGCGCCTGAATTACTTGATTTCCACCCTGCGCTTGAGAGCCGGTTCGGGTAGCTTGTCGGCAGACGATGTTAAGTTAACGGCAGCCTACTTCGAGTAGCGTAGATGGCGGGCTGATCCCCGCCATTTTTGTTTTTGTCCTGGCAACCTTGTTGCTAAATGTACGTGATTCCGTTACAGATTATTACAAATTAAATGTTTCCAGACCCCGCGCACGATTGAATTTCAATGGGGAAATACGCGAAACTCTTATGTTTCGAAGTATATGGAGGCGGCCAATGCAAATTCAGCGCGTGACCTCCCTGTTGCAGGGAGAAGCTGCGATCCGGAACTGGATTGTTCAGCATATTCCGCTGTCGGTCTCGCTGGCAGGATATGACCTGTTCCTGAAGATAAGCAACGACTTCATCGCCCTGGCCCAGCCAGAGGTTTTGGTTGTGTTTTCGGAGTTGCCACACACCGAAGCGGCAATTCGCGACCACATTGCGGCGATGGGGCAGGCTGGGATGCTGGAAATACTCCCCGATAGCCCCATCGGCGGGATTCGGATCAAATTAACTGCCAAGTTTCTGGAACTGCTTATCCAATTCCAAGCCAAGTTCGAAAGCGAGTTCATTCCCCGTAAAGAGAAGCGTGAGCAGCAGTTGCTCGTTGTGACGCCTGATCCGCGCCTGAATCAGCTGGCAATCACGCTTTATGATCATTTTTATGATCTCGACTGGCTCTACCTGCATAACTATGGCGGCGCATGCTTCCTGATGTCTTCGCTGGTGTGCCGTGTTGCCAAAGCATACGGTTTTGACGCCCGTATTGAGTCATGCCATGTCCAAATCGAAGGAAAGAATGTCAATTTCCATCTTGGCACGCCAGGTTATGCGTCACCAGGCCAAATTGAAGGTCACGCGGTATGCATTATCGACGATGCCCTCCTGATTGATTTTGGCCTTGGTAGTGTGAGGCGCAAATACCGCCGTGATTTTTACTGGGGCCTGGCCCACCCTTACGAGCAGCGCAACGAAGTGATGGCGCAAATGGCATTGCCGCAGGGTGAGGTAATCACCTGGAAGAACGACTGGCAAACTCCGGATGGCCCAGCAGAGCTTGCTAAGTATGCAGACTTCGTCGAGCAGGAATTCAAGCATTTTGTGGACCGCTTTGCCTGAAGTGATTTGGCCCACCCTTGCCCACGTATAATGGCAGTTTGCACAAGAACAAGCTGCCCCGATGAAGTCCCTTAACATCGCCTACAACCCGCGCATCGACCAACTCCGCTGGCTTGCCGCCACGCTGGTCTTTGTCTTCCACTTTTACCTGGAGGCGCGCGGGCAGGGTTTGCCGCAGCTGCAAAGCGACTGGCTGGGGCTGGTGACCGAAGGGCATACAGGCGTGGGCCTGTTCTTCACGCTGTCCGGCTTCCTGTTCATGCAGATTGCGCTGTACCAGAAGGAGATCCACTACGGCTCCTTCCTGCGCAATCGCTGCCTGCGCATCCTGCCGCTGTTCCTGACCATTTTCGTGGTGGCGATTTCGATTGGCCGCGACAAGTTCGTGCCGCAGGACGTGCTTTACGTGCTGACCACCAACCTCGGCCTGGCGCCAACTTCCTACACCCCGATCACCGGCGCCGCCTGGACCATCTCGGTGGAATTCGCCTTCTACATGGTGTTCCCTTTCCTGGCCCGCTTCACGATGGAGCAGGGCGCGCGCTACTTGTGGAAGCTGCTCGCGCTGATGGTGTTCTTCAAGCTCGCGGCTTACACGGTGAATGAAAAGAGCACGCTAATGTACTTCAGCACCCTGGTGGGGCGCTTCGACCAGTTCCTGATCGGCATGCTGGCCGCGATGCTGGCCGCACGCCATGCGGACGCGCTGCGCCGCAACGTGTTGTGGCTGCTGCCGCTGGCCGCGCTGGTCGTGCTGTGCAACGCCTGGATCCAGTCCCGCTATGGCAAGTTCATCCCCGAGAACCACAACAGCTTCTGGATCTACTGGTCGCTGATGGAAGCGGCGGCCTGGAGCGGCTTCATCGTGGCCTGGGTATCGTTCGAGCGCAAGCTGCCGGCGGTGGTGGAGAAGGTGCTTACCTACGGCGGCAAGATCAGCTTCTCGTTCTACCTGCTGCACATGGCCATGCTGCACCTGCTGGTGACGTACTTCCACCTGCCCGCCTTCACCGGCATCTACAAGCTCGACGTCGCGTTGGCGCTGCTGCTGGCTTATGGCGCCACCTGGGCGGTTTCCGCCCTGAGCTACAGCACCATCGAAGAACCGTTCCTGCGCCTGCGCCGCCGCTACGGCCAAATGGCAACCTTGGGGTCAGGCCCCGAGCGGGACACGAGCGCGGCTGTACATATCCATCGCAGCAAATGAGCCTATGTCGCCCGTCCTGCAAAAGGTAACAACCGAGTTCGTCGCGGCGGAAGACCGCATCCGCATTGCCGGTTTGACGGAAGAGGGCCGGAGGTGGTGCTGTGGCTGACCCGGCGCATGCTGTCGATGCTGCTGCCCGTGCTGTTGAAGCAGCTCGATGCGCAGTTCGCACTGCAGTCGCCCGAACACCGCGACGCTTTGCAGGAGTTTGCCCAGCAGGCAGCGCGCGATGCGCTGGGCAAGGCGGAACCCGTTGCCGCCGGCGAGCAAGCGCATGCCATGCTGGTGACCTCGGTCGATGTGGCGCAGATGGAGAATGGTACCTTGCTGACCTTCCGCGATGCGGAGGAGGCTTTCCGCCTGCCACTGGGCGGCGACGCCCTGCGCCAGTGGATGCATATCCTCTACCAGGCCGACCGCAAAGGCGGCTGGCAGCTACCGCATTGGCCCAGCTGGCTGAGTGGCGGCGGTGCTTTGGAGGTTGATCTTTCAGCTGCGTGGCATTAAACGGCGCAACCAGAAAAAAGACTCTTCACAGATTGCCGGGAAATGCGTTTTTGTGCACGCAACGGAGGTGATTTACGGCCCGGCTATGCGGGCGAAAACCGGTAAACCAGGGTCAGACCCAAGGGTCAGACCCGTCTGCACAAGCGCTACGTGCGAATCGAAAAAGGCCAGCTCGAAGCTGGCCTCTTCATCAATGCTTCTTGTCGAAGCAGGCTGGGCACGATTTGCCCGGCACGTATTCCGGGGCCAGTTGCTGGCGCGGGGTGACCACGGCGCGGCAGGCGAAGCACTGGGTGGTTTCGGTTGGCTCCAGCTTCGGGTTCAGCGCGGTGCGGTAGTCGAACACGAAGCAATCGCCGTTGTAGTGGGCGCCGCCGACTTCCTCGAAGTACTTCAGGATGCCGCCTTCCAGCTGGTACACATTGTCGTAGCCGATGTTCTGCATGTGGATCGCGGCTTTCTCGCAGCGGATGCCGCCGGTGCAGAAGGTCACCACGGTCTTGCCTTCAAAATCGGCCTTGTGCTTCTCGATCACTTCCGGGAATTCGGTGAACTTCTTCAGACGGAAATCGACGGTGTTTGCGAAGGTGCCGACGTCCACTTCGTAGTCGTTGCGGGTTTCGACCATGACCACTGGCTTGCCGTTGTCGTCGTGGCCCTGGTCCAGCCAGCGCTTCAGGGTCTTGGCTT
>CBHWEO010000010.1:0-46408 GCA_966112955.1 uncultured Duganella sp. | reverse complement strand
GCCAGCTGTCGCGCGTGCTGTCGCGCCTGGCCGACTACATCGAACGCCGCAACGCGCTGGTGCAGAAGGTCAAGCTGGCCTTCACCTACCCGGCCATCGTGACCGTGGTGGCGTTCCTGATCGTGATCTTCCTGCTCACCTACGTGGTACCGCAGATCGTGTCCGTGTTCGCCAACACCAAGCAGAAGCTGCCGCTGCTGACGGTGATCATGCTGGCGATCTCGGACTTCGTGCGGAACTACGGCTTCATCGTGCTGGGCATCGCCATCGCCGCCGGCGTCATGGTGCGCAAGATGCTGCAGAACCCGGACATCAAGCTGCGCTGGCACACCTGGCTGCTGACGGCGCCGCTGTACGGCAAGTTCGAACGCAGCCTGAACACCTCGCGCTTCGCCAGCACGCTGGCGATCACCACCGGCTCCGGCGTGCCGATCCTGCGCGCGCTGGAGACCAGCCGCGACACGCTGTCGAACGTGGCCATGCGCCAGCTGGTCGAGCAGGCCAGCGATTCGGTGCGCGAAGGCGCCAGCCTGGCGCGGTCGCTGTCCGCGCAAAAACACTTCCCGCCGATGCTGATCCACATGATCCGCGCCGGCGAAATTACCGGCGAACTGCCCGCCATGCTGGACCGCGCCGCCAGTGCGCAGGAAGCGGACCTCGAGCGCCGCACGCTGACCATCGCCGGCCTGCTGGAGCCGATGCTGATCCTGGCCATGGGCGTGGTGGTGCTGCTGATCGTGCTGGCCGTGCTGATGCCGATCATCGAAATCAACCAGCTGGTGCGCTGAACCTGGAGAATTGAATTGAAACGTTTGCCTTTGATCTGCAGTGTGGCCGCCGTGGCGGTGTTGTCCGCCTCGCTGGCCTACTGGGGCATGCAGCTGTTCAAGCCGAAGCAGCGCCCGATCGCGGCGGTGCCGGTGGTGCAGGTGCCGGAAGCGAACATGGATGCGGCGCGCGGCCTGTTCGGCGGCAATACCGCGGTGGCGGTGGCCAGCAATTACCAGCTGCGCGGCGTGGTGGCCGATACCCGCGGCCGCGGCAGCGTGGCGATCATTTCGGCCGACGGGCAGGCGGCCAAGGCGTATCCCGTGGGTTCCGAAGTGGCGCCCGGCGTCAGCGTGAAGGAAGTGCAGCCGCGCTTCGTGATCCTGATGGAAGGCGGCATGCAGAAGCGGCTTGAGTTGCTGAGCGACCAGGGCGTGAGTTCGTCGGGCGGCATCGTGCCGCCGGTGGCGAATGCGGCCGGCCCGCAGGAACCGCCGCCGGTGCCGCTGCCGCCGCCGGTCGCGCAGCCGGCGCCGCCACCGGTGCAGATGGCGCCGGCCCAGCCGCCCACCACGTCCGCCCAGCCCTCGGGCGGCACGCCGCAGACGCGATGAAGCGGCTTGGGCTGATCCTGGTTTTTTGCGCAGGGTTGGCCTGCGCTGCTGAAAACCGGGCCCCCGCTGCCCAGCCGGCACAGGCTGGGGTCCGACCCTCCGGGTCGTACCCCGGTTTTCCGGTTCCAACGGTTTCAGCCCGACCCAAAATAGCCCTGGTATTAAGCGGCGGCGGCGCCCGCGGCTTCGCCCACGTCGGTGTCCTGCGCGCGCTGCAGCAAATGCGCATCCCGATCGACATCGTGGTCGGCACCTCGATGGGCAGCGTGATCGGCGGCGCCTGGGCCGCCGGCGCCTCGCTGAAAGACCTCGAAAAAATGGCCGCCACCACCGACTGGGACAGCGTAGCGGCCGACCGTCCCGCGCGCGACTCGCTGCACTTCCGCCGCCGCGACGAAGACATCCAGCTTCCCTCGCGCATCGAATTCGGCATCACCCTGAACGGCGTGCAAGGCCCGCCCGGCGCCGCCGGCAACGCCGCCCTGGAAATGGCCCTGCAACGCTTGCTGCCGCCCGGCACGCGCGACCTGCCGGTCAGCCAGTTGCCGCTGCCATTCCGCTCCGTCGCCTCCGACCTGCTGACCGGAGAGCTGGTGGTGCTCGACAACACGCCGCTGTTCCAGACCATGCGCGCCTCGCTGGCGGTGCCGGGCGTATTCTCGCCGGTGCGCATCAAGGACCACCTGGTGGTGGACGGCGGCCTGGTACGCAACCTGCCGGTCGACATGGCGCGCGCCATGGGCGCCGACATCGTCATCGCCGTCAACGTCGGCACCACGCTGGCGCCGGAAAAGGAGCTGCACAGCGCCCTGGGCGTGGCCAACCAGATGCTGCAGATCCTGACCGAGCAGAACGTGCAGCGCTCGCTCAGCGAACTGCGCCAGGACGACATCCTGATCGCTCCCAAACTGGACGGCATCAGCTTCCTCGATTTCTCGACCTGGGAGAAGGCCATGGCCGCCGGCGAAGCGGCCGCGCGCGAGCTGGCGCCGCGCCTGGCCGCCCTGGCCCTGCCCGAACGCGACTACATCAGCCTGGAAAGCCTGCGCCTGGCCACGCCGGCCGACACCGACCGTCCCGTCAGGCTGGCGAAGGTGCAGGTGCAGGGCGCCCGGGATGTGAATCCCGAAGTGCTGGTCAACCAGTCCGGCCTGGAGCCGGGACAGCCGACCACGCGCGAACAGGTGCGGCAGGCGGCGGTGGACCTGTACGGCCGCGGCGACATGGCGCGCGTGGAGACCGATATCGACGACGTGGACGGCGAGCGTACCGTCACCATCCGCGCCACCGAAGCGGAATGGGCGCGCAGCCGCATGCGCGTGGGCCTGGAGCTGGCCAGCGACTTCCGCGATTCGAACAATTTCGCCATCAAGGTGATGCATGTGCGCTCGGCCTTGAACAGCTGGGGCGGCGAATTGCGCACCGAAGGGCGGCTGGGCAATGAGCGCGGCATCGGCGTGCAATGGTGGCAGCCGCTGTCGCCGGGCGGCAAATGGTTCGTGATGCCGTCGGCGCAGATCGGCAAGGTGGCGGGCGACATCTTCCTCAAGGAACAGCGGCTGGCGCGCATTTCCTACAGCGCGCGCGGCGCCTCGTTCGCGGTCGGCCGCCAGTTCGGCAACTGGGGCGAGTTCTCGGTGGGCGTGTCGCGCCAGGCGTATTCGGTGCGCCCGCTGATCCCGCAGGACCCGACAGCCAGCGTGGTGCGCGTGTACGACACCCGCAACTTCGCCCGCTTCCGCGTCGATACGCTCGATTCGCTGGCCTTCCCGACGCGCGGCACGCTGGTGTCGATCGGCCGCGAGCAGACGCCGGGCAGCGGCAAGGGCGTGGGCACGGCGGCGTCCAACTGGGGCGCCTCGGTGCTGCAAGCCTTCACGTTGGATAACTGGGCCGGACACGTGTCGCTGGAATGGGCGCGGGCGCAGGCCGGCGCGGCGCCGGTGGCGCTGGGCGGCTTCCTGCGCTTGTCGGGTACGCCGACCGATTCCATCCAGGAGCCGGTGATCGTGCTGGGGCGGGTGGTGCTGGCGCGGCGCATCGCCGCGCTGCCGAGCGCTTTCGGCGGCACCATGCGGGCCGGTTTTTCGCTGGAGACCGGCGGCGGCTTCGACCGCGGCGTGAATGCATCGGGGCGCGCCCTGAAGCAGGCTGGCAGCGCCTTCCTGTCGGTGGAGACGCGCTTCGGGCCGCTGTTCCTGGGCGCCGGCACCACGCGCGATGGCGAGTCGACGGCCTACCTCTTCCTCGGCCCGATCTGGTAATTCAGGGCATTTCAGAACTTTTCAGGACTTTTTCAGGACTTCGGCGCCAGCCTGGCGGTACAAAGTGGGCTCTCACCACTTGAAAAGGAATCCTTATGGTCCGCCTGTTTCGCCGTGCCGCCGTGTGCGCGGCCTTGATCTCTGCCGCTGCCGCGCACGCGGCGCCGGTCACCTACACCATCGTCAGCAAGCTGTCCAAGGTCAGCTTCAGCATGGAACACCAGGGTTTCATCCCCGTCTCCGGCACGCTGAAGATCGCGCCCGGAAGTTTCGTCTTCGACCATGAGGACTGGTCCAGGTCATCGGTGGCGGTCAGCCTGCCAACCCGCATGATCGACATCGGCGACGGCTTATGGAATGGCCAGATCCGTGAAGACGAGGCGTGGACAGGCCTGTTCCGGCAGCCGGACATCCGGTTCCGCAGCACGCGCATCGAACGGCGCGACGCGATGAACGGGGTGCTGTATGGCGAGCTGACGCTGGCGGGCGTGACGCGGCCGGTCGCGCTGCAGATGAAGGTCAACAAGATCGGCGTGAACCGGGTCAGCGACAAGCCGTCCATCGGCATCACGGCCACCAGCACGGTCAAGCGCTCCGATTTCGGGCTGGACGCCTACCTCGACCTGGTGGGCGACGAGATGGCGGTGCAGGTCCAGCTGGAGGCGGCCGTGGGGCCGGATACGGATGCGGCGAAGGAGAACCAGATGAACAGCGGCGCTCACTGAATCTGTGCGGCGGCGGCGCGGCTGACCGCCGTGGCGATGTCGTCCTGGATGGCCAGGCGGTCGCCGGGCGCGCGGTCGTAGCTGTCCGACCAGACCACGAAGCCGTCGGCGGCGCGCGTGAGCCGGGCGGTGATGCGCAGTCCGCCGCCGGAGCGGCGCACGCTGCCATCCAGTACGTACGCCACTTTCAGCGCCTTTGCCACGTCGGCGGCGGTAGCGCGCTTGTCCTTGTAATAGTAGGAGGCCCCGGGCGGAGCGACCGCCAGGCCGGGCAGCTTGCTCAATTTGCCGATCAGTTCTTCGCTGATGCCGTCGGCAAAGGGCTCTTCATCCATGTCGTCGGTCAGGTCGAGGAAGGGCAGCACCGCCACCGAACGCTTGCCCGGCATGGCGAGCGGCAGGGCGACGGCAAGACCCGCCAGCGCGGCGGCGATGCCGGCGGCCAGCGCCATCCTGCGGCCGGGGCGGATCGGGCGGCGTGGACTGGCTTCGCCTGGCGGCACCAGTGGCGCCGGCGGCGCGACCGGCCCGGTATCCGGCACCGGCTGCGCCGGCTCCGACACCGGCGCCACCAGCCGATAACCGCGGCGCGGCACGGTGGCGATATACCGGGGATGGCGCGCGTCGTCGCCCAACTGGCGGCGCAGCAGGGTAATGGCCTGGTACAGGGAATCGGGCGACACCACCACGCCGGGCCAGGCGTGGGCCAATAGCTCGTCGGCGGACAGCACCTCGCCCGCGTTGTCGGCCAGGCAGGCCAGCAGGCGCAGCGCGCGCTCCTCCAGGCGCACCGACACGCCATCGCGCACCAGCTCCCCGCTCGCGCGGTGGAAGGTCCAGTCGCCCAGGCGCAGCGAGGTGGCCGCGCTATTCGTCATCGGACCCGGTGAGCTTCTTGTCGATCAGCTTCTTGCCAGCCTGCCGTTCGGCCGTGGTGCGGTTCTTGTCGTGCGGGCCCGCCGCGCGCGCCTTGGCCAGCGCCGCAATCGGGTTGCGGGGCTTGCCGAAGTGCTGCGAGGGCTCGACGCGGATCCGCATCTTCTGCCTGGTAGCCAACTGCTTGTTTGCCATTACAGTACGTAGCGCGAAAGGTCTTCGTTGACGGCCAGCGCATCCAGGCGCTGGTTGACATAAGCTGCGTCAATGGTAACCGTTTTGTCGCCGGGTTCGGTGGCCGAGAAGGAGATTTCCTCCAGCAGTTTTTCCATCACCGTGTACAGCCGGCGCGCCCCGATATTCTCGGTGCGCTCGTTGACCTGGAAGGCGATCTCCGCCAGGCGGTTGATGCCGTCCGGGGCGAACTCCAGGCGCACGCCTTCCGTGGCCAGCAGGGCTTCGTACTGCTTGGTCAGGCAGGCGTCGGTGCTGGTCAGGATGCGCTCGAAGTCGGCGATCGACAGCGATTCCAGCTCGACCCGGATCGGGAAACGGCCCTGCAGCTCGGGAATCAGGTCCGACGGTTTGGCCAGGTGGAAGGCGCCCGACGCGATGAACAGGATATGGTCGGTGCGCACCATGCCGTACTTGGTGTTGACGGTGGTGCCTTCCACCAGCGGCAGCAGGTCGCGCTGCACGCCGGCGCGCGACACGTCGGCGCCGCCCACTTCCGAGCGCGACGCGATCTTGTCCACTTCGTCCAGGAACACGATGCCGTTCTGCTCCACGTTGGCGAGCGCCTTCTTCTTCATCTCGTCTTCGTTGACCAGCTTGGCCGCTTCCTCGTCGAGCAGCAGCTTCATGGCTTCCTTGATCTTGATCTTGCGCGCCTTCTTGCGGCCGCCGCCCATGCCGGAAAACATGGATTTGATCTGCTCCGTCATTTCTTCCATGCCGGGCGGCGCCATGATTTCCATGGTCGGGCTCTGCTCGGCCAGTTCGATTTCGATTTCCTTGTCATCGAGCTCGCCCTGGCGCAGGCGCTTGCGGAAGGTCTGGCGCGTGGTGTCGTCGGTGCGCGGCTCGCTGCCGCCGGTGGCAAAGCCGAAATCGCGCGGCGGCGGCAGCAGGATGTCCAGGATGCGGTCTTCCGCCGCGTCCTCGGCACGGGCGCGCACCTTGGCCATTTCCGACTGGCGGGTCTGCTTGACGCCGATGTCGATCAGGTCGCGGATGATGGTGTCGACGTCGCGGCCGACATAGCCGACCTCGGTGAACTTGGTCGCCTCCACCTTGATGAAGGGCGCGTCGGCCAGCTTGGCCAGGCGGCGCGCGATCTCGGTCTTGCCGACGCCGGTCGGGCCGATCATCAGGATGTTCTTCGGCGTGATTTCATGGCGCAGCGGCTCTTCCACCTGCTGGCGGCGCCAGCGGTTGCGCAGTGCGATGGCGACGGCCTTCTTGGCCTTGCCCTGGCCGACCACATGCTTGTCCAGTTCGCCGACGATTTCTTGAGGGGTCATGTTCATGCTGGATCCAGGGTTTCGATGATGTGGTTCAGGTTGGTGTAGATGCACAGCTCGCCGGCAATGGTCAGCGACTTTTTCACGACGTCGGCCGGCGACAAGTCGGTGTTCTCGACCAGGGCCTTGGCGGCCGACTGGGCATAGCTGCCGCCGGAGCCGATGGCGCCGATGCCGCCTTCCGGTTCCAGCACGTCGCCGTTACCGGTGATCACCAGGGTGGAATCCTTGTCGGCCACCAGCAGCATGGCTTCCAGGCGGCGCAGCACGCGGTCGGTGCGCCAATCCTTGGCCATCTCGACCGAGGCGCGCAGCAGGTTGCCCTGGTGCTTTTCCAGCTTGGCTTCGAAGCGGTCGAGCAGGGTGAAGGCGTCTGCCGTGCCGCCGGCAAAGCCGCACAGCACCTTGTTCTGGTATAACTTGCGCACCTTGCGGGCCGTGCCCTTCATGACGATATTGCCGAGCGTGACCTGGCCATCGCCGCCGATCGCGACATCGTTGCCGCGACGCACGCACAGGATGGTGGTGCCGTGAAATTGTTCCATGTTAATGCCTTGGTGTTGGGATTAACGGGGCATTTTGGGGCGGCCGCCCCAAAATTCAACTGCTGAGTAAGCTGCTCAATATTTGTGCGGGAAGAGCCGCGCAATATCAGCATAACCCAGCAAGCGCATCAGCGCCGCCACCAGATGGTTCAGGTCGCGGAACTCGACGCGGCGCTCGCCGCCGGCGGCCAGCTCGGCCACCTTGGACTGCAGTGCGCTGGCGGCGCCGAACTCCATGCGCACCAGGCGGGCGCAGTCGAACACCAGGGCCTGGTACTGGCCCGCATACTCGTCGATGGCGGCCAGCAGGCCGCCGATATCGCCCTCGATCACGGCCGGCAGCATGAAGCGGTCGGACGCCCCCGCCGTAGCCTGGCGCGGCGCGTTGGCCACCTTCTTCGGCGCCACGAACGGTGGCGGCGACACTTCGAAGGTCACGCAGTAGTCCATGGACGATTCTTCGAAATCCTTCTCGCGGTTCAGCAGGCGCAGCAGCTCCAGGTAGAGCAGCCACGGCGCTTCGCCGCCATCGCGGTTGCCGATGGTGAGGATGGCGCGCACCTGGTCGGCCAGTTCGGTGGCGCCCACCACGATCAGCTCGCGCTCGCCGGCCTGGGCCTTCTTCAGGGCTGCCAGCAGCAGGGCGCAGCCTTCCGGATCGACGCCGTTGACGCGCGAAAAGTCCAGGCGCAGCGGCTGCTTCTGGTCCATGCCGTCCAGCCGTTCCAGCTGCGGCGCGATGGAGGCATTCAGGGTCCCGGCCAGGGCCAGGGTCGGCGCCAGGCCCGTATAGCCGCGCGCCGGCGCGGGCGCATCCTTGGCCGCGCTGGCCGGCGGCACCCAGGACGGCGGCGACGTCTCGTACTGGCTGGCGTAGTCGATCGAAATATTTTCGAACGCTTCCTGCTTGCCCATCACCTGGTACAGGTCGAACAGCATCCACCACACGGTGCGGTCCTGCGCCGCGTCCGGCAGGCTGCCCAGCAGCATCTGCTCGGCCACTTCGGCCTGGCCGTTGGCGTACAGGATGGCGATTTCCTCGACGATGGGCGCGCTTTCGGCGGCCGCCGCTTCCAGCGGCACGTCCTCGTCGCCCAGCAGCTCGGTGGTGTACTGCTCCAGCATGGGCAGGGTGGCGCCGTCGTTGCTGGCGGCGGCCGCCTGCAGCGGGCGCGGCTTGCGGGCCCAGGCCGGCTCGGGTTCATTGAAAATGTCGGCCGCCATCGCCGCCTCGATGGCGTCGATCTTCATGGCGGTGGCGCGCGCGATTTCGCGCTGCAAATCCGATTGCGCGCGCTGGCGTTCCAGTTCGCTGTTCGCGGCCAGGCGTGCGGCTTCGGCATCGTCCGCGTCGACGATGACTTCTTCGGCCTTGCCTTTTTTGAAAATGGAGAACAGTCCCATAGGATCACTAGTGTAGCCCAAGGGAAAAAAATAGGGGCGTACCGTAGGGCAAGAGGCAAGAAAAAAGCACGCCGCGGCGTGCCTTTTCCTGGCTGAGGGGCAGCTTAGTCGCCGTACAGCTTCTGCTTCAGCTCGCGGCGCTGCTGTGCTTCCAGCGACAGGGTAGCCGTTGGACGTGCGATCAGGCGTGGAATGCCGATCGGTTCGCCGGTTTCCTCGCAGTAGCCATAATCGCCGTTATCGATGGCGGCGATCGATTGCTGCACTTTCTTGAGCAGCTTGCGTTCGCGGTCACGGGTACGCAGTTCCAGTGCGTGCTCTTCTTCGATGGTGGCGCGGTCGGCGGGGTCCGGCACCAGCACGGTTTCGCGCAGGTGTTCGGTGGTTTCGCCAGCGTTTTTCAGCAACTCTTTTTCAAGGTTCTGCAGCTTGTTCTTGAAAAACGCCATCTGGGCCGGGTTCATGTAGTCCTTGTCGCTCATTTTCAGAATTTCTTCTTCGGTGAGCAGGACTTCCGCGGCTGGGGTCGATTTATTTGCTTTTGTCATGACTTCGCTTACCTTCGATACGACAGAGTTTTCAAATTGCAGCGCTGTGTTGCTTCAAAAAGCGCCTTAGTTTATACCAAACATTGTTCAAGGCCAGTAATAAAGATGTCTTTTGGCAGATTTTTGCCAATAAACACCATTTTGCTGGCCCGTGTCTCGTTTTCGCCCCATTTTGCCCCGAGGTCGCTCCCCATCAGCTGGTGCACGCCCTGGAAAACAACCTTTCTTTCCGCGCCCTGCATCAACAATACGCCTTTGTAACGCAACATGCGAGGACCGTACACATCAACAAGACCGCCCAGGAATTCGTCCAGCTTGGCGGGATCGAACGGGCGTTCGCTTTTGAAGACGAAGGCCGCGATATCGTCCGTGTGATGGGCGTGGTGGTGGTCGTGGTGATGGTGGTCGTGGCCACAGTGCTCATCGTGCTCGTGGTCGTGGCCGCAGTGCGCGTGGTCGTGCTCTTCCTCTTCGGCCGCCAGGAAATCGGGGTCGATTTCCAGCTTTTCATTCAGGTTAAAGCCGCGCAAGTCCAGCACTTCGCTCAGCGGGGCCTTGCCGAAATCGGAACGGCTGATGGGCGCGCGCGGGTTGATGCGCTTCAGGCGGGCCGTCAGCGCCTCGACGGCGGCGGCATCCACCAGGTCGGTCTTGGACAGCAGGATCTTGTCGGCAAAGCCCACCTGGCGCTGCGCTTCCTCGTGCTCGTCCAGCTGCTGCATGGCGTGGCGCGCGTCGACCACCGTGACCACGGCGTCGAGCAGGTAGTTGGTGCCGACTTCCTCGTCGATGAAGAAGGTCTGCGCCACCGGGCCGGGGTTGGCCAGGCCGGTGGTCTCGATCACCACGCGGTCGAAGGCGATCTCGCCGGCGGCGCGGCGCCTGGCCAGGTCGCTCAGGCCGACGATCAGGTCGCCGCGCACGGTGCAGCAGATGCAGCCGTTATTCATTTCCACGATTTGCTCGCGCGACTCCTGCACCAGGATTTCGTTGTCGATGTTTTCCTGGCCGAATTCGTTTTCAATGACGGCAATCTTCATGCCGTGCTCTTCGCGCAGGATGCGGTTCAGCAGCGTGGTTTTGCCGGCGCCGAGGAAGCCGGTCAAAATGGTGGTCGGGATCATTGCCATGGTATTACTCGCGGGTTCGCTGCATTGGGAATCGGTCGATTATGCCGGAATTCTGGAAATGCTGGCAAATGGGCAAACTTGAGCCGGATCAAGTTCTTGGCTATTTTATTTTAGCCCTCGGATGGGACTTGTCATAGACCAGCGCAAGGTGCTGGAAATCAAGAGCCGTGTACACCTGGGTCGACGTGATGCTGGCGTGGCCCAGCATTTCCTGCACCGCCCGCAAGTCGCCCGAGGATTGCAGCACGTGCGTGGCGAACGAATGGCGCAGCATGTGCGGATGCACCGCCACCGGCGTGCCGGCGCGGATGCCGTGCGCCTTCAGCCGCAGCTGCACCACGCGCGGCGAGATGCGCTTGCCGCGCTCGTTGAGGAAGAGGGCATGGCTGCCGTCGGCGGGGGCCGGGCGCACGGCCAGCCAGGCCTGCACGGCTGCCAGCGCCGCGCTGCCGACCGGCACCCGGCGCATCTTGTTGCCCTTGCCGGTCACCACCACTTCGGCATTGTCCAGCTCCAGCCAGCCCAGCGAGGCGGGCTGGCCGTCCGCCGCCTTGCGGAATTCGCGGTCCAGGCCGGCCAGCTCGGACACCCGCAAGCCGCTCGAGTACAGCAGTTCGAACATGGCGCGGTCGCACAGGCGCGCCGGCTCGCCGCTGCCGGCCGCGGGGCCGGATGGCGCCACCAGTTGCACCGCATCATCGACCGACAGGGCCTTGGGCAAGGTTTTGGCGCGCTTGGGCGCGCGCACCCCTTCCACCGGGTTGGCCGCCAGCGCAGCGTGCCGGCCCAGCCAGGCGAAGAAGCCGCGCCAGCCGGACAGTTTGCGCGCAATGGTGCGCGCATCCTGGCCGCGGCTGTGCAGCTGGGCCGCGTAGCGGCGGATATCGAAGTGGGTCAGGGCGTCCCAGGCTTTGCCGTCGGACAGGGTGGCCAGCTCGCGCAAGTCGCGGCCATAGGCGGCGACCGTGTGCGCGGACAGCTTGCGTTGCGTGGCCAGGTGGGCCAGGTAGGCGTCGGCCTGTTCCTGCTTGCCGGCGCCGTGCATGTCAGGCCAGCAGGGGCGCCAGCGCGACGCTGGCGGTTTCGCCGATGTGCACCAGGAAGTCGGTCGCCATCAGCGAGGTGAAGCGCTCGGGGTCCGGCGAGCCCATGATCAGCAGGCCGAACGCCGCGCCTTTGGCGCCCGGCTTGCGCAGCGGCAGGATCACGGCCGACTTGATGTGCTCGGCATCGTCCAGCCAGCGCACCGCTTCGAAATCGTTGTTGCTGCCGCAGTAGGGCGCCATCAGGCTGTTGGCGAACAGGCGCGCATCTTCCGACACGCCGCTGGCGAACCACTCGCCGGCGAATTCCGGCGCCACATTGAACAGGCGCAGGGTGGCGGCCGGCACGTGGAAGCTGTCGACCAGGCCCTGCGCCACCGCGCGCGGCACGTCGGCAGCGCTGCGCACTTGCAGGATGGCCTGGTTCCAGGCATGGAAGCGGTTGGCGATGGTGGCGTTTTCCTGGGCGTGGCGGGTCAGCTCGGACAGGCGCAGTTCGAGCGCCTTGTACTTGTCGCGCATGACTTCCATCTGGCGTTCCTGCAGCGACACGGCGCGCCCGGTCAGCGGGCTGGACAGCCTGACGTCGCCCAGCAGGTTGGCGTGTTCTTCGAAGAAGTGGGGATGGTCGGCCAGGTACTGCGCGACGGTTGCGGAATCCAGGGTGTCGGTCATTGTCGTTACGTCAAATATTACAGGCGTGGACATTTTAACCGAAGGAATCGGGGCCGGGGTCCGGCCCTGCGGGCCGCACCCCGGTTTTCCGGTTTGAAATGGTCTTAGAAGTTGTGATGAATACCCAGCGCGTAATGGTTCTGGTTCACATCGGCGCTGGCCGGGGTGGCCGCCACCGGGATCTTCTTCTGCGACAGGTCCAGATACAGGTAGGTGCGCGGCGACAGGTTATGCTCGTAGCCGACCGAGATTTCCTTGGTCTTCACTTCGCCATCGGTGTCGCGCTGGCCGTAGCCCAGGCGGAACATGCCGGTCGGCACGTTGTAGTTGGCGCCCACGACCCACGCCTTCATGGTGTCGTTGATGGCGCGGATGTGGCCGAGGTCCTGGCGGCCATAGCTGGCCATCAGCTTCAGGGCTGGCATCGGACGGTAGTAGGCGCCGACCGAGTGCCATTTCACTTCCACGGCATTGCGCTCGGTACCGACGTAGAACGCGTATTGCGGGGTGGTGCCCGGCGCCATGTAGGTGGCGCTGACGGAGTAAGGATAGGCATGCGCCAGCGAGCCGACCGGGTACTGCGGCGCGGCAGCCGTGCCGCGGCCGACGATGGCGGTGGCCAGGCCATTGTTTTCCTTGCTGCCGACGTTCAGGTTCAGCTGGAAGCCGTTCATGACCGGGGTGTTGTACCACAGCGCATTGGCGAAGCGGTTGCCCGAGTTGCCCGCCAGGCCCAGCGGGTCGGAGCCGCTGCCGGACACGGCGGTGCGGTAGCCGGCCACCATCAGGTCGGTCTGGAAGCCGGCCTGGTTCGGCATGCCGGACCAGGGCTCGAACTGGGTAGTGGTTTCCTGCAGCGCGGTCAGGGCGCGGCCCAGGCGCACGGTACCGAAGTCGCCTTGCAGGCCGACCCGGCTCTGGCCCTGGAACAGCGGCCGGCTCACGCCTTCGATGGTGCCGGTGTCCGGCTCATAGCGGATTTCGAGCTGGAACAGCGCTTTCAGGCCGCTGCCCAGGTCTTCCACGCCGCGGAAGCCCAGTTTGTTGTTATCGCGTTTGCCTTCCAATACGGCCGGGTTGGCCGAATTGGTGGTCTTGGTAATGCCGGCATCCAGGGTGCCGTAAATGACAACCGAAGATTGCGCAAAGGCTGCACTGCTGAAAGCGCCCATCAAGGCCAGGGCCAGTAACGATTTCTTCATGTGTTCTTCCTTTTTATGAGTCATACCGGGTACGGGAATGGTTCTACGATAAGTGCATATGGCGCCCCATTCGGTGCGATTCGTCATTTATGTGCACCAAAACGTGTCAAACCGGGGCCCGCTGTTGTATTTTTGAAACGCTTGCAAGGCTAGCTATTTGATGAAAGACCTGTAAGGAAGCCGAAAGCTAGGGCTGTCACATTGGTCACAAACCAAAAAGTCCGGGAGCCATGCGCCACGATCTCGCGGCGCCGCTACACTGGGCGTGCAGCTTATTCCTTTGAAACCGGATGAATCGATGGCAAATCGAGAAGAGCTGGTGATCATCAGGGGAGCGCGGTCCGGAGACGCCGCAGCCCAGTTAGCGCTGGGCAAGCTCTACCTTTTTGGCGGGGCCAGCCTGCCACAGAATGTACCGACGGCCTTGCATTGGCTATGCCGCGCCGCGAGCCAGGGCGTGGACGAAGCCTGGCAGCTGATCGGCGCCCATATCCCGTTTGACGTGGCGCAGGCGGCGCGGCCCCAGGCCTTGCAGTGGTTCGTGCGCGCCGCCCGCGAAGGCGTGCCGGGCGCCGCCCGCGTGCTGGCGCAGTTGCAGCGCGCGGAACCGCTGCCGCAGCCGGCCGCGCCGCGCGATGCCGAGCGTCCCACTGTTGCCCCCGCGGCAGCCGCACCGGCCCAGGCTGGGATACCGGCCAACCCGCCCGGCACGTGGCGCGCGCTGGAAGCCGATGAAGGCGCCGACCAGGAGGAACTGATGCGCCTGCGCACCCTGGCAGCGCAGGCCGGCGACCGCGATGCCCAGCTGGCCCTGGGCCTGCAGCTGGCGCGCATGAACAGCGAAGGCGACCGGGTCGAATCCAGCAGCGGCACCGTCAACTTCAAGCGCGCCCTGCGCTGGCTGGCGCAGGCGGGCGAGCAGGGGCTGGCCGACGCCTGGTTTGCCATGTCGCGCATCTATATCCGTCCCGAATTTTCCCAGCGCAGCGCGAGCGAGGCGCACGCCTGCCTCGAACGGGCCGCCGGCATGGGCCATAGCGGTGCGCAGCTGGAATGCGGCATCCATGCCTGGCGCGCGCGCCGCGGCGCCGAAGATAACGATGTGCGCGCCGTGTACTGGCTGCAGAAGGCTGCGGCGCAGGGCAGCGCCGAGGCGCGGCAAGCCCTGGACCGCATAGCGCCGCCGCCGCCGCCCGCCAGCTGGGCTGATCCGCTGGTGCCCTTGCTGACCCGCGAATTGCTGAGCAGCCAGCCCCTGCTGGCCGCGCGCATCGAGCTGGCGGCGTTGTTCCGCCTGACCCGCGCGGAAGCCTTGCTATTGGATGTGAAGGCAGCCGACCAGGGGCATTGCCTAGTGGTGGATATCCGCGCCAGCTACGGGCGCAGCAAGCGCCGCCTGGTGCCGGTGCGCACCGCGGCCGAGCGGCAGAAGCTGGACCGCATCGTGCGGCTGTTCGAGCAGGTGGGGGCGGATGTGGAAGGGAATTATCGCCAGCGGCTGTACCGGCTCAAGAGCTGGTTTGGGACGGGGTTGATGGCGGCGGCCTGAAAACCAGAAGAACCGGACAACCGGGGTACGGCCCGCAGGGCCGGACCCCGGATCAAATGGTCATCTCGCCTTCGAACACGGTCACGGCCGGCCCGGTCAGGTAAACCGGCTGCCCTTCGCCGGCCCAGGCAATCGACAGCTGCCCGCCGCGCGCGTCCACGCGCACCGGCGAATCGAGCAAGCCACGGCGGATACCGGCCACCGCCGCCGCGCAAGCCCCCGTGCCGCAAGCCAGCGTTTCGCCGGCGCCGCGCTCGAACACGCGCAGCTTGATGTGCTGGCGGTTCACCAGCTGCATGAAACCGGCATTGACCCGCTTGGGAAAGCGCGGATGGTGCTCGATCAATGGGCCCATCAGCTCCACCGGCGCGGTATCGACGTCGGGCACTACCTGCACCGCGTGCGGGTTCCCCATCGACACCACCGACACTTGCACCGCTTCGCGCTGGCCGCCCAGTTCCAGCACCAGCGGCCACAAGGTATCGCGGCCCTCCGGCTGGCCCTGCAGCCCTTCCGCGTCGAACGGCACCTGGGCCGGATCCAGCACCGGCGCGCCCATGTCGACGGTAACGCTGCCGTCATCCTCCAGGCGCGGCGAGATGATGCCGGCCAGGGTTTCCACCGTGATCTTGCGGGCCGAGGTCAGGCCCTTCTCCACCACAAACTTGACGAAGGCACGCGAGCCATTGCCGCACTGTTCCACTTCGCCGCCATCATTGTTGTAGATGCGGTAGCGGAAGTCGCAACCCGGCACGGTGGACTTCTCCACCACCAGCATCTGGTCCGCGCCGACGCCGAAGCGGCGGTCCGCCAGGGCTTTCCACTGTTCCGGCGTAAAGTCGATCTTCTGGTTGATGGCGTCAATGACCACGAAGTCATTGCCGGCGCCGTGCATCTTGGTGAATTTGAGTTTCATCGCTGGTTCGAGTAGAAGGAAGGCTCGCCTTCCGGGCGGGTCTTGAAGCGCTTGTGGGTCCAGAAATATTCGGCAGGCGCTTCCTTGACGCGTTCTTCAATAAATTCGTTCATGCGGCGCGTTGCCGCGACCATGTCCGGACCAGGGTAATTTTCCCACACCGGATAAAACTTCACACGGTAACCCCGGTAACCGGGCAGGAAGGTGGCGATCACCGGCATCACCTGGCCGCCGGTGGCGGCGGCAATGCGCGCGGTGGCGGTCAGGGTCGCGGCGGGGATGCCGAAGAATGGCACGAATTCCGCGTCCTTGTCGCCGAAGTCCATGTCTGGCAGCATGAAGTAGGGCAGCTTGTCCTTCAGCGCCCGGAAAATCGGTTTGATGCCGTCCTGGCGCGTGAACAGCTTGACCGGCTTGAAGCGCGCGCGGCCAGCGCGCAGCACGGCATCGAATACCTTGTTCTTCTGCGCGACGTACATCGACGAGGCCGACGCTTCCATCGCAATCGCGGCGCCGCCCACGTCCAGGCAGACGAAGTGGGGGCACAGCAGGATGGTCGGCTTGTCCGTCATCGCCGCCACCGGCACCTCGCCAGGGGGCATGCCGTCGCTGGTCTCCACTTTGATCAGCTTGCGCAGGCGCGCTTCCGGCGCCCACCACAGGATCGAGCGTTCCAGCACGCTGCGCGAATAGGCCTGGAAGTGCTGGCGCGCGATGTCGCGGCGCTGCGCCTCGCTCAGTTCCGGCATGGTCAGGCGCAGGTTGGTCAGCGCGATCTCGCGGCGCGGACCCATGACGACGAACAGCAGGCTGCCAATGCCCTTGCCGATGCGGCCCAACACGGGCAGCGGCAACCAGTGGGCCAGCCACATCAATCCAACCAGGAATCTCATGCCGCGGCCTCCTGGACGGCGGCATCCGGACCGGCCACACCGGCCGGCACCTTGTAGCGGTTATAGCTCCAGTAGTACTGGGCCGGGCAGCGCGCGATCAGCTTTTCCATTTCGGCGTTGATGGCGCGCGCCTGGGCCGCCGTATCGCCTTCCAGCGCGCCTTCGAACGGCACGAAGCGCACCACGAAGCCTTTGCCGCCCGGCAGGCGTTCGGCGTACACGCTCAGGATCACGGCATCGCCCAGCTGGGCCATCTTGGCCGGCAGCGTCATGGTGTAGGCGCTACGGCCGAAGAAGTCGGCCCACACGCCTTCGCCTTCCTGCGGCACCTGGTCCGGCAGCAGGCCGATCGGCTTGCCCTTCTTGAGGAACTTGGCCAGCAGGCGCACACCGCCCATATTGGCTGGCGCCAGCAGCAGGTTCTTGCGCGCGCGGGCGCCTTCGATCAGCGGCTTCAACGCCTCCTTGCGCGGCGGGCGGTACATCACCATCAGTTCGGTGCGGTGGGCGATTTCCTGCGCGGTGATTTCAAAACAGCCAAGGTGTGGCGTGAGGAAGACAATGCCCTTGCCGGCATCAAGGTATTGTTGGACAACTTCCCAGTTCTCCACCGTGGCGCTGCGCGTCACGCGCTGCGGGTCGGCGCACCAGATGAAAGGCAGTTCCAGCATGGCCTTGCCGGCCTCGCCGACGGCCCGTCCCAAGTGGGAGGAGAAGCCGGCCTGGGCCATGTTGGCGCGCATGCGGCGCCGGTAAGAAGGGGAAAGGAAGTACACCAGCCAGCCCAACCCTACGCCCAACGCGTGCAGAACTGGCAAGGGAAACACGGAAAGAAAGCGAAATATTCTTAACAGCATTTATAAGTTTATAAGAGCAATTTATAGGTTGCCCTACACAAAAATTTTTTAAGAAGCGTAAAATACCACGTATGTAGTAGCCGCTGAGTTAATAGACAACTTGCGAAGCGGGATAAAAAAGTCGCTAAAGCGTCGCAAGCTGCATTGGTTTTGCGACAAATTTTTTAAGAACCAATCTCAGGAGCTTGCGATGTCCAACGATTTCCTCTTCACCTCCGAATCCGTCTCCGAAGGCCACCCGGACAAGGTAGCCGACCAGATTTCCGACGCGATCCTGGATGCCATCCTCACCCAGGACCCACGCGCCCGCGTCGCCGCGGAAACGCTGTGCAACACCGGCCTGGTGGTGCTGGCAGGTGAAATCACCACCCACGCCAACGTGGATTATATTCAAGTCGCACGCGAGACCATCAAGCGCATCGGCTACGACAACACCGAATACGGCATCGACTACAAGGGTTGCGCCGTGCTGGTTGCTTACGACAAGCAATCGCCCGACATCGCCCAGGGCGTCGACGAAGGCGCCGGCATCGACCTGGACCAGGGTGCCGGCGACCAGGGCCTGATGTTCGGCTACGCCTGCGACGAAACGCCGGAACTGATGCCGGCCCCGATCTACTACTCGCACCGCCTGGTGGAGCGCCAGTCGCAGCTGCGCAAGGATGGCCGCCTGCCCTGGCTGCGTCCGGACGCCAAGTCGCAGGTCACCCTGCGCTACGTCGATGGCCGCCCGGTCTCGGTGGATACCGTGGTGCTGTCGACCCAGCACGCGCCTGAATTGAGCCACAAGCAGATCGAAGAAGCCGTGATCGAAGAGATCATCCGTCCGGTGCTGCCGACCGAATGGATCAAGGACACCAAGTTCCTGGTCAACCCGACCGGCCGCTTCGTCATCGGCGGCCCGCAGGGCGACTGCGGCCTGACCGGCCGCAAGATCATCGTCGACACCTACGGCGGCGCGGCCCCGCACGGCGGCGGCGCGTTCTCCGGCAAGGATCCGTCCAAGGTGGACCGTTCCGCTGCCTACGCCGCACGCTACGTGGCCAAGAACATCGTGGCCGCCGGCCTGGCGCGCCAGTGCCAGGTGCAGGTGTCGTACGCGATCGGCGTGGCGCGCCCGATCAACATCACCGTGTACACCGAAGGTACCGGCGTGATCGCGGACGAGAAGATCGCCCAGCTGGTGCACGAGCACTTCGACCTGCGCCCGAAAGGCATCGTGCAGATGCTGGACCTGCTGCGCCCGATCTACGCCAAGACCGCCGCCTACGGCCACTTCGGCCGCGAAGAGCCGGAGTTCACCTGGGAACGTACCGACAAGGCCGCCGTACTGCGTGCCGCTGCCGGCCTGTAATTCCCGCCCCGCATGGCAAAACGCCCGCAGCCGCGGGCGTTTTTTTTTACTGTTTCGCTACTGCGGGCGCTTGCGGCAGGGTTTGCACCACATTGCCTTTCTCGTCCAGGAACTGCAGCGAGGCCGTACCTTCCGGCGTGACCAGCATCACGATGCGCGGACGGCCGCCGGCGTCGGCCAGCACCACGGCCGAGGCCTTGTCCGGCGTGCGGCCCACGAACACGCGCTGGGTCTGGGCGCCGCCCGCTTCCTTCCATTTCGCACGCAGGGCATCCTTTTCCGGACCGGCCGGCGCGGCCTTCATGGCGTCGGCCAGCGGGCCGTAATTGCTGTACAGGCCGCGGTCGAATACGTTCAGGCCCGTGAACATGTCGTTGCCCGATTCGGTGTGCGCCAGCGCCAATTGCTGGTCGCCGCCCTTGCGGTCCATCGACAGGTGCACGCCGTGCGACACGCGGCCATTGGCGTCGGTCTTGCTGTCATATACCAGGCCGCCCACTTCGTCGCCGTTCGGCGCGAAGAAGATCAGGCCCGGCTTATTGCGGTCGCCGCCCACTTCCTTACCGTCGATCACTGCGCGCGGCAGGCGCTCCTTGCTCGACAGGACGACGGCCAGGCCGCCGTCCGCATTGCGCACGTTGATGCGCTCGACGTCGATCACGGAAAACTTGGCGGCCGGGTCCTGGGTCTTGGCCGCCATGGTCAGCGCAGCCACCAGGCCGACCCCGGCAATGCCCAGCGCAGCCTTGAGCAGGCGGTTCTGGCGTTTCAATTCATGCAGCACGGCATCCACTAACTTTCTCCTTGGTAGTTATCATTTTTGCAAAATGCGGCGCAGTATGCCAGAGGCCGATTGGATGTTACAATCCCTTTCTCCGAGGAGCGCTGCGACCAGCAAGCCTGGCCAGGCTCGGAACATCAACACCGCGCTCACGTTACTTTTTTCAACTTTATGAAAGGAGGGCGTGATGAACGCCGTACTCAAAGATTCCCAGGACTACATCATTGCCGACATCGGCCTGGCCGCATGGGGCGAAAAAGAGATCAAGATCGCCGAAACGGAAATGCCCGGCCTGATGGCCATCCGTGAGGAATTCGCCGCAGCGCAGCCGCTGAAAGGCGCCCGCATCACCGGCTCCCTGCACATGACCATCCAGACCGCGGTGCTGATCCGCACCCTGGAAGCGCTGGGCGCGCAAGTGCGCTGGGCCTCCTGCAACATCTACTCGACCCAGGACCACGCCGCCGCCGCCATCGCCGCCGCCGGCACCCCGGTGTTCGCCGTGAAAGGCGAAACCCTGGCCGAATACTGGGACTACACCCACCGCATCTTCGAATGGCCGGGCGAGGGCGTGTACTCCAACATGATCCTGGACGACGGCGGCGACGCCACCCTGCTGCTGCACCTGGGCGCGCGCGCCGAGAAGGACATCTCCGTGCTGGACAAGCCGGGTTCGGAAGAGGAAATCTGCCTGTTCAATTCCATCAAGGCCCACCTGGCGAAAGACCCGCAGTGGTACTCCAAGCGCCTGCCGCACATCCTGGGCGTGACCGAAGAAACCACCACCGGTGTGCACCGCCTGTACCAGATGCACAAGGAAGGCAAGCTGGCCTTCCCGGCGATTAACGTGAACGACTCCGTCACCAAGTCCAAGTTCGACAACCTGTACGGCTGCCGCGAGTCGCTGGTGGACGGCATCAAGCGCGCGACCGACGTGATGGTGGCCGGCAAGATCGCCGTAGTGGCGGGTTACGGCGACGTGGGCAAGGGTTCGGCCCAGGCCCTGCGCGCCCTGTCGGCGCAAGTGTGGGTGACCGAGATCGACCCGATCTGCGCCCTGCAGGCCGCGATGGAAGGCTACCGCGTGGTGACCATGGATTACGCCTGCGAACACGGCGACATCTTCGTGACCGCGACCGGCAACTACCACATCCTGACCGAACAGCACATGCTGAAGATGAAGGACCAGGCCATCGTCTGCAACATCGGCCACTTCGACAACGAGATCGACGTCGCCGCGCTGAAGAAGTACCAGTGGGAGAACATCAAGCCGCAGGTGGACCACGTGATCTTCCCGGACGGTAAGCGCATCATCCTGCTGGCCGAAGGCCGCCTGGTGAACCTGGGCTGCGGCACCGGCCACCCGTCGTACGTGATGTCGTCGTCGTTCGCCAACCAGACCATCGCGCAG
Source organism: uncultured Duganella sp. (assembly GCA_966112955.1). Classification (GTDB taxonomy): domain Bacteria; phylum Pseudomonadota; class Gammaproteobacteria; order Burkholderiales; family Burkholderiaceae_D; genus Rugamonas. The sequence continues at coordinate 25,330 of CBHWEO010000010.1, read as the reverse complement.
ATCGAGCTGTTCGCCAACACCAAGGCTTACCCGGTCGGCGTGTACACCCTGCCGAAGCACCTGGACGAGAAGGTGGCTCGCCTGCAGCTGAAGAAGCTGAACGCGCAGCTGACCACCCTGACCCCGGAGCAGGCGGCGTACATCAACGTCAAGGTTGAAGGCCCTTACAAGCCTGAACACTACCGTTACTAAAAACCGCACTAAACCGGAAAACCGGGGTCCGGGCCGCAGGGCCGGACCCCGGACCGCGATGGGGTCCGGCCCTGTGGGCCGTACCCCGGTTTTCCGGTTCTGGCGGTTCAAAACAATCGAGCAAAAAACATGCGTTTGGTCCTCACCTGGATAATCAATGCCGCCGCGCTGTTCGCGGTGCCTTACCTGATGCATTCCGTCGATGTCACGAGCGTCGGCGCCGCTTTGGTTGCTGCCCTCCTGCTTGGCCTGGTCAACACCCTGGTGCGCCCGCTGCTGCTGTTGCTGACATTGCCCGTGACGGTACTGTCGCTCGGCCTGTTCATCTTCGTCATCAACGGCTTCATGTTCTGGCTGGTGGCGAAAGTGGTGGACGGCTTCCACGTGGACAGCTTCGGCTCCGCCATCATCGGTGCGCTGTTGTACAGCGTGATCTCCTGGGCCTTGTCTACCCTCCTGTTGAAAGACAATGATGGCTAACCATAATTTCAGTATCGAATTCTTCCCGCCCAAGACGGCGGAAGGGGCGGAAAAGCTGCGCGCCACGCGCGCCAAACTGTCCGAACTGCATCCCAAGTATTTTTCCGTGACCTTCGGCGCCGGCGGTTCGACCCAGCAGGGCACTCTGGATACCGTGCTGGAGATCATGGCGGCCGGCGAAGAAGCCGCGCCGCACCTGTCCTGCATCGGCGGCACGCGCGACTCGATCCGCGCCATCCTGCAGCAGTACAAGTCGCACGGCATCAAGCGCCTGGTGGCGCTGCGCGGCGACCTGCCTTCCGGTTACGGCATGGCGGGCGAGTTCCGCTACGCGAACGAGCTGGTGGAGTTCGTGCGCGCGGAAACCGGCGACTGGTTCCATATCGAAGTGGCGGCCTATCCGGAAGTGCACCCGCAGGCGCGCTCGCCGCAGGACGACATGCAAGCCTTCGTGCGCAAGGTGAATGCGGGCGCGAATGCGGCCATCACCCAGTACTTCTACAACGCCGACGCCTACTTCCACTTCGTCGACGCGGCGCAGAAGGCGGGCGTGAACGTGCCGATCGTGGCCGGCATCATGCCGATCACGAACTACACGCAGCTGATGCGCTTCTCGGACATGTGCGGCGCCGAGATCCCGCGCTGGGTGCGGCTGAAGCTGGCCTCGTTCGGCGACGATACCGCCTCGATCAAGGCGTTCGGGCTGGATGTGGTGTCGGCGCTGTGCGAACGGCTGCTGGCGGGCGGCGCACCGGGGCTGCATTTCTATTCCATGAACCAGGCCGCCGCTACCACGGCGTTGTGGAACCGGCTGGTTTGAACCTTTTAAACCGGACAACCGGGGTACGACCCAAGGGTCGGACCCCGGTTTTCCGGTTCTAACGGTTTTCAGTCTTCAGTGATGATGCGGTCCAACGCCACATCATGTCCATCGCTGGGGAAGTCGGCCGCCAGGCAGCGATAAGCCACCCCCACCGTGGCCGGCCGCGGTTCGCGCGCCAGCGTGCGGTCATAGAACCCGCCCCCATACCCCAGCCGATAGCCTTGCGGGTTGTAGCCCAGGCACGGCACCAGCAACGCCGGCGGATATTGATCCACCAGCCGCAGCATGGCCGGCACCGCCACCCCCATCGCGTCCTTCACCATCGGCTCGCCGATGGCCCACTCCGCAAACGCCAGCGGCGCATGCTTTTCCAGCACCACCGGCAGCAACAGTTTCACACCCAGCTCGGCCAGTTCGGCATAGCAGGCATGCAAGTTGGGCTCGTCCTTCAACGGCCAGTACACCCCCAGCGCTCCGACACCGGATTCACGCCACCACTGGACCACTTTCGCACCAATTTCCCGGTCCCACTGCGCACGTGTTTCCGGCGCCAGTGCACGGCGCGTTGCCAGCATCGCGCGCCGCAATTCAGCCTTGCCGGAGGCTGGCTGGCCCTCGAGGTTGCGTGGTATCCTAGTTGGGCTGGTCATATCGTGAATTACCTTGAGAGTCGTACATTGATTTCCACCTCGAAATGGATAGCCGGCGCACTGATCATCGCAGCAAGCGCCGCCTCGCCGTTGGCCTGGGCGCAGGATAGCGCAAGTGACAACCGCAAGGAAGACGATGCCTTCCTTCTCTTGCGCGATGCGGTACGGCGTGACGATCCTGCCAAGGCGGAGTTCTACGCCGCCCGTCTGCAAGACTACCCGATTCCTTCCTACGTTGATTATTACCGCCTGAAGGCGCGTTTCAAGGACGTGGGCAATCCCGAGGTGCGCGCCTTTCTCAGGAAGTACGAAGGCAGCGCGATTGCCGACCGCATGCGCAACGACTGGCTGCTGGAGCTGGGCCGCAAGCGCGACTGGGCCACCTTCGACGAGCAGTATCCGCTGTTCGTGCTGCAGGACGACACCCAGGTCAAGTGTTACAACCTGCTGTCGCGCCTGAGCAAGGGCCAGAACGTCGCCGCCGACGCGCGCGTGCTGCTGGTCTACCCGCCTTATTACGGGGAAGCCTGCGGCTCGCTGATCGCATCGCTGGCGCAGACCGGCCAGTTCACGCAGGAAGACCTGTGGACGCAAGTGCGCCTGGCCGGCGAGACCAATGCCACCGGCCCCGCCAAGCGTACCGTGATCCTGCTGAACGGCTCCGACAAGAAGATGGGCCAGGCGATCGATTTGCCGACGCTGGCGCTGGCCAAGGGCCCGGGCGCCACCCGCGCCGACCATGAAATCTTCCTGGTGGCGGTGGGCCGCGGCGCCCGCACCAGCATGAAGCTGGCCAAGCTGGCGCTGGAAAAGGCCGCGCCGAAACTGACGCCGCAGGAACGCGCCATCGGCTGGGCCAACCTGGCGCTGGTGGCCTCGTATTCGCTGGCGCCGGAGACGGCGGAATACTGGTCCCGCTCGGCCGGTGCGCCGTACAGCGCCGAACAATTGCAGTGGAAGACCCGTATCGCGCTGCGCGAGCGCGACTGGAAGACTGTCAAAGCCACCATCGCCGCCATGCCGGCGCCATTGCGCAAGGACCCGGCCTGGGTCTACTGGAACGCGCGCGCCATGGCGGCGGAAGCGGGCGGCAATACGCCCGAAGTGCTGGCGGCCTACCGCAGCATTGCCGACCAGTCCAGCTACTACGGCATCCTGGCCGGCGAGGAACTGGGCCAGCTGGTCACCATTCCGCCGCCAGGCGCCCCGCCGACGCCGCAGGAAATGGCGGCCATCGCCGCCAACCCGGGCTTGCAGCGCGCACTGAAATTCTTCGACATGCGCCTGCGCTTCGAAGGCACGCGCGAGTGGAATTGGGAGACGCGCAGCCTGAACGAGCGCCAGCTGATCGCCGCCGCCGAATTCGCGCGCGAAAAGCATGTGCTGGACCGCATGGTGTACACCTCCGAGAAGACGCGCGTGCAGGCCGATTACACGCACCGCTATCCGGTGCCGCACGACGACATCATGCAGCCCACCACCAGCACCCTGGGCCTGGACCGCGCCTGGGTGTATGGCCTGATCCGCCAGGAATCGCGCTTCGTGATGGATGCCCAATCGTCGGTGGGTGCGTCGGGCCTGATGCAGGTGATGCCGTCCACCGGGCGCTGGGTGGCGCGCAAGATCGGGCTGACCGACTTCGTGCAGGGCATGCTGAGCGACGTGAAGACCAACATCCTGCTGGGCGCCAACTACATGAACATGGTGTTGGGCAGCATGGATGGCTCGCAGGTGCTGGCCACCGCCGCCTACAACGCCGGGCCGGGCCGCCTGCGCTCCTGGCGCACGCAGCTGACCAAGCCAATGGACAGCACCATCTTCATTGAATCGATCCCTTACCACGAAACGCGCGGCTACGTGAAGAATGTGATGGTCAACGCCACCTATTACGCGGCGCTGTTCGAAGGCCGCCCGCAATCGCTGCGGGCGCGACTCGGTCCCACCATCACGCCCAAGGGCTACACCGAGCAGGAGCAACAGGAAGCCGCCTACGGCAGCCGTTAAAAGGAGAACCATGCAGACCACAGAACTCGACCCGAAACTCGCAGAAACCCTCGCCGCCGCGCGCGAACCAGGCCTGACACTGGTCATCGGCAACAAGAACTATTCTTCCTGGTCGATGCGTCCGTGGGTGGCCATGAAGGCCTTCAATATTCCCTTCACCGAAGTGCGCGTGCTGCTCGACCAGCCCGACACGTCGAACAATATCGCCCGTTACACGGCCAGCGGCCGCGTGCCGGTGCTGCTGGCCGGCGACATGGCGATATGGGATAGCCTGGCGATCTGCGAATACCTGGCCGAGCAGTTCCCTGACAAGCATATGTGGCCGAGCGACGTGGCGGCGCGCGCGCTGGCGCGTTCCGTGTGCGCCGAGATGCACAGTTCCTTCAGCAGCCTGCGCACCACGATGTCGATGAACATCAAGGGCAGCTATCCCGGCAAGGGCCGCACACCCGCCACCCAGGCCGATATCGGTCGCATCAGCGAGATCTGGGAGGAGTGCCTGAGCCGCTTCGGCCACAACGAATTCCTGTTCGGCGAGTTCTCGATTGCCGACGCCTTCTTTGCGCCCGTGGTGACGCGCTTCAAGACCTACGGCGTGGTGTTGCCGCCGGCGCTGTCGGCCTACTGCGAGCGCGTGCGCAACCATCCGGCGGTCGATGCCTGGATCGCCGGCGCACTGGCCGAAACCGAATCCGCGCCATTGCACGACGCGGAGATGCCGGACGACTGATGGCGATGAAGACGTACGTGGTCGGCGGCGCGGTGCGCGATGAATTGCTGGGCTTGCCTGTCAAGGACCACGACCACGTGGTGGTCGGCGCCACGCCGGAAGAAATGGTGCGGGCCGGCTTCCGGCCCGTGGGCAAGGATTTCCCGGTGTTCCTGCACCCGCAGACCCAGGAAGAATATGCGCTGGCGCGCACCGAGCGCAAGACGGCGCCCGGCTACAAGGGCTTCGTGTTCCACACTTCCAGCGACGTCACGCTGGAAGAAGACCTGGTGCGGCGCGACCTGACCATCAATGCCATGGCGCGCGCCGACGACGGCACGCTGGTCGATCCCTACAACGGCCGGCAGGACCTGGAAAGCCGCATTTTCCGCCACGTCTCCGGCGCCTTCGCCGAAGACCCGGTGCGCATCCTGCGCCTGGCGCGCTTTGCTTCGCGCTTCCCTGAATTCCGCGTGGCGCCCGAAACCAATGCGCTGATGCGGCAGATGGTGGAGCAGGGCGAAGTCGATGCCCTGGTGCCCGAGCGCGTCTGGCAGGAAATCGCGCGCGGCCTGATGGAGCAGAAGCCGTCGCGCATGCTGGACGTGCTGCGCGATTGCGGCGCGCTGCCGCACATCCTGCCGGAAGTTGGCGATGGCCGCGAGGCCGCGCAACGCGCGGACTGCGCCGCCGCGCGCGGGCTCGAGTTGCCGGTGCGTTTCGCGGCGCTGCTGCTGGCGCTGGACGTCGCGCACGTCGAGGCGGCCAGCAAGCGGCTCAAGGTCCCGACCGAATGCCGCGACCTGGCCGTGATGGCGTCGCGCGAGCGAGCCACTGTCGCCGCCGCAGCAGGGCTGGACGCGGCCGGCCTGGTCGGCCTGTTCGAACGCTGCGACGGCTTCCGCAAGCCGCAGCGCTTTGTGCAGATGGTGGATGCGGTTGCGTGCGGGCCGAAGGCGGGCGGTGACGGGCTGCGGCGCGAGCTCCTGGCCAAGGCGCTCGATGCGGCGCGTGGCGTGAATGCCGGCGAGATCGCCGGGCGTGCGGCGGGCGCGCCGCAGCAGATTCCCGAACTGGTGCGTGCCGCGCGCGTGCAGGCGGTCGGTGCCGCGGTCGGGACGGAGGCAACGGGCCATGACCAGCCTTAACTTCTTCCGCAATCCCCTGCGCGGCCTGTTCGGCGGCGACGACCGGCCCACCGTGCCGGTCAAGGAATTGCGCGAACGCGACCGCCGCCGCATGCTGAAGCACTTCCTGGCGCTGGAGCGCCACGACCGCCTGCTGCGTTTCGGTACGCCGGTGAATGACGAGCAGATCACGCGCTACGTCAACGGCATTGATTTCGACCGCGACCTGGTGTTCGGCGTCTACAACCGCGTGTTCAAGCTGGTGGCGGTGGGCCACCTGGCCTTCAGCGACCGCGATGCCGACAAGCACAAGGCCACGGAAAAGGACCAGGTGGCGGAATTCGGCGTGTCCGTGCTCAAATCCGCGCGCGGGCTGGGCATCGGCTCCAAGCTGTTCGAGCGCGCCAACATCGCCTGCCGCAACAACGACGTGGACACCCTGTACATGCACTGCCTGTCGTCGAATGCCACCATGATGCACATCGCGAAGAAGGCCGGCATGGAAATTCACCGCGACTATGGCGAAGCGGATGCCTACCTGAAGCTCGGCCCGGCCGACCCGGTCAGCGTGCTGCAGGAAGCGATGGAGGAGCAGCTGGCCTCCATCGACTATGCGCTGAAAGCCAACGTGCGCGCCGCCACCAAGCTGCTCGACAAGATCCCCGGCGTGAAGTCCGACGATTAATCGGACTGCCGGCCAATTGGCGTAGAATCGGGCGAATAGTAGAGGAGGCGTTTATGCCATTCGCGCTGCGCAGCGTTGCTTTCGCATTGGCCCTGGCCACCCCGTTGGCGCAGGCGCAGGGCGCGCCTTTGAACTTCTGTTACGAAGATATCCCGCAGGCGCCATGGACCATGCCGGACGGCAGCGGCCTCAACATCGAACTGCTGAAGCGCGCGGCCAGGCTGACCGGCGAGCAATTCAATTACGTCGCCCGCCCGTGGAAGCGCTGCGAGGAAGAGACCCGCACCGGCGTGATGGACGCCATGATCGGCCCTTCCGACAACCCGCGCCGCCGCGCCTACAGCCGCCCGCCCACCCGGCCCGACGGCACGCAAGACCCGGAGCGCGCCATGTACCACGACCACGTGGACCTGTACCTGCGCGCCAATAGCGGCGCCAGCTGGGATGGCAAGACCCTGGTCAATCCGCGCAATATGGTGGTGGCGCAGCGCGGCTACTACATCGTGGACATGCTGCAGGCGCGCGGCCAGACCGTGATCGACACGGCCAAATCCGCCGAGGACGGCCTGCGCCTGCTGGCTGCCGGCACCGCCGACGTGGCGGTCCTGATGGGGCGCGAGGCCGAAAACCTGCTGCGCGAGGACCCGCGCTTCCAGGGCCGCATCATCCTGGCCAAGCAGCCTTTCGCCAATTTCGACTTCCACCTGATGGTAGGCCGCAAGGCTTACGACAAGGACCCCAAGCGCTTCGAAGCGATCTGGAACGCCATCGCCAAGGTGCGCGCCACGCCGGATTACCAGCGCCTGGAGCTGTCGCTCGTGCGCCAGCACGAGCACGAGTGAACGGTCAAACCAGCGGCAGGGCGGTGGTGTCCTTGATGCGCTGCAGGGCGAAGGAAGACTTCACGTCCAGCACCGCGGGGTGGCGCAGCAGGGTCGCCATCATGAAACGCGAGAAGTGGTCCATGTCTTCCACGTGCACGCGCAGCAGGTAATCCATCTCGCCCGTCATGGCGTAGCAGGCCACCACTTCCGGCCACTGTTCGACCGCCACCGCGAAATCGGCGCGCGGCGAGGTGCCGGCCGGGTTCACGCCCAGGGCGCGGGCGTTGCTGTGAGCCGCCGCGTCGCTGTGCTTTTCCAGCCGCACGTTGACGTAGGCCAGCAGGCCGAGGCCAATCTTGTCCGGGTCCAGCAGCGCCACGTACTGGCGGATCACGCCTTCCTCCTCCAGGCGCTTGATGCGGCGCAGGCAGGGCGAGGGAGAGAGGTTGACTTGCTCTGCGACATCCTGATTGGACAGGCGCCCATCGGTCTGCAAGATGGACAAAATCTTGCGATCCGTTTTATCCAGCGCAATCTTGGTCATAAATTCCTCATTCAATCGATGTTCTGGCAATATTATTGCTCAATTCGGCCGATGTTGGGAAATGTTTGCAATTAAATGTCGCTGGGTGAAGACTATACTGTGCGCAATTCAAAATGGGAGACGCACCATGAAATTCACCCCCTGGGAAAACCCCATGCGCACCGACGGCTTCGAGTTCGTCGAGTTTGCGGCACCCGATCCCAAAGCGCTGGGCAAGCTGTTCGAAAACATGGGCTTCACCGCCATCGCCCGTCACCGCCACAAGGACGTGACCCTGTACCGCCAGGGCGAGATCAACTTCATCATCAACGCCGAACAGGATTCCTTCGCCCAGCGCTTCGCCCGCCAGCACGGCCCGTCCGTGTGCGCCATCGCGATCCGGGTGGACGATGCGGCCTTCGCCTACAAGCGCGCGCTGGAACTGGGAGCGTGGGGTTTTGACAACAAAACCGGCCCGATGGAGCTGAATATCCCCGCCATCAAGGGCGTGGGCGACTCCCTGCTGTACCTGGTCGACCGCTGGCGCGGCAAGAATTCGCCGGACGGCAAGCCGACCGGCGCCATCGGCGACATTTCCATTTACGACGCGGACTTCGTGGCCATCCCGGGCGCCGAAGCCAATCCGGTCGGCAATGGCCTGACCTATATCGACCACCTGACCCACAACGTGCACCGCGGCCGCATGAAGGAATGGGCGGACTTCTACGAGCGCCTGTTCAACTTCCGCGAAGTGCGCTACTTCGATATCGAGGGCAAGCTGACCGGCCTGAAGTCGAAGGCCATGACTTCGCCTTGCGGCAAGATCCGCATCCCGATCAATGAGTCGTCCGACGACAAGTCGCAGATCGCCGAATACCTGAACGAATACCACGGCGAAGGCATCCAGCACATCGCGCTCGGCACCGACCAGATTTACAACTCGGTGCAAGGCTTGCGCGAGCAGGGCATCGTGTTCCAGGACACGATCGAAACCTACTACGAACTGGTCGACCGCCGCCTGCCGAACCATGGCGAAAACGTGGAAGAGCTGCGCCGCCTGCGTATCCTGATCGATGGCCATTCGTCGGCGGAGTCGAACGAGCGCGAATTGCTGCTGCAGATCTTTACCCAGAACGTGATCGGGCCAATCTTCTTCGAGATCATCCAGCGCAAGGGCGACCAGGGCTTCGGCGAGGGCAATTTCCGCGCGCTGTTCGAGTCGATTGAGCTGGACCAGATCCGGCGCGGGGTGCTGGATGATCCGTCCAAGACGGCCGCGTAAACCGGCACTTCGGTGTCTGACCCGCAGGGGCAGACACCCCGGCCAGCGGCCGCCGCGTATAGGTGTCAGACCCCGCGGGTCTGACACCGGTTTACCGGTTTAATAGATTTCCGGCAGCCCCGCAAACAAGAACGGGGCGCCGCCCACAATTTGAAGAAGTTATTGGAGACACACCTGATGAACGCACCCGTCAAGAGCGGCGAGCTATCGCCCGCGCACGACATCACCCTCGACGACAAGTGGACCCTGGAGCGCGGCCGCGCCTTCATGACCGGCACGCAAGCCCTGATCCGCCTGCCCATGCTGCAGCGTGAGCGCGACCTGAAAGCCGGCCTGAATACCGCCGGCTATATCACCGGCTACCGCGGTTCGCCCGTCACCTCCGTCGACATGACGGCGATGAAGGCCAGGAAGCACCTCGACGCCCACCACGTCAAATTCCACCCGGGCATGAACGAAGACCTGGCGGCGACCGCCGTCTGGGGCACCCAGCAGACCAACCTGTTCGAAGACGCCAAATACGATGGCGTGTTCGCCATGTGGTACGGCAAGGGCCCGGGCGTCGACCGCTGCGGCGACGTGTTCAAGCACGCCAACAACGCCGGCTCCTCGAAGCACGGCGGCGTGCTGGTGCTGGCCGGCGACGACCACGCGGCCAAGTCGTCTTCCACCGCCCACCAGTCGGACCACATCCTGAACGCCTGCGGCATCCCGGTGCTGTACCCGTCCTCGGTGCAGGAATACATCGACTACGGCCTGCACGCCTGGGCCATGAGCCGCTACACCGGCCTGTGGGTGTCGATGAAGTGCGTGACCGACATCATCGAATCGGGCGCCGTGGTCGACTTCGACCCGGACCGCGTGCAGATCAAGATGCCGGAAGACTTCGAGCTGCCGCCGGGCGGGCTGAATATCCGCTGGCCGGACACCGTGCTGGACATGGAAGTCCGCATGAACAGCTACAAGTGGTACGCCGCGCTGGCCTACTGCCGCGCCAATAAGCTCAACAAGATCATCTGGGATTCGCCCAAGCCGAAAATCGGCATCATCACCGCCGGCAAGTCCTACCTGGACACCCGCCAGGCGCTGGCCGACCTCGGCATCGACGAGCAAGCTGCCGCCGATATCGGCATCCGCCTGTACAAGATCGGCATGACCTGGCCGCTGGAAGCGGACGGCGTGCACGAATTCGCCAAGGGCCTGGACGAGATCCTGGTGGTGGAGGAAAAGCGCCAGATTCTGGAATACGCGCTGAAGGAAGAGCTGTACAACCTGCCGGACTCCGAGCGCCCGCGCGTGGTGGGCAAGTTCGACGACACCGGCGAATGGAGCAACAAGGGCAAGACCGGCCACGGCGACTGGCTGCTGCCGGCCACCTATGAGCTGAACCCGGCGCAGATCGCGCGCGCCATCGCTTCGCGCATTGCGCACTATTGCGACGGCCACCCGGTTGCGGCCCGCGTGAAGGAGCGTATCGCTTTCCTGGAAGCCAAGGAAGCCGCGCTGAAGAACCTGCCGGCCAAGGCCAACCCGGAAACCGACCGCATTCCTTACTTCTGCTCCGGCTGCCCGCACAATACCTCGACCAAGGTGCCGGAAGGCTCGCGCGCCATGGCCGGTATCGGTTGCCACTACATGGTGCTGTGGATGGACCGCGAAACCTCCACCTTCACCCATATGGGCGCGGAAGGCGTGACCTGGGTCGGCCAGGCGCCGTTCACCAACGAAAAGCACGTCTTCACCAACCTGGGCGACGGCACCTACTTCCACTCCGGCATCCTGGCGATCCGCGCTGCCGTGGCGGCCAAGGTGAACATCACCTACAAGATCCTGTACAACGACGCCGTGGCGATGACGGGCGGCCAGAACGTGGATGGTCCGCTGGACCCGGGCATGATCTCGCGCCAGATCGCGGCGGAAGGCGTGAAGCCGATCATCGTGGTGACCGACGATCCGGAAAAGTATCCGGACGATTACAACTGGGCGCCGGGTGTCACCGTGCGCCACCGTTCCGAGCTGATGGACGTGCAGAAGGAACTGCGCGACATGCCGGGCGTGTCGGCCATGATCTACGACCAGACCTGCGCTTCCGAGAAGCGCCGCCGCCGCAAGAAAGGCGAATACCCTGACCCGGCCAAGCGCGCCGTGATCAATGAAGCCGTGTGCGAAGGCTGCGGCGACTGCTCCGTGCAGTCCAACTGCCTGTCGGTCGAACCGCTGGAAACTGAACTGGGCCGCAAGCGCCAGATCAACCAGTCCAGCTGCAACAAGGATTTCTCCTGCGTGAACGGCTTCTGCCCGTCTTTCGTGACGGTGGAAGGTGGCGGCCTGAAAAAGCCGAAGAAGGCAGCGGCAGGCGGCGGTGAGATCCCGGCCCTGCCGGCACCCGCCATTCCGTCGACCCAGGATCCGTACGGCATCCTGATCACCGGCATTGGCGGCACCGGCGTGGTGACCGTGGGCCAGATCCTGGCCATGGCCGCCCACGTGGAAGGCAAGGGCGCCATCGTGCTGGACATGTCCGGCCTGGCCCAGAAGGGCGGCCCGGTGATGTCGCACGTGCGCCTGGCCGACAAGCAAGCCGACCTGCACTCGACCCGCGTCGGCACCGGCAGCGCCGACCTGGTGATCGGCTGCGACCAGATCGTGACCGCATCGAAGGATGCCCTGTCGCGCATGGGCGAGGGCCGCACGTACGCCGCCATCAACTCGACCGGCGCCACCACGGCCGCTTTCGTGAAGAACCCGGACTGGCAATTCCCCGGCACTTCCTCGCAGGGGGAGATCAAGCGCGCCTGCGGCGAAGCCAATGTGGACTTCGTCGACGCCGGCAAGATCGCCACCGCGCTGATGGGCGACTCCATCGCCACCAATATGTTCATGCTGGGCTACTCCTTCCAGAAGGGCAAGGTGCCGCTGTCGGAAGCCGCGCTGATGAAGGCCATCGAGCTGAATGGCGTGTCCGTGCCGTTCAACAAGGCCGCCTTCAACTGGGGCCGCTACTGCGCCCACGACACTGCCGCCGTCACCAAACTGGCTACGCCGGCCACCGTGATCGAATTCAAGCGCACCCAGACCCTGGAAGAAGTCATCGCCAAGCGCGTGGAGCTGCTGACCGCTTACCAGGACGCCGCCTACGCCAAGCAGTACAGCGACTTCGTGGCCAAGGTACAGGCAGCCGAGGGCGCCCTGGGCAGCAAGAAGCTGACCGAAGCCGTGGCGCGCTACCTCTACAAGCTGATGGCCTACAAGGACGAGTACGAAGTGGCACGCCTGCACAGCGACCCGGCCTTCCGCGAAAAGATCGCCAATATGTTCGAAGGCGACTTCAAGCTGAAGTTCCACCTGGCGCCGCCGCTGCTGGCGAAGAAGGACAAGGACGGCCACCTGGTCAAGCAGGAATTCGGCCCGTGGATGCTGAAGGCCTTCGGCGTGCTGGCGAAGTTCAAGGGCTTGCGCGGCACCGCTTTCGACGTGTTCGGCTACACCGCCGAGCGCAGGATGGAGCGCGCCCTGATCGGCGAATACCGCCGGACGGTGGAAGGCCTGCTGGGCAAGCTGACCGCTGACAACCTGGCAACCGCCGTCGCCATCGCCCGCATTCCGGAAGACATCCGCGGCTACGGCCACGTGAAGGAGCGCCACCTGAAAGCGGCCAAGCAGAAGGAAGCGACGCTGCTGGCGCAGTTCAGCAAGCCGGCAGCGGTGACCCACGCGGCCTGAAATAGGCTGTTACAAAACGGCGCCCCACGCGGCGCCGTTTTTTTATGCAGGCCGCGTTAGAATGGCGGTCTATGAAATTCCGTGCCCTGATCCTGACCGCCGGCGTGGTGGCCGCCTTGCCGCTGCATGCTGCCGAGCCTTTACCGCCCGGCATCCCCGAGTCCTACCAGAACCGCTGCGAGAAGCCCGTCAACCCGCTGGACCGCCAGGGGACGGTGCAGGATGAGATGAGTTTCCTGCGCCAGTGGGCGCAAGAGACGTATTTGTGGAACAAGGAAATCCCGGACGTGAGAATGGCCGACTACCATTCGGCTGCCGACTATTTCCAGGCCCTGAAGACACCGGCGCTGACCGCATCGGGCCAGCCCAAGGACAAATACCATTTCACCTACCCGCAAAAGCAGTACCTGGAGCTGCAGCAGGGTGTGTCGCTCGGCTACGGCATCACCTGGGTACGCAACAACACGCTGCCGCGCAAGTGGCTGGTGGGTTACGTCGAGCCGGGCAGCGCGGCAGCGGCAGCGGGCTTCCGGCGCGGCGACCAGTTGCTGGCCATTGATGGCGTTGACTTCGAGTATTCGAACACCGCCGAGCTGATTGCGCGCCTGAACGCCGGCCTGGCGCCGAAAGCCGAGGGCGAACAGCATACGCTGCGTATGGGGCGGGGCCTGGTGCGCCGGACGCGCGTGCTGCAATCGGCCAAGGTCACGGCCAATCCGGTCGGCAAGGTGCAGGTGATCGAGACGGCGGCCGGCAAGGTCGGATACATGCTGTTCTCCAGCCATAACGATATTGCGGAGCAGCGCCTGATTGACGGCTTCACCATGCTGCGCGATGCCGGCGTCAAGGGCCTGGTGCTGGATTTGCGCTACAACGGCGGCGGCCTGGTGAGCGTCGCCAGCGAAGTGGCCTACATGATCGCCGGCCCGGCGCGCACCCTCGGCAAAACGTTCGAGCAGACGCTGACCAACAAGCCGGAAGCCGACCGCAAGCCACAACTGTTCACCACCAAGGCATATGGCCTGGTGCCGGACCAGGCCACGCCGCGCGGCACACCGCTGCCTTACCTCGGCCTGGAAAAAGTGACCGTGATTGCCGGCCCGGGCACCTGCTCGGCCAGCGAGTCGATCATCAATGGTTTGCGCGGTGTCGACATCGAGGTGGAACTGGTCGGCAACACCACCTGCGGCAAGCCGTACGCCTTCATCCCGACACCGAACTGCGGCACCTATTACTTCATGATCCAGTTCCAGGGCGTGAACGCCAAGGGCTGGGGCGACTATGGCGACGGCTTCGCGCCGACCTGCCGGGTGCCCGACAATGTGCTGTACGACCTCGGTGACAGACATGAAAACGTGCTGCAGGCGGCACTCTACCGCAACACCACCGGCATGTGCCCGGCCGGCACCTCGCCGGCCGCGCCGGCGCGCATGCGCAGCGGTTCGCCGGTGCCGGGCCAGGTGCCGGCCAACAACCAGGACCTGGTGCCCGTGCGGCCTGCCGTGACGGAGTTGAAGATTTTGCGATAGGATTCCCGGCACTTTCATTTTTTTGCCGGAGTCCGTCGATGCTGCGACCTGCACTGCTGCTGTCCCTTCTTTCCGCTTTCCCACTGGCCCAGGCCGCCGCGCCCGACCTGGCGACCGCCGCCGAGCGCTCCGGCTACCAGGCCACCGGCCGTTACGACGAAGTGCAGCGCCTGTGCGCGGACTACCAGAAGGCCTACCCCAAGGCCGTGCGCTGCTTTACCTTTGGTGAAACGCCGGAAGGCCGCCCCATGCTGGCGCTGGCCGTCTCGCGCACCGGCGCGCTGACTGCCGCCGCCGCGAAGCAGCGCAAGCTGCCGGTGCTGCTGGTGCAGGGCGGCATCCATGCCGGCGAGATCGACGGCAAGGATGCAGGCTTCTGGGCCCTGCGCGAAGCGCTGGACGGCAAGGCCGCCGCCGGCGCCCTGGACAAGCAGGTGGTGCTGTTCGTCCCCGTCTTCAACGTCGATGGCCACGAGCGCTTCGGCAAGAACAACCGTCCCAACCAGCGCGGCCCGGTGGAAATGGGCTGGCGCGTCACCGCCCAGAACTACAACCTCAATCGCGACTACGTGAAGGCCGACGCGCCCGAGATGCAGGCCATGCTCAAGCTGGTCAACGAATGGGATCCACTGGCCTACATCGACCTGCACGTGACGGACGGCGCCAAGTTCCAGCCGGATGTCTCGATCCAGGTGGAACCGGTGCATGGCGGCGATGCGGCCCTGCTGCCGCTTGGCAAGGCGCTGCGCGACAACGTGATGGCCGACCTGCGCAAGCAAGGCTCCGACCCGCGCCACTTCTACATTTCCTTCGACAAGACCGACCAGCCGGATTCGGGCTTTGTGGACGGCATGCCCACGCCGCGCTTCTCCACCGGCTACTTCCCGATGCGTAACCGCTTTGCCATGCTGGTGGAAACCCACTCCTGGCGCGACTACCCGCACCGCGTGAACGTCACCCGCAACACCATCGTTTCGCTGATGGAGCAGTTCGCGCAGCACGGCGCGGCCTGGGCCAGGGCCACGGCGGAAGCCGATGTGCGCGCCGCGAAGCTGGCCGACATGCCGCTCAGCTACAAGACCACCGAGCGCAGCACGATGATCGACTTCCCCGGCTACGAATATACCCGCACGCCGTCCGACGTCTCGGGCGGCGTCTGGACCAGGTACGACGAGTCGAAGCCGCAGAAATGGACCGTGCCGCTGCGCGACGAGGTGGTGCCGGACGTGGTGGCCAGGGCGCCGGCCGGCGGCTACCTGGTCCCCGCCGCGCAAGCCGCGCTGGTGGAACCCAATCTGAAGGTGCACGGCATCCGTTACAAGCGGCTGGAGCAGGCGCCGGGCAAGGTGGCGGTGGAGGCCTTCCGTGCCGACGAAGCCAAGCTCACCGCCACTTCCTTCGAAGGCCACCAGCTGGCCAGCTGGAAGGGCGCCTGGAAGCCGGAGGAGCGTGAGGTGGGCAAGGGCGCCCTGTTCGTGCCGATTGCCCAGCCTAATGCGCGCCTGGTGATGACCATGCTGGAGCCGTCCGGCGCCGACTCGCTGGCGGCATGGGGTTTCTTCAACAACTACCTGGAGCGCAAGGAGTACATGGAGGAATACGTCGCCGAGGAAGTGGCGCGCGAGATGCTGGCCGCCGATCCGGCACTGGCCGCGGCCTTCAAGGCGCGCCTCGAAAGCGACCCCGCCTTCGCCGGGAATGCGCATGCGCGCCTCGATTTCTTCGCCCGCCGCCACCCGAGCTGGGACGAGCGCTACAACCTGTACCCGGTCTACCGCACTGCCCTTGTTTACTAAACAAACCTAAATTAGGGGCATGTCAGCGGTTTTCGATTGCCGAGGAAAATGCAGTAGCGCTATAAAAGCAGCACACTAAAAGGAGAGTCCATGGGTAATCGACCTTTCGTGGCGCTGTGCGCCGCTGCGTTGCTGGCCGCTGCGGGTGGCGCTGCGCAGGCTGCGCCTGCCGTATCGCCGGGCAGCCCGGCCGCCGCCGTCAACGTGTTTATCGGCACCGGCGGCGACGGCCACACCTTCCCCGGCGCCACGCGTCCCTTCGGCATGGTGCAACTGAGTCCGGACACCCAGGTGCGCCACTTCCGCCAGAGCTACCCATGGGCGGCCGGCTACCGCTACGAGGACAATTCCATCCTCGGCTTCTCGCACACCCACTTCTCCGGCAGCGGCCACTCCGACCTGGGCGACATCCTGCTGATGCCGTATTCCGGCGAGACCAAGCTCGAACCGGGCTACCCTGAGCGTCCCTTCAGCGGCTACCGCTCGCGTTTCCGCCATGAAGACGAGCGCGCGGAGCCGGGCTACTACGCCGTGCGCCTGCTGGACCATGACGTCGGCGTCGAGCTCACCGCGAGCGAGCGCGTCGGCCTGCACCGCTACCGCTTCGCGAAAGGCGCGGAGGCCAAGGTGATCCTCGACCTGCGCCAGAGCATTTACGATTACGCCGGCAAGAACCTGTGGTCGTCGCTGCGCGTGCGCGACAACGGCACCATCACCGGCATGCGCATCACGCGCGGCTGGGCACCCGGCCGCCAGGTGTACTTCGCGATGAAGTTCTCGCGCCCGATGGCCAGCCGCGGCCTGTACAACCGCGAAGAGGCTGTTGAATACAAGGGCTTTGCCGGACCGGGCAAGACGCCGGGCGACAAGGCCGTGGTGGAGGGCAAGGCCCTGGTTGCCGCGCTCGATTTCGGCACGCCGGAAGACGGCACGCTGCTGGTCAAGGTCGCCCTGTCCGGCGTCAGCGAAGACGGCGCCCTGGCCAACCTGGAAGAAATGCCGGGCTGGGATTTCGACACCGAGCGCCAGCGCGCCGGCAGCGCGTGGAACGACGCCTTGTCGGCCGTAGCCATCGAGGCGCCGGCCGACATGCGCACCATGGTGTACACCAGCCTGTATCACGCCATGCTGGCGCCCAGCCTGTTCATGGACCGCGACGGCAAGTATCGCGGTCCGGACAACCAGGTGCACCAGGCCAAAGGCTTCCGCTACCATTCCACGTTCTCGTTGTGGGACACCTACCGCGCCTTGCATCCGCTGCTAACCCTGGTGCAGCCGGAGCAGCGCAATGCCGACTTCGTGAATTCCCTGGTCGCTTCGCGCCAGTACAGCCCCTACGGCATCCTGCCGGTATGGGCATTCCACGGCCTGGAAACCTGGTGCATGATCGGTTACCACGCGGTGCCTGTGATCGCTGACGCCTACATGAAAGGCATCAAGGGCATCAATGCCGACGAAGCGCTGGCCGCCATGGTGGCCAGTGCCGAATACGGGCCTTACGGCGGCCTTGAGCATTACATGAAGCTGGGCTACGTGCCGATCGACCTCGAGCCGGAAGCGGCCTCCAAGACCGTCGAATATGCCTTCGACGACTGGTCCATCGCCCGCATGGCCGAGAAGATGGGCAAGAAGGATATCGCCGCGCGCTTCTACAAGCGGGCGCAGAACTACCGCAACGTGTTCGACACAAAAACTGGCTTCATCCGCGCGCGCAAGTCGACCGGCGAATTCCGCGAACCGTTCAATCCCGTGCAGTCGAACTTCGGCAGCGATTACACCGAGGGCAGCGCCTGGCAGTATTCCTGGTATATGCCACACGATAACGCCGGCCTGGTGGGCATGCTGGGCGGCGATGCCGGGCTGGCGAACAAGATCGACCAGGTGTTCGACGCCAAGGTGGACGACAACGTCTACGCCCACATGGAAGACATCTCGGGCCTGATCGGCCACTACGCGCACGGCAACGAGCCATCGCACCACGTGGCCTACCTGTACAACTATGCCGGTGCAGCGTGGAAGACGCAGGCGCGCCTGGCGCAGATCGTGGCCAGCCAGTACCACAACAAGCCCGATGGCCTGGCTGGCAATGACGACCTGGGACAGATGTCGGCCTGGCTCACCTTCACCGCCCTGGGCTTCTACCCAGTGGCGCCGGGCAGCAACGAATACGTGATCGGCCGGCCCTTCGTCGACAAGGCGGTGCTGAACCTGCCGAATGGGAAACGCTTCACCATCCGTGCCGATGGCCTGTCGGCCGCCAACGCCTACGTCGGCAGCGTCACCCTGAACGGCAAACCGCTGGCGCGCACCTTCCTGCGCCACGAAGACATCATGGCCGGCGGCGAACTGCTGTTCCGTATGCAGGCCGCGCCCAACAAGGACTGGGGCCGCGAACGCAGCGCCCGCCCATACAGCCAAACGGAGTACCAACAATGACGAGCACCACGATTTTCCGCGCCGGCCTGGCGCTGATGCTGGCCGCCGCGGCGCCGCTGGCAGCCGCGCAATTCGTCGGCAAGATCAGCGACCCGGTCGAATGGGTCAACCCCCTGATGGGCACCGCCAGCAAGCCGGAAATGTCGAACGGGAATACCTACCCGGCGGTCACCGTCCCCTGGGGCATGAACCTGTGGACCCCGCAGACCGGCAAGATGGGTAACGGCTGGGCCTACCAGTACGACGCCGACAAGCTGCGCGGCCTGAAGCAGACGCACCAGCCATCGCCCTGGATGAACGACTACGGCCAGTTCTCCGTCATGCCGGTGACCGGCGCCAAGCGATTCACGGAAGACGACCGCGCGAGCTGGTTCTCGCACAAGGCCGAAACGTCCAAGCCTTACTACTACAGCGTCTACCTGGCCGATGCCGACGTGAAGGCGGAACTGACGCCGACCGAGCGCGCCGCGCAATTCCGATTCACCTTCCCCGAGTCGGACAAGAGCTACGTGGTGGTGGACGCTTTCGACAAGGGTTCCTACGTCAGGATCATCCCAGAGCAGCGCAAGGTGGTCGGCTACAGCACGCGCTACGCGCGCGGTCCGCTGCCGTCGAACTTCCGCCATTACTTCGTGATGGTGTTCGACAAGCCGTTCGCGTCCACCGATGTATGGCGCGGCAAGGAACTGGTCGAAGGCGCGCTGGAAATGGAAAGCCAGCACAGTGGCGCCATCGTCGGCTTCAAGACCAAACGCGGCGAGCAGGTCCACATGAAGGTGGCTTCCTCCTTCATCAGCGCCGAGCAGGCCGAATTGAACCTGCAGCGCGAGCTGGCGAACGACGACTTCGACACCACCCGCGCCCGTGCCAAGGCGGCCTGGAACCGTGTGTTGTCGAAAGTGGAAGTGGAGGGCGGCAGCATCGACCAGATGCGCACTTTCTATTCCAGCCTGTACCGCATGGTGCAGTTCCCGAACAAGATGTATGAGCTGGATGCCGCCGGCAAACCGGTGCACTGGAGCCCCTACAACGGCAAGGTGCTGCCGGGCTACCTGTTTGCCGGCACCGGCTTCTGGGATACCTTCCGCGCCTTGTACCCCTTCCTGAACCTGGTCTACCCATCGATCAACCGCGAAATGCAGGCCGGCCTGGCAAACGCTTACCGCGAAGGCGGCTGGCTGCCGGAGTGGTCCAGCCCGGGCTATGCCGACATCATGGTCGGCAACAACTCCGCCTCCGTGGTGGCTGACGCGTGGATCAAGGGCAGCCGCGCCAACGCCGACATCGACACCCTGTGGGAAGCGCTCAAGCACGGCGCCAATAACGAAGGACCGATGTCCGCGCTCGGCCGCGCCGGCGTGAAGTACTACAACGAGCTTGGCTACGTACCCTACGACGTCAAGATCAACGAAAACGCCGCGCGCACGCTGGAATACGCCTACGACGACTTCGCCATCTACCAGTTGGGCAAGGCGCTCGGCAAGCCGGAGTCGGAGATCGCCGTCTACGCCCAGCGCGCCATGAACTACCGGAAGTTGTTCGACCCGGAGACGGGGCTGATGCGCGGCCGGAACAAGGATGGCTCCTTCCAGTCGCCCTTCAATCCGGTCAAGTGGGGCGACGCCTTCACGGAAGGGAACAGCTGGCATTACACCTGGTCGGTGTTCCATGACATCGACGGCCTGGTGAAGCTGATGGGCGGGCGCGCCGCCTTCATCGACAAGCTGGACACCGTGATGCGCCTGCCGCCCACGTTCGACGACAGCTATTACGGCTCCGTGATCCACGAGATCCGCGAGATGCAGGTGGCGAACATGGGGCAATACGCCCACGGCAACCAGCCGATCCAGCACATGCTTTACCTGTACAACTACGCCGGCGCGCCGTGGAAGTCGCAGTACTGGATCCGCGAAACGCTGGACCGCATGTACAAGCCGACGCCGGACGGCTATTGCGGCGACGAGGACAACGGCCAGACCTCGGCCTGGTACGTGTTCTCCGCGCTGGGCTTTTACCCGGTAACCCCGGCGGTGGGACAATACGTGGTGGGTGCGCCGCTGTTCCAGCGCGCCACCGTGCACCTGGAGAACGGCAAGCAGCTGCGCATCAACGCGCCCGGCAACGGCGCCGACAAGCGCTACATCCAGTCCGCGCGCCTGGACGGCCGGCCGCTGCAGCGCAACTGGCTGGGCCACGATGAACTGCTGCGCGGCGCCACTTTTGACGTCGAGATGTCGGCCAAGCCCAACGAGCAGCGTGGCATTGCGCCAGCCGACGCGCCGTATTCCTTCTCGCGCGCCGAGGCCGAGGCTACATCGCCGAAACGATAGCGTCGATCATCTGCTGGGAGTAGGGCTCGCCCATCGCTTCGGTCGCCTGCATCATGGCGCGCCAGAGCGGGACGATGCCCACGCCCAGCTTGTCGAAGCGCACCAGGCCGCAGGCATAGATGCCGTCATAGGTATCGACCGCGCCGCCAAGCTTCTCGCAGGTGGCGGCCTGTTTCGCGCGGTAGGCCTTCACCGACTCTTCGCTCAACAGGCCCGTGTTGGCCAGGGCGTCGAGCGCCATGGCCTCCGCGCCGCCTTCGTGAATCCACGGGCCCTGGTCTTCGCCCAAGCCGCCGCGGGAGATCGCCATTTGCCATATGTGCGCCATCTCGTGTGCAACGTTGATGGTCGCGTACTCGCGCAACTTCGGATGGTCAAGCAAGACCTGCTTGCCTGCCAGCCGGTAGGAAACCTGGCCCCCGCCCATGATGGCGCCACCCTTCATCGAAAAGCCAGGCGACTCAACGTTGTCCACCGAGACCATGATCAGCAGCTCGTCCTTCAAGCCCCGCTGATAGGCCTTTTCATAGTATGCGGAAGTCTTCGCGCCAACGTCGAGGATCGTTTCGCGCAGCCATTGCGGCGTCCTTGGATCGATCAGGACTTTCACCGCACCGGCAGGGACAGCCTGCGCCGGGCCGAAAAAGGCATAGCCACGCGGCCCGCCTGGTTCCAACCGGCTGGCCGGCGGAGCGATCACGTTCTCCCGCGCGTGGCCGAACAGCCTGAAATCGGTACGCATCGAGAGCGTCTTGTTGCCCTGTTCGACATCGCCTTGCAGGTGACCGAGGTACATCGACGTGCCGCCATCGCCGAAGCGGTTGAAGGAAACATACTCCTTGGGCGACCAGCCGTCGAAAGTCCTGATCTGGACGCTGGCCGATTTGAACGGCTTGCCCTTCGACGCAATGACATCGAAATCCGCGTCGGATTTCATGCCCATGCCGGGCGTGAGCACCTTCCACTCCTGCTTCCGGAACTCGCCGATGGAATGCAGCTTGACCGCCGTCACGGCTCGCGCAAACCGGTAATCCACGCGCCACAGGTCTTTCGCGACATGGCGCACATCCACCGCCACGGCAAGCCCGGGCTGTTGCTCCGCGTGCGAGAGCGGAGCGGCACACAACATCAGGAAAGCGGCGCACAAGCCAAGAAAACGTCGCATGGATGCTCCCATTATCGTAAGGAAGCCATTCTACTTGAGGTATTATAAATAGAGCAATTATCGGTTGGGCGCGCCGGCTCACGGCCTTCGCACGACTTGTACCGGCATCGGCGTTCGGGGAATTGGTCATGCCGCTACCACGTAGGGATGGCGATGAAAAGACTACACGAAAGTTTGCTCATTCATGCGACGCATATTTGCGTTTCGGCGGTGCTGTTAGCGATCAACTGTGAGCAAGTCAATAGACGCTTGGGAAGAGAGGTGGTACCCGTAATTTGGTTGTATGGATTGCTTTCCGTTGCCCTATTGCTTATTCTGACCTCCGCTAAGTTGAAGACTACCTTACGGGAAGGGATCTTCATTTTCCTTATCCCCTACATTAGTTCATCCTTGGCGTATCTTCTCGCGATGCTACTGTCACATGCCAACATGCTGACGACAGGGAATTTTTGGCCAATCGTATTGGTTTCCTTTTACTTTCCATACATGGTGGTTTTTGGGCCCTTAGTTGGCCTGATAGACGCCGCGGTTTTCTTTTTACTTCGGTTTGGATTGGCGCGCCGGCGAGAGACGCTTTGAAATGCGCCCCGAATGGGGTTCCATCCGCTGGGCCGGCTTGTCGCAACTAACTAAAGGCAATTTGCTGCCAGATCCGTCACATTAACGAACAGTAGACTCGTTAAATGGAAAAGACCCTCATGAGATGGTCCGGCAAACTTGGGAGGCTTACCGGATGATCCTCGCCGTTTGCATCCAATGTGGCAACGTTAAACGGAGTCCGGCCGCCAAGTGTTCCTGCTGCCATTTTCAGCCTAAAAGCGTAGAGGAAAAGGCCAAGTCGCTTATTCTCTCCACGGCCTATGAGATTGATGGCGAGTATTGCGGCAAGACGAAAGAAGGGCTACGTGCCATCGCAGCTTCTATTGCGAAGGGGCAGCAGTACTCCTTTGACGAGGCGGAGGTTCGGTCGGTAGCCGAATACGCTAAACGCGTCGTGGCGCAGCCCGCGAAACGGCTGGCGGTTGATGGATTGCGATGGCTGCTGCCACCCATTTTGGCTTTGGGATTGATGTACTTCGTACTGGCCTGGACGAAGTAGCCTTTGGTGCCAGGCCGTAACTCCGATCTTATGAACCCTTGGTCGACTGAACCCAGGGACGGGCAGGCGACTTTATTCCTCGTCGGGGGCCGCGCAACGGTAACTGCAAGGGCAGCGCAAAGATACAGGTCGAAGTCAAATGAAGGTTAACTGCCGGCGAAACACTCTACGTTATGGGCGCGGACGAGGTCATTGGCCACGCGCGACTTCCTTGATCCCTCAAGGCGCGCGGCCCTCCCTGTCGGCGCGCAGCTCAGGCGCGCAACGCAATTAGCGTCAGCCCGCCTGCAGCGGTATCACGCCCGGCACGGTGGCGGGCGTCGAGCAAGGCTCTTCGTCGAAAGCGATATCGCCCAGCGGGTTGGCGACGCCGTCGGCCTTGATGTCCTTGAAGCCGAACAGCTCGCGGTCCATCAGGTGCGACGGCACCACGGTCGACAGGGCGGAGAAGGTATTCTCCACGCGGCCCGGATGCTTCTTCTCCCACTCGCGCAGCATGGCCTTGATCTGCTTGCGCTGCAGGTTTTCCTGCGAGCCGCACAGGTCGCACGGAATGATCGGGAAGTTCTTCACCGCGGCATAGCGCTCGGTGTCTTCTTCCTTCACGTAGGCCAGCGGGCGGATCACCATATGCTTGCCGTCGTCGGACACCAGCTTGGCCGGCATGCCCTTGATCTTCCCGCCGAAGAACATGTTCAGGAAGAAGGTCTCGAGGATGTCGTCGCGGTGGTGGCCCAGGGCGATCTTGTTGCAGCCCAGTTCATCGGCCACGCGGTACAGGATGCCGCGCCGCAGCCGCGAGCACAGCGAGCAGGTGGTTTTGCCTTCCGGGATCAGGCGCTTCACGATCGAGTAGGTGTCCTGGTTCTCGATGTGGAAGGGCACGCCGAGGCCGGTCAGGTAGCGCGGCAGCACGTCGGCCGGGAAGTTGGGCTGCTTCTGGTCCAGGTTGACGGCCACGATCTCGAAGTTGATCGGCGCGCGTTCGCGCAGCGTCATCAGGATGTCCAGCAGGGCGTAGGAATCCTTGCCGCCGGACAGGCAGACCATCACCTTGTCGCCGTCTTCGATCATGTTGAAGTCGCCGATGGCCTGGCCGACCAGGCGGCACAGGCGCTTGTGCAGCTTGTTGTTTTCGTAGGCGACCTTGTCGTCGGCCTTGGATTCCACGACGGCGTTCATGCTGCTTCCTTGATCTTGAATACTTCCACACCCACGCCCTCGCAATCCGGATAGACGTCGGGCTTCATGGTCGACACGCGGGCGGCGCGCACGTGCGGGTGCGCCAGCATCGCCTGCACCACGTCGTCCACCAGGGTTTCCTGCAGGTGCACGTGGCCTTCGGCCATGCGGCGCGCGATGGTTTCGCGCATGAAGTCGTAGTCGACCACTTCATGCAGCTCGTCGGCCTTCGGCGTCGATACCGCCAGCGGGATGTACAGGTCGACGTTGATCAGGACACGCTGTTCGCCCTTCTTCTCGAAATCGTGGACGCCGATGTTGATCAGCACTTCATAGTTGCGCAGGAACAGCCGGCGGCAGTCTTGCAGTTGCGGGTGAATCAGGGCGGACAGCATGGGGTTGAAAACCTTCAGTAAATTATTGGGTAAGGAACATCACATCGCGCGGCGACGGCAGCAGGTGCTGGCCGCCATCGACCAGCAGCGTGGTGCCGGTCATGGCCCGCGCGCCCGCCGCATACACCACGGCGGCGGCAATGTCCTCGGGAGTGCTGGAACGGCCCAGCGGCGTCCTGGTGTGCGCCTTGGCGAAGCCTTTCTCGCTCTGGTCGCCGGACACCATGGTGATGCCGGGCGCCACGCCCACCACCCGCACTTTCGGCGCCAGCGACTGGGCCAGCATCGTGGTGGCCGCCTGCAGTGCCGCCTTGGACAGGGTGTAGGACAGGAAATCAGGGTTGAGATTATAAAGCTTCTGGTCCAGCAGGTTCAC